>NZ_JBDJKW010000003.1:0-367083 GCF_039673065.1 Allobosea sp. TWI1241 | reverse complement strand
ACCTGCTCGTCCGACTGGCCGGTGGCGAGCGGCGCGGCGGCCGGCATCGGCGCAGAAGGTGCGCTTGTCTGGGAGACAGATGCGTTCGCGGTCTTGGCTCCACCACCGGCCTTCGCCGCCGCGATGTCCTTCTCGACGATCCGGCCATGCGGACCAGAACCCTGAACCGCACCGAGATCGATCCCGGCTTCCTTCGCCAGGCGACGCGCCAGCGGCGAGGCGCGCACACCCGCGCCCTGCGCGGGAGCGCAGCAGGCCGCGGGCTTCGGTTCCGCGCCGGGTTCGGGCTGGGTGGCGGGTGCGGCCTCCGCGATGATCGCGGGCGCCGGGGCGGCGGGCGACGACGCCTCGGCTGCGGGCGCGCCGGATGCAGGCGCGCTGGCCTCGGCCTCGCCCGGCTCGTAGATCCAGGCGACGGCGGCGCCGACCGGGATGTCGACGCCGACCTGCCCGGTGACGTCGCGCAGGACGCCGCTCGCCGGGGCGTCGATCTCCATCGCCGCCTTGTCGGTCTCGATCTCGAAGAGCACGTCGCCCTTCGAGACGGTGGCGCCGGCCTCGACATACCAGGCCGAGATGCGGCCGGTCGCCATGTCCATGTCGACCTTGGGGAGAATGACCTCGACCGGCATGGTCAGCGCACCCCGCGGACGAGGTCGCGCGCGGCGGCGACGATATCCGGCACCTGCGGCACGGCGGCCTTTTCGAGATCGGGATTGTAGGGGATCGGCGTCTCCGCCCCGCCGAGGCGCACGATCGGCGCGTCGAGATAGTCGAAGGCCTCGCTCTCGGCGATGGTGGCGCTGATCTCGGCGCCGATTCCGAGCGTCTTCACGCCCTCGTAGACGCAGAGCAGGCGCGAGGTCTTGCGCACGCTGGCGACCAGGGTGTCGCGGTCGAGCGGGCGGATGCTGCGCAGGTCGACGACCTCGATGTCGATGCCCTCGCCGGCCAGTGTCTGGGCCGCCTCGAGCGCCTTGTGCACCATGATCGAGGTGGCGACGATGGTGAGGTCGCTGCCCTCGCGGCGGATCTCCGCCTTGCCGATCGGCACCGTGTAGTGCCCCTCCGGCACCGGGCCCTTCATCTTGTAGAGCAGCTTGTGCTCGAAGATCATCACCGGGTCGGGATCGGCGACGGCGGCGAGCAGCATGCCCTTGGCGTCATAGGGCGTCGCGGGCTGCAGCACCTTCAGCCCCGGCACATGGCCGAGCCAGGCTTCCAGGCTCTGGCTGTGCTGGGCCGCGGCACCGGTGCCGGAGCCTGCGGGGAAGCGCATCACCAGCGGCACCGAGACGGCGCCGCCGAGCATGTAGCGCATCTTGGCCGCCTGGTTGACGATCTGCTCCATGGCGAGCGTGGCGAAATCCGAGAACTGGAACTCGAAGATCGGGCGCAGGCCGGTGACCGCCGCGCCGACCGCGACGCCGGCGCCGCCGAGCTCCGAAATCGGCGTGTCCATGACCCGCTCCGGCCCGAAGCGCTCGATCAGGTCGCCGGTGACCTGGAAGGCGCCGCCATAGACGCCGATATCCTCGCCCATCAGCACGACGCGCTCGTCGGCCTCAAGCGCGATCGCCATCGCCTCCTGGATCGCCTGCGAATAGCTCAGTTCCCTGACCGCGGTGTCCATCAGTTCCGCTCCGTGTAGACGTCGAGGGCGAGATCGGCTGTCGCCGGCGCCGGGCTTTCCTTGGCGAACTCGATGCCGGCGGCGATCTCGGCGCGCACGGCCTCGCGCACCGCCGCGATCTCCGCGTCGGTGGCGATGCCGAACTCCGCGAGCTGCGCCTCGTAACGGGCGATCGGGTCGCGATTGGCCATCCAGTCGTCGATCTCGTCCTTGGTGCGGTAGCGGTTGCGGTCGCTCTTGGAGTGGCCGCGATAGCGATAGGTCTTGCACTCGATCAGGCTGGGGCCCTCGCCGCGACGGGCGCGCTCCACCGCGATGTGCGAGGCTTCCGCCACCGCCGAGAGGTCGTTGCCGTCGACGATGACGCCGGGCATGCCATAGGCGGCGGCGCGGTCGGCGATGTTGGGCACGGCGGTCGAGCGGGCGGTCGAGGTCGACATGCCGTAGCCGTTGTTCTCGCAGACAAAGACCACGGGCAGCGTCCAGACGGAGGCCATGTTGAGCGCTTCGTGGAAGGCGCCCTCATTGTTGGCGCCGTCGCCGAAGAACGAGACTGCGACCTTGCCGGTGCGCAGGCGCTTGGCGGTCAGGGCGGCGCCGACCGCGATCGGGATGCCGCCGCCGACGATGCCGTTGGCGCCGAGATTGCCGGTCGAGACGTCGGCGATGTGCATCGAGCCGCCGCGGCCGCCGCAATATCCGGTGGTCTTGCCGAAGAACTCGGCGAACATGCGCTTCACCTCGGCGCCCTTGGCGATGCAGTGGCCGTGGCCGCGATGGGTCGAGGTGATCTGGTCCTCGCGCGTCAGCGGCAGGCAGATGCCGACGGCGCTGGCCTCCTGGCCGATGGAGAGATGCATGGTGCCGTGGATCAGCCCGCGCATGTAGCTCTCTTCGGCGCCTTCCTCGAACTGGCGGATCAGGTGCATTCGGCGCAGCGCGTCGAGCAGCGCCTCGCGCGGATAGTGCCGGTAGAGGAAGGGCAGGTTGGTGGTGTCTTGCGTCGCGGCGGCGACTGCCGGAGCGGCCATGATGTCAGGCTCCCTTGCCGAGGATGAGCGCGTCCTGCCTCGCCCGCAGCGCGGCGATCTTCGAGCCGGGCACGACGGAGGCATTGGCGTAGGTGATGAGCTCGCCCTTGCGGATCGGGGCGGTGACGGTGCCGGCCTGCAACAGGCCGCAAGGAATGGCAGAGGCGTCGCGTGCCTCGCCGGCCGTCATGATCCAGGCGCGGTAGCAGTACTCGCCGATGGCGTCGAGCCGGTCGCCCGGCTTCAGGTCCTTCTTGGCGACGGCGCAGACCTCGGCGACGGGGCGCGCCAGCGGCACCATGTCGGGCTTGCCGTAGAGCACGACGCGGGCGCAGGTCAGCGGCACTTCCAGCGAGGTCAGGTGATAGGGGCGGTGGAAGGTGAAGTAGGGCCCCTTGCCCATCTTCAGGTCCTCCATGCGCTCCGAGATCCGCGGATGCGACATGTCGGCGACGACGAAGACGCCCGGCGCCACGCCCTTGCCGATCGAGTAGTCGACGACGCCGACGCGCGAGAGCACGCCGCCATCCTTCTGCGGCACCAGGGTTGAGGAGAGCTGGTCGAGCGTCGCGGCCGGGCCGTGCATCCCCGGCTTGTCGGGCACCAGCCCGGTGGCGTTGGCGATCGCCGCCATCTCGACCATGGTCTTCGAGCCGTCGACGAACTCGACCAGCATGCGCACGTTCATGTGCCGGCGCGCCGCCTCCTCGGCGTAGTCGTCCGGCACCGCGTCGACGTTGAGCGGGTTGTTCTTGCCCTTGCCGGCCGCCACGATCGGATGGCCCATGGCCGAGACGAACTCGATCAGCTCCATGCAGGAGGAGGGCTCGTCGCCGGCGCCGAGCGAATAGGTGACGCCGAGCCGGTCGGCCTCGCTCTTGAGATAGGCGCCGATGGTGACGTCGGCCTCGACGTTCATCATCACTAGGTGCTTGCCGTGCTCCATCGCCGAAAGGCCGATCTCGGCGCCGACCGCCGGCACGCCGGTCGCGTCGATGACGACGTCGATCAGCCCGCTCGACAGGACGAGCCCGGCATCGCCGGTGATCGCGATCTTGCCGGCCTCCATGGCGGCGTTGAGATCGGAGAGGCGGCCGGCCTCGTGATGATGGCCCTGCTCGCCATAGGCGATGTCGACCGCCTTGCGCGCCGCAGCCGGGTCGAGATCGCAGATCGCGCCGATGCTGATGCCCGGCATGTGGGCGACGCGGGTGACGATATCGGTGCCCATCTCGCCCGAGCCGATCAGCCCGATTCGGACGGGGCGGCCGGTATCGGCACGCGCCAGAAGATCACGCGCCAGTCCGGTCGGCGCGACATTGATGCCCATGAAGTCCTCCATGCGCGCGACCCGTCGCCGAGCGATCCGGATCTGCACTTTTGCTTCTATAGATTACAAATGTTCTGGCAAGTCGCGTCTCGCCCGCGAGTGGCGGGCCTGCCGGCCCGCCGCAGCCGTCAGGCGCGGACGATGTCGTCGAGGAAGCTGGTGCCGATCTCGGTCGCGCCCACGCCGAAGACCTCGGCGACGGTGGCTGCGATATCGGAGAGGCTGTCGCGCATGAACACGCCCTTCGGCACGATCCCCGGTGTCCAGGCCAGCAGCGGCGTGAACTCGCGGGTGTGCTTGTCATGGCCGATGGTCGGGTCGTTGCCGTGGTCGCCGGTGACGATCAGCAGGTCGCGCGGGCTCATCATCGCCATGATCCGGCCGATGCCCTCGTCGGCGAGACGCAGGCAGGCGGCGTAGCGCGCGGCGCTCTCGTCATGGCCGGCGAGATCGGTCTCCTGGATGTTGATCGCGATCAGGCCGGAGCGGACGCGGGCCAGCGAGGCATAGGTCGCGTCGAGCACCGGCTGGGTCAGCACATGCGGCTCCTTGTGGGCGCCCTCGCAGGTGATCACGTCGGCGACCTTGCCGATCAGCTCGACCTCGTAGCCCGCCTTCTTGAGGATGGTGGGGATCTGCACGGCGGGCTTGGTGCCGCGCGTCAGGTGCCGCACCACATAGTTGCTGGTGTAGAGGCCGAGCGCGACATTGTTGACGCCGCACTGGCCGGTCGGGCGGCGCTCGGTGCAGCGGCGGATGTCGGCGGCCTTGAAGCCGTAGCCGCCCATCGCCACGACGCGGCGGACCCGCGCCACCGAGCGCAGCATCTCGCCGACCGCGACGATGTCCTCATAGGGCGTCTCGTCGATCGAGCCGACGCAGTGATAGGTCTGCAGCGGGTCGCTCTCGAGATTGTCGCCGCAGATCATCCGGCCGTCGACGAAGAGGGCGGCCAGGCCCTCGCCCGCCGGCTCGACCGTGTGGCCGGCGGCCCGCAGCGCGGCGGCGACATCGTCGCGCACCGCCTCGAACAGCTCCTCAGGCACGTCGGGCACGCGCGAGCCCATGATGACCTGGTGGCCGAGATAGGTGTCGGCGCCCTTGTAGCCGAGGTTGAAGACGCCGTGGACGGCGATCGGCGAGGGCTCGACGCGCAGGCCGGAATCCGGCGCGACCGTGCCGAGGCCGAGCCGCTCCAGATTGGGCAGGGAGAGCCCGCCGGCATCGCGCACCACATGCTTGAGCGTGTTGGAGCCGACATCGTTGGGGCGCACGAGATGGACGTCGGGCAGGGCGCCGATCCCGAGCGCGTCGAGAACAAGGATGATGACCCGGTCGAAGGGGGGCTTGGCGTCGGTCATGATCGTCCTTCCGGTCAGGCGGCGGCGCCGCTGCGCGGCAGCAGGTGGATGGTCTGCTCCTTGAAGCCGATGCCGACGCGATCGCCCTCGCGGATCGTGAAGGCGTCGCCGAGGGCGGAGCGCACCGAGGTCACCACCGTGTCGCCGAGACGGATGCGGTATTCGGTCAGGTCGCCGAGATATTCGATCTCCTCGACCTCGCCGGGCAGGCCGCTCTCGGGCGCGCCGAGCGTCACGGCCTCCGGCCGCAACAGGGCGAGCACATCGCGCTCCAGGCCGGCGCGCGGCGCCGGCGCATTCAGCCTCGTGCCGAGCAGCTCGATCTGGGCGCTGCCGTCGGCCTCGCCGACGATGGTCGCCGGCAGCGGGTTCACCTTGCCGACGAACTGCGCGACGAACAGCGTCGCCGGGCGGGCATAGATCTCCTGCGGCGCGCCGACCTGCTCGATCCGGCCGCTCTTCATCACGGCGATGCGGTCGGACAGGCTCATCGCCTCGTCCTGGTCGTGGGTGACGAAGAGCGCGGTGGTGCCGAGCCGGCGCTGCAGGCGGCGCAGCTCAGAGCGCACCTGGACGCGCAGCTTGGCGTCGAGATTGGAGAGCGGCTCGTCGAAGAGCAGCAGGTCGGGGTGCATCACCAGCGCGCGGGCGACGGCGACGCGCTGCTGCTGGCCGCCCGAGAGCTGGCCCGGCATGCGCGGGCCGTACTCCTCGAGCCCGACGGCGGCGAGCGCGGTCGCGACCTCGCTGCGCACCGTCTCCTCGGCGACGCGGCGCAGCCGCAGCGAATAGGCGACGTTCTCGAACACGCTCATATGCGGGAAGAGCGCGTAGTTCTGGAACACCAGGCCGATGCGGCGGTGATGCGCCGGCAGCCGGGCGATCGAGCGGGAATCCAGCAGGATCTCGCCGGATTCGAAGTCCTCCAGTCCGGCGAGCGTGCGCAGCACCGTGGTCTTGCCGCAGCCGGACGGGCCGAGCAGCGTGACGAATTCGCCGGGGGCGAGATCGAGGTTGAAGTCGGTCACCACCGGCAGGCGGCGGCCGCCGCCCAGCGAGTAGGACTTGTCGAGGTTGCGGATGGCGAGCGCCTTGGCGAGTGTCTGTTGCATGTCGGCTGTCCCTCAGCGGGCTTCGCGCCAGTCGCCGCCGAGCAGCCGCGGCACGCCGTGGATCACCGCCAGCACCATCACCACGACGATGACGCTGAGAGCGGCCGCCTCGCCGACGTCGCCGCGATCCATCTGGGAGAGGATGGTCGGGGTGACGAGGGCCCAGTGCGGCGAGACCACGAAGATGACGGCGCTCAGCGTGGTAACGCTGCGCGTGAACGAGAAGATCATCCCGGCCAGGAGGGCCGGCTGGACGATGGGGAGCAGGATGCGCCACAGCGTCTGGCCCGAGGTGGCGCCCATGGTGGTGGAGGCCTCGTCGAGCGTGCGGTTGATCTGGTTGAGCGCCGCCACGCCCGAGCGGATGCCATAGGGCAGCGAACGGACGACGAAGGCGGCGACGATGATCGCGGCGGTGCCGGTCAGCATCAGCGGCGGGCCGTTGAAGGCCAGCCCGAAGGCGAGGCCGATGACGGTGCCGGGGATGGCGAGCGGCAGGTTGGCGGTGAAGTCGAGCAGCGACTGGCCGCGGGCGCGGGTGCGCGCCACCACCCAGGCGATCAGCAGGCCGAGCATCACCGAGATGAAGGACGCGACCAGGCCGAGCAGCAGCGTGTCGAGGATCGCCCCGCGCGACTTGGTGATGGCGGCGACCAGATGCTTGGTGGTGAAGCCGTAATTGATGCCGAAGAGCTGGGTGAAGGCGCCGGCGAGCACGGTGGCGTATTGCAGGCAGATCACCAGGGTGATGCCGCCGACGAAGGCCAGTGCCGCGATGCGCACGCCGCGATGGCGCACCTCGCGATGCCGGCTCGAGCCCTTGGCGCCGACCGAGGCGAAGGACATGCGTGCGCTCAACGCCTTGTGGGCGAAGAACATCATCAGCGCCGGCACCAGCAGCAGCACCGCCAGCGCCGCTCCCTTCGGGATGTCGTACATGCCGATGATGGTCTGGTAGATCTGCGAGGACAGCACCGGGAAGTCGCCGCCGAGCAGCAGCGGGTTGCCGAGATCGGCGAAGGAGTAGCTGAACATCAGCAGCATGGAGCCGGCCAGGCCGGGCACCAGCAGCGGCAGGCTGACGGTACGCAGCACGCGCCAGCCATTCGCCCCCATGGTCGAGGCCGCCTCTTCCAGCGAGGCGTCGAGCCCGCGGAACAGGTTGAGCATCAGCAGGTAGGCGAAGGGGAAGTAGGAGATCAGCTGCGCGATCACCAGGCCGGTGAAGCCGTAGAGCCCGGTGGTCTGCAGCCCGAGCAGCTCATGGGTGATCAGTCCGCGCCGCCCGTAGAGCATGATCAGGCCGAGCGCCATCAGGATCGGCGGCGAGATCGTCGGCAGCAGCGCGAAGAAGTGCCAGACGCGCTTGCCGGGGATCGCCACGCGGGCGATCGCATAGGCGTAGAGCGTGGCGAGCACGGTGCCGAGGACGGCGACCGTCGCCCCCAGCAGCAGCGTGTTCCAGAACACCGCGCGGTTGTAGGGATCCGCGACGGTGTCCCACAGCAGGGCGAAGGAGACCCGCCCGTCCACCGTGAACGCCCGCAGCAGCAGGTCGAGCATCGGATAGGCGGTGAAGATCAGGACGAAGGCGGCCGCGACGGGGTAGACCCAGTAGAGGGTCCAGTCCCGCCGCTGCGCGCGCTCCGTCAGGCCCGCAGGCGCGACGGCACTCATCGGTTCACTTTCGTCCGGCGAGTATGTCGTTCTGGAAGCGCGCGATGATGGTCTTGCGCGTGTCCGAGCTGCCGGCCCAGTTGAAATCGAAGTCGATCAGCTTGGCCGAGGCGAAGGGCTTCACCAGATCGTGGACCTTGGCCTTGGTGTTGGTCGGCATGTCGAAATACTCCGACGCCGCCAGCGTCTCCTGCGAGGCGGGCGTCACCGCCCAGTCGAGGAAGGCCTTGGCCGCCTCGGGCTCCGGTGCGTCCTTGAGCATCACGGCGCAGAACAGGTCGTAGCCCGTACCCTCGGTCGGCAGGGTCATCTCCAGCGGGAAGCCTTTGTGGATGCTGCCGAGGATGTCGTGGGCGAACAGGATGCCGATGCCGACCTCGCCGCGGCCGACGAGCTGGGTCGGGCCGATGCCGGAGCGGGTGTACTGCGAGACGTTGGCGTTGAAGCGCTTGATGTAGTCCCAGCCCTTCTCCTGGCCCATGAGCTGCAGGATCGTGGCGAGGAACATGTAGCCGGTGCCGGAGGTGGCGGGGCTGCCGATGCAGATCTGCCCGGCGAACTCGGGCTTGGTCAGGTCCTCCCAGCTGGTCGGCGCCTTGAGGCCCTTCTCCTTGAGGAAGGTCTTGTTGGAGGCGATGCCGATGAAGTCGACGTCGATGCCGGTCCAGTAGCCTTCCGGATCGACATATTTCGCCGGGATGTCGGCGACGCCCTTCGGCTTGTAGGGCTGGAGCAGCCCCTCGCTCTTCAGCGTCATCATCGAGGGCAGGCCGATGCCGTAGAGCACGCTGGCCTGCGGGCGGGCGCGCTCGGCGCGGATGCGGTTGACCGCCTCGCCGGCCGAGAGGCGCAGGAAGGTTGTCGAGATGCCGGCGCTCTTCTCGAATTCCCTGGCGAGCGCGGCGCAGGTCGGCTCGGGCGGACCCATGTAGGCGGTGAGCTTCTTGCCCTGCGCGAAAGCGGGCAGGGACGGCAGCAGCGACGCGCCGAGCGCGCCGCCGGCAAATTGACGGCGGGTCAATGTCATGTGGCTTCCTCCTCGAACATTTGTATTTGTTAATTGCAGAATGTTCGATCGCTGTGAGGCTGTCAACGGCAAAACGCGGCCGCCCGCGACGGCGCGCGACCGGCGGTTTCCGGTGCTGGAAACGGGGATCGGGAGGGGTGCGTGCGACGCTGCGGGCGTCGCGACCCGCGGCGGGCTCAGGCGGCGAGGAAGCGCGCGGTCTGCTCGTCGGTGATCAGCGTGGTCGGGCGGATCGTCTCGATCGAGGCCTTGAGCGCGACGAGCTTCTCGCGGCCGCCGGAGATCAGCACGCGCTCGGGCGTGCGCCTGAGCTTGGTGAGATTGGCCGAGATCACCCGCTTGTTGACCTCGTGGTCGAGGACGTTCCCGGCCTCGTCGATGAAGTTGTAGAGCACGTCGCCGACCGCGCCGGCCTCGAGCAGCGAGCGCCTGTCGGCCTCGCTGATGTAGCCGGTGCGGAAGCTGGTGGTCAGGGTCGAGATGCCGCCGACCGAGAGCAGGGCGACATCGAGCGCTTCCGCCATCTCGAAGATCGCGGCGAGGCCGCAGCGTTCGAGCAGCGCGTGCTTGGTCTCGGGATCGTCGACCACGGCCGGGGCCGGGACCAGGAAGCCCTCGCCCTGGAAGAGTTCGGCGAATTGCCAGGCGAATTCGGCCGGGTTGAAGCGCCTTGCCGCAGCGATGCCGCCGAGCAGCGAGACGACGCGGAAGCCCTCCAGCGTGTTGCCGCTGATGAAGGGCAGCATGTTGTAGAGCGTGCGGCCCCAGCCGACGCCGACCGTCATGCCCGGCCGCATGATGCCGGAGACGAAGGTGCCGGCGGCGGCGGCGATGACCTTGACCGGATCCTCCTCGGGGTCGTCGAACGGGGCGAGGATGACGCGGGCGATGCCGTAGCGCGCCTCGACCTCGCGCTCGAGCCGGACGAATTCGGCAAGCGGCGAGGCGATGGAGACGCGGACCTCGTTGCGGCGGCGGGCGTCGGCGAGGATGCGCACGACCATGACGCGGTTGATGCCGAGCCGGGCGGCGACCTCGTTCTGGGTCAGCCCCTCGACATGGTAGAGCCACGCCGCGCGAATCCTGAGCCGGTCGGTCTCGCTGTACATGGCCTGCGGCTCTCGGTCCTGCGCTCGGGGTCGTCCGTAGGGCCCGGAAGGCGGGGCCCGGCTGTCCCATGACGGAAGGGGAACGATCGTGGAAAGCCGGGATGCCAAGCCTCGGGCGTGGAATCAATAGCCGCCGCCGCGATTTGCCGATGCGCGTTCGTGCAGGCCGTGGGCGACATGAACAAAATTGTTGACGTTCTAACATATGTGCCGAAAGGTTCGCCGGCATAGGACCGCCCCGCCGCAGCGGCGCAGGGGCGGCCGCAAAGATCGAAGGCCCAACGCGGCCGATGGGAGGAAGACGATGAGAGTTCCGGGTTTCGTGCGCGCCGCCGCGATCGGCTCCGCGCTCGCGCTGCTGTTCGCCGCCGGCGGTGCCTCGGCGCAGGAGGCCTGCGCCAATCGCGGCCAACTCGACGACGCCTATTGCGACGCCAACAACGACCTCGTCGCCGACCTGCCGAGCGATCCGGCCAAGCAGCGCGATCCCTCGACGCTGGTCTTCGCCTATACCCCGATCGAGGATCCCGCGATCTATGCGAACGTGCTGAAGCCGTTCGTCAACCACCTCACCGCCTGCATCGGCAAGCGCGTGGTCTATTTCTCGGTGCAGTCGAACACGGCGCAGATCGAGGCAATGCGCTCGGGCCGCCTGCACATCGCCGGCTTCTCGACCGGTCCGACCGCGTTCGCCGTCAACATGGCCGGTGCGGTGCCCTTCGCCGCCGGCGGCTCCGAGGCCGGCCCGCGCGGCTACAAGCTGATCGCGCTGGTCAAGGCGTCGAGCCCCTACAAGACCATGGCCGACCTCAAGGACAAGAAGGTCGCGCACACCTCGCCTTCGTCGAATTCGGGCAATCTGGCGCCGCGCGTGCTGTTCCCGCCGCTCGGCCTCACGCCGGAGAGCGACTACAAGCCGCTGATGTCGGGCGGGCACGACAAGTCGATCCTCGGCGTCAACTATGGCGACTACGACATGGCCGCCGTCGCCGACGACGTGTTCGAGCGCATGGTCCAGCGCGGCACGATCAAGCGCGAGGATTTCCGCGTGCTCTATACGAGCGAAGTCTTCCCGACCAACGGTTATGTCCACGCGCATGATCTCAAGCCGGAGCTCTCGGCCAAGATCCGGGAGTGCTTCTTCAGCTACCGCTTCAGCGAGGAGGAGAAGAAGGAGTTCAACGGCGAGGACCGCTACGTGCCTGTGACCTATAAGGAGAAGTGGGCGGTGGTGCGCGAGGTCGCCGACAAGTCCGGCACGCCGTTCAACAAGCGCAGCTACGAGGCCGAATCCAAGCGCGAGCTCGAGGCGCTGGAGCGCAAGAAGGCCGGCCAGAAGAAGTAAGCAGGGCGCGCCCGTACAGGCGTCCGCTTCCACGCCCGCCGCACCGATGCGGCGGGCGTTTTGCTGCCGGCTGGCCGGGCTGTCCTCCTCCGGCGCCGATTGACGACTCATCGGCCGGCGGGCCAAAGGTGGCGTTTCCCTGCCTGTCGGAACGTGACGGACTGCGCTGCTTGGCTTTCATCGCGACATGTCTGCGCTGCGCCGCCCTGGCCTGCCTGCTGGCGGGTTGCTCGGTCGGCCCGGACTACGCCGCCCCCGCCGTCGCCGTGCCCGAGGGCTGGCGCGAGGGTCAGGCGGCGCGCGCGACGCGCCCGAGCGAATGGTGGCGCAGCTTCCGTGATCCCGCGCTCGACCGGCTGATCGAGACTGCCATCGCCGGCAATCTCGACGTGGCGCAGGCCAAGGCCCGGATCCGCGAGGCGCGCGCCAGCCAGGACCAGGCGGTCGGCGCGCTGTTCCCGCAGGTCGGCGGCGGTGCCTCGGCCACGCGCTCGCGGGCCGCGCAGGTGACCCGCAACAGCTTCCGCGGCGGGTTCGACGCCTCCTGGGAGATCGACCTCTTCGGGGCGCGCGACCGGGCGGTCGAGGCGGCGGAGTACGGCGTCGACGCCGCCTTCGACGATCTCGACACCGTGATGCTGACGCTGGTCGGCGACGTGGCCGCGACCTATGTCGAGGCGCGCGGCCTGCAGGCGCGCATCGCGCTGGCGCGGCGGACCGCGCGGCTGCAGCGCGAGACCGAGGCGCTGACGCGCACCCGCTTCCAGGCCGGCGACGTCTCGGCGATCGACACCGCCCGTGCCACCGCGCAGGCGGCCGGCACCGAAGCGCAGATCCCGACGCTGGAAGCCGCGCTCGCCCAGAGCCTGCACCGTCTCGCGGTGTTGACCGGCCGGCCGCCCGCGGCGATGGCCGGGCTCGGCGGCGCAGGTGGCGCCATTCCGGCCGCGCCGGCGCCGCCGCGCGCCGGCATTCCGGCGCAGGTGCTGCTGCGGCGCCCGGATGTGCGGGCGGCCGAGCGCCGGCTCGCCCAGGCGACGGCGCGGATCGGCCAGGCCGAGGCGGCGCGCTATCCCTCGGTCTCGCTCACCGGCACGATCTCGACCTCGGCGCTGAAGCTCGGGGATCTCGCCCGCAACTCCGCGATCGGCTGGTCGTTCGGGCCGACGCTCTCGGTGCCGATCTTCAATGGCGGCGAGCTGGCTGCGGCGGTCGACGCCGCGCGCGCCCGGCGCGACCAGAGCGACGGCGCCTTCCGCCTCGCGGTTCTGGGCGCTTTGCAGGATGTCGAGGATGGGCTGGTCGCGCTGCGGCAGGAGCGGGTGCGGCTGGCGCGGCTCGGCGAGGTGGCGCGTGCGTCCGCCGAGGCGGCGCGGCTGTCGCGGGCGCTCTACGGCTCCGGCGGCGCCAGCTTCCTCGACGTGCTCGACGCGCAGCGCACGCTCTATTCGGCCGAAGAATCCGTATTGCAGAGCCGGATCGCCCTCGCGACCGGCTTCATCGCGCTCAACAAGGCGCTCGGCGGCGGCTGGCTGCGACCCGTCGACGTCTCGACAACGGCAGTGGTCGACGGCCAAACCGGACCGCGCCTGCGAATCACGCCCGAGGGGAGGTCGCGACCATGAGGCTGCGCCGCCTGCTCCTGCCCGCCCTGCTGCTCGCCGCTGCGGCCGGCGGCTACGCCTATTGGCAGGCGCGCCAGCAGGTGGGACCTGTGCAGCGCGCGGCGCTGCCCAACGTCGCGGCGGTGACCGGCGACATCGAGGACGCCGTGCTTGCCAGCGGCTCGCTGGAGCCGGTCCGCCAGGTCAGCGTCGGCGCGCAGGTGTCCGGCCGGGTGATCTCGCTCAAGGTCGAACTCGGCCAGAGCGTCGCCGCCGGCGACCTGATCGCCGAGATCGACGGCGTCACCCTGCAGAATGCCCTGCGCTCGGCGGAAGCCGATCTCGCGGCGCTGCGGGCCCAGCGCGAGGAGCGCAGCGCCAGCCTGGCCTATGCCGAATCCGTGCTGGAGCGGCAGGAGCGCATGGTCGCCCAGAACGCGGTTTCGCGCGACGCCTTCGAGAACGCCCGGATGACTGTGCGCACGGCCAAGGCGCAGATCGCCGCGCTCGACGCGCAGATCGCCGCCGGCGGCATCAAGGTCGAGACCGCGCGCGTCAATCTCGGCTACACCCGCATCACCGCGCCGGTCGCCGGCACCGTGCTGGCGATCGTTACCCAGGAAGGGCAGACGGTGAACGCCGTGCAGTCGGCCCCGACCATCGTGGTGCTGGGCGACGTCTCCTCGATGACGGTCAAGGCGAAGATCTCGGAAGCCGACGTGCTGCGGGTGAAGCCCGGCCAGCAGGTGTATTTCAGCGTGCTCGGCGCGCCGGAGCGGCGCTTCCCCGGCAAGGTGCGCTTCGTCGAGCCGGCGCCCGACACGCTCAAGACCCAGAACGCCAGCAGCTCCTCGGCAGCCTCCTCGACCAGCTCGACCACCGCGGCGATCTACTACAACGCGCTGTTCGAGGTGCCCAATCCGGACGGCTACCTGCTGACCTCGATGACCGCGCAGGTCACGGTGGTGGTCGGCAGCGCCAAGGACGCGGTGCTGGTGCCCTCGACCGCGGTACGCAAGCGCGGGCGCGAAAGCTTCGTCGACGTGGTCGACGGCAGCGGCGGCTCGCAGCCGCGCAAGGTCACGGTCGGGCTCGACAACAAGATCCAGGCCGAGATCACCTCGGGCCTGAAGGCGGGCGAGCGCGTGGTCACGGCGCGCGCCACCGGCGGGCCGAACGCCGCCGGCCAGATGCGCAGGCGCTCGTCGCCCTTCGGGTTCTGAGGCATGGCGCCGCCGCTCATCCGGCTGTCCGGCGTCCGGCGGGATTTCGGCACGGGCGAGGCCGCGGTCACCGCGCTCGACGGCACGGACCTCGTCATCGAGGCCGGCGAGATGGTGGCGATCGTCGGCGCCTCGGGCTCGGGCAAGTCGACGCTGATGAACATCATCGGCTGCCTCGACCGGCCGACCGGCGGCAGCTACGAGATCGACGGGCGCCCGACTGCCTCGCTCGATCCCGACGAGCTGGCGCGGCTCAGGCGCGAATATTTCGGCTTCGTCTTCCAGCGCTACCATCTGCTGCCGGAGCTTTCGGCGCTCGCCAATGTCGAGGTGCCCGCCATCTATGCCGGCGTCGAGGTCGAGGCCCGGCGGGGCCGGGCCGCGCGCCTGCTGGAGCGGCTGGGGCTTGGCGCGCGCATCGGCCATCGGCCTTCCGAACTGTCGGGCGGCCAGCAGCAGCGCGTCTCGATCGCCCGCGCGCTGATGAACGGCGCGCGCATCCTGCTCGCCGACGAGCCGACGGGCGCGCTCGACAAGGCCAGCGGCGAGGACATGCTGGCGCTGATCGAGGAGCTGAACCGCGAGGGGCACACCATCGTGCTCGTCACCCACGACATGTCGGTGGCGGCCCGCGCCCACCGCATCGTCGAGATCAGCGACGGCCGCATCGTCTCCGACCGGCGCACGGCGCCGCGCTCCACCGCGACGCCGGGCGAGGTGCTGCCGAAGCCTGGCGGCTGGCTCTCCTCCGGTCTGGGCCGGCTGCGCGAGGCCTTCGGCATGGCGCTGAAGGCGATGGCTGCGCGCAAGCTGCGCACCATGCTGACCATGCTCGGCATCGTCATCGGCATTGCCGCCGTGGTCAGCGTCGTGGCGCTGGGCGAGGGCGCCCGCCAGCGCGTGCTCGCCAACATTGCGGGCCTCGGCACCAACACGCTGGAGATCTTCCCCGGCACGGGCTTTGGCGACCGCCGGGCCGACAGGGTCAGGACTCTGACGGTGCAGGACGCCGAGGCGCTGGCCGGCCAGCCCTATGCCGCCGCCGTCACGCCCACCGTCTCGACCAGCGCCACGGTGCGCTTCGGCAATGTCGAGGCCAATGCGCTGGTGAACGGCGTCTCGGCCGCCTATTTCGACGTGCGCGGCAGCATCCTGGCGCAGGGCTCCTTCTTCACGCAGGACGACGTCGCCCGGCTCTCCCAGGTCGTGGTCATCGACGAGAACGCCCGCAGCGTGCTCTTTCCCAATGGCGAGAACCCGATCGGCGCGGTGATCCTGATCGGCAACGTGCCCTGCCGGGTGCTCGGGGTGATGCAGCCGCAACAGGGCGGCTTCGGCTCCAGCCAGAATCCGCAGCTCTTCCTGCCCTATACGGCGGTGCAGGGCCGTTTCCTCGGCGATCTCTCGCTGCGCAGCATCACGCTGCGCGTCGCCGACGAGGTGCCGATGGACGCGGCGCAGGAGGCGGTGACCGAGCTTCTGACCTATCGCCACCGCACCCAGGACTTCTTCATCTTCAACCAGGGCGCCATCCGCGAGGCCGTGACCAGCTCGACCGAGACGATGACGCTGATGATCTCGTCGATCGCGGTGATCTCGCTGCTAGTCGGCGGCATCGGGGTGATGAACATCATGCTGGTCTCGGTGGTCGAGCGCACCGGCGAGATCGGCCTGCGCATGGCGGTGGGCGCGCGGCGCAGCGACATCCTGCAGCAGTTCCTGATCGAGGCCTCTTTGGTCTGCTTCCTCGGCGGCCTGCTCGGCATCGGGCTGGCGCTGGGGATCGGCACCGCCTTCAAGACGGCCGGCGCCTCGATCACCTTCGTCTATTCGGGCGAGGCCTTCGCGGTGGCGCTCGCCTGCTCGACCCTGATCGGGCTGACCTTCGGCTTCCTGCCGGCGCGCAACGCGGCGCGGCTCGATCCGGTGGCGGCGCTCTCGCGCGACTGATCGGCCGCGGCCGCCGCTGCTGCCCCATCGCCCTTAAGAACCGCGATCCATGCGCCCTTGCCGGGCGTTTTCGGGCATTTGCGCGCTGCCTGTCCGCATGACGGATAGCTCAAGATCCTATATTTATTATTCCAGTTCCAAATATTGATATAGAATTATGAAAAACTGCGGATCGGTATTAGATTTCATCAAAATATCGTCAGTTAAAATACTGTTGATTCGACTCGCATGACTCGCCTATCAGCGCTCACAAGATATCGGGGTGCTGAGATGAAGAAGAATTACAATCTGGCGGCGGTCGCGCTGCTGTCGTCGACTTGCCTTGCCGGCGGGGCGCTGGCGCAACGGGCGGACGCGGACGCGCCGCCGGCTGGAACGATCCCGCTCGACCAGATCACCGTGACCGCGACCCGCGGCGAGAAGCAGGCGCTCGACGTGCCGGGCACCGTCACGGTGATCTCGCGGCAGGAACTCGACGAGCGCATGACGCGCGACACCCAGGACCTGGTGCGCTACCAGCCGGGCGTCAGCGTCAACCGCCAGACCACCTCCACCGATCCGTTCGGCAATTTCGGCGGCTTCACCATCCGCGGCGTCGGCGGCAACCGCGTCCAGATGCAGGTCGACGGCTCGCGCGTGATCGAGCGCATCACTGACGGCACGCGCGACTTCGTCGACCTGCCCTTCATGAAGAATGTCGAGATCGTGCGCGGCCCGGGCTCGGTGCTCTGGGGCGCCGACGCGCTCGCCGGCATCGTCGCCTATCGCACGCTCGACCCGTCCGACCTGCTCAAGGACG
This sequence comes from Allobosea sp. TWI1241, assembly GCF_039673065.1. Taxonomy (NCBI): domain Bacteria; kingdom Pseudomonadati; phylum Pseudomonadota; class Alphaproteobacteria; order Hyphomicrobiales; family Alloboseaceae; genus Allobosea; species Allobosea sp. TWI1241. The sequence goes on along the minus strand of NZ_JBDJKW010000003.1, from coordinate 349,882 downwards.
GCAAGGCCTATGGCGCGCGCGCCAGCGTCGGCTATGACAGCCTCGACCGCAGCTTCACCAAGTCCGGCATCGCGGCCTATCGTTTCTCGCCGCAGTTTGAGGCGATCTTCGGCTTGAGCCATCGCGCGGCGAGCGAGCCGGAGTTCCGCGCCGCCCGCGCCGATGGCGGACGCTGGGGCTGCCCGGTGCCGACCGCGCGCTTCCTGCCCTGCAACAAGACGAATCCGCTCGACGTCTCGGTCTGGAACGCGTTCGGCAAGCTGGTCTTCAAGCCGGCGACCGACCACACCTTCAAGCTGACCGGCGAATATCTCTACAACGACCAGACCGTGAACCAGCTCTTCGACTACAACGTCGTGAGCAGCGGCATCCGCAGCGGTCCCTATCTGCGCAACCAGGTGAAGTCGCGCAAGCGCGTCTCGCTGGAGCACGATTGGGACATCAATGCGGGCTTCATCGATTCGCTGCGCTGGCAGGTGCAGTATTCGCCGCAGCGTCGGGTCTTCGTCAGCAACCGCTTTCAGACGCTGGCGAACGGCCAGCAGCGCTTCACGCGCGGGCTGCTCGACTATACCGAGGACTTCATGCAGGCCGACGTGCAGGCGAAGTCGAGCTTCCGGCTCGGCCCGAGCATGCATCGCCTGACCTATGGCTTCCAGGGCGACACCACCCGCACCGACTATGAGCGGCGCGACGACGTGCGCAATCTGGCGACCGGCGTGACCACCACGACGATCGCCGGCGGCTTCAACTTCGCCAACGCCACCACCACGCGCTACGACTTCTTCATCCAGGACGAGATCGAGCTGCTCGACGGGCGCTGGACCATCACGCCCGGTGTCCGCCACGCCAACTACAACATCGATCCGCGCATCGGCCAGGGCTATGTGGTCGTGCCCGGCAAGGCGCCGCGCGAGCTGGATTCGCACAAGCTGATCCCGCAGGTCGGCACGCTGTTCAAGCTCGACGAGACCTATTCGCTCTATGCCCGCTATGCCGAGGGCTTCAAGATGCCGACGGCGCAGCAGCTCTACACCTCGCTGCCGATGGGGACCTCGAACCTCATCCCCAATCCGGACCTGAAGCCGGAGAGCGTGCGCTCCTACGAGGCCGGCCTGCGCGGGCGCTTCGAGAACGGTTGGTTCTCGGTCGGCGTGTTCCACTCGCGTTATCGCGACTTCATCCAGTCGCTGCAGCAGATCCCGGGCACCAACGACTACACCTCGCGCAACCTCTCACGGCTGGAGATCTCGGGCGTCGAGGCCTCGGCGGAGTGGAAGTTCCATGAGCGCTGGGTCGCCAATGTCGCGCTGAGCTACCAGTACGGCCAGCAGCGCGCCACGGCGGGCGCGGCCAAGACGGCCTACAACGCGATGGCGCCCTTCACCGCCGTTCTCGGGGTGAAGTACCTGATGCCGGAATACGGGCTCGAGGCCGAGGTGATCAGCACGCTCGCCGGCGGCGTCAACCGCGCGAGTTCGCCGGACGTCTTCAAGCCTGCCGGCTATGCGGTCTTCGACGGCTATGTGAACTGGAAGCCCGCCTCGCAGTTCACGCTGCGCGCCGGCGTCCAGAACATCTTCAACACGCGCTATTTCGCGAACGTATTCGATTACGCCAAGACGCCCTCTGTCGCCGTCGCCGCCGGCAATCCGCTCGAATTGCAGGCCGCGCCCGGCCGCACCTTCAAGATCTCCGCCCAGGTCGACTTCTGAGCGAGCCCTTCGCGGCCGCCCGCACGCGGGCGGCCGTTCCGGCGACGCCCCGAGCGAGACCCCGGGGCGTCGCTTCCCCGTTTTCCGATGGAGTACGAGACGATGACCGAGACCCCCAATCCGCGCGAGCGCCTGACCGCCAGGACCGAGGACGTGCTGGCGAGCCTGCCGGCGATGGGCCGCGTGATGCTGAGCGCCCGCGGCGGCGGTGCCACCCATGAGCGCATCGGCACGGTCGAGCGCGTCGCGGTCGAGGACGGCGCGATCGTGCTGTCGGGCGAGGCCCATGACAGCCGGCTCGACCTAGCGGCGATCGCGGGCCTCGTCGCCGACCGCACCAGCAAGATGCGCGACAAGGCGCTGCCGCGGCTGGAATGCCAGGACGCCGCCGGCGAGACGCTCTACAGCCTGATCGCGCTGGACGGCCCGGAGCTGTTCGAGCAGGCACTGGCGCCGTTCGGCCCGGGCGAGGCGCTGGAGCCGAAGGAGAAGCCGGCCCCGTCGGCGGGCGGGGAGAAGCCCGAGGTGCCCGAGGGCGATCTCGGTGCGGTCAGCTTCGCGGCGATCCGCGCCACCGGCACCCCGGTGACGGTCGAGCTGCGCCGGCCCGACCTGCACCAGCTCTGGCAGGGCGTGCTGCCCGAGGCGAAGCCCGCCATGGGCTTCGTCAACCTGATGGAGGCGGACTTCCACCTGCATCTCAAGGCCGGGGCGGTAGCGCGCTGGCTGCGCCGTGAGGTGCCGGCCGGCGTCGAGCTGCATGGCGAGGACGCCGAGGGCGCGCCGCTTGGCCTGGTGCTCGCCGGCCCGGCCGCGGCTTTCGCCGACGTGCCCGGCATCGCGGCCTGAGCCATGGAATCGGTGTCCTCCCGCCAAGTCGCGCATCCGCGCGCGACCTGGCTCGATCCGGCCAGCGGCGGCGCGATCGCCTGGTGCGACCTGCTGGCGCGTCTCGCCGAGCGGCGCGTCGTGCTGCTCGGCGAGACGCATGACGTCGCCGAGATCCATCGCTGGCAGCTGCATGTCGCGGTGGCGCTGCACACACTGCGACCGAACCTCGCTATCGGCTTCGAAATGTTCCCGCTGCGCTGCCAGCCGGTGCTCGACGCCTGGGTGGCGGGCGAGATGGACACCGAGACCTTCATAGCGCGCAGCGAATGGTTCGAGGTCTGGGGCTTCGATCCGGCGCTCTATCTGCCGCTCTTCCATTTCTGCCGGCAGCAGAACCTCAAGATGCTGGCGCTGAACTGCCATCGCCCGCTGGTGACGCGGGTGGGGCAGCTCGGCTGGGAGGCGATCCCGGTCGAGGAGCGCGATGGCGTCACGCCGTCGGCGCCCGCGACGGACGCCTACCGCGCCTATCTGGCGAGCCTGATGAGCGGTTCGGGCCGCCAGTCGCCGGTGCGCTTCGACAGCGACCGCTTCGTGCGGGCGCAGCAGACCTGGGACCGCGCCTTCGCCTGCCGGATCGCGGACCATCTCGCGACGCAGGGGCCGGACGCGGTAGTCGTCGGCATCATCGGCCGCGGCCATCTCGAATACAGCCACGGCACGCCCTACCAGCTCGCCGACCTCGGGGTGCGCGACCTCGCGGTGCTGCTGCCGACGACCGCGGAAAGCCATGAGCGCGATCGGCTCGCCGGCCTCGCCGAGGCGATCTTTCGGCTCGACACGCCCGAGCCGCCGGCGCCGCGGCTGCGCAAGCCGGAGCCCAAGGCCGCGTCATGATCAAGCTGCTGCGCCGCCTCTATCGCCTGACCCGCCTGTGCATCGCCGGTCCCGGCGGCTGGATCGGCGTGGTGCAGTTCCTGGCGATTCTGGCGCTCGGGCTGATCGGGGTCAGGATCGGCGTGCGGCTGATCTCCTGGAATGCCGACTTCTACAACGCCTTGCAGAAGCTCGATGCCCCGGAGGCCATCAGGCAGATCGGCATCTACTTCATGCTGACGGCGCTGAGCGTCGCAATCTTCCTGACCGCGAACTATCTGCGCAAGCTCCTGCAGATCCGCTGGCGGCGCACGCTCACCGAAGCCGCGATGAACCGCTGGCTGGCGAACAAAGCCTATTGGCACATGCGCGGGCGGGTCGACGAGGGCCTCGACAACCCCGACCAGCGCATCGCCGAGGATTGCCGCATCTTCGTCGAGAAGCTGACCGTCGAGGCCAATGATCTCATCACCAGCTGCGTGGCGCTCGTCACCTACGCCATGCTGCTCTGGTCGCTGTCGACCTTTCCGCTGGCCTTCAGCCTTGGCAGCATCGATGTCGAGGTGCCGCGCTACATGGTCTGGGCGGCGCCGATCTACGTGTTCTTCGCCAGCGTGGTGACGCAGTGGCTCGGTCGGCCGCTGACCGCGCTCAACTATCAGCAGCAGCATCGCGAGGCCGACTTCCGCTTCGCCCTCTCGCGCCTGCGCGAGAATGTCGAGCCGGTGGCGCTGGCCAGCGGCGAGGCGGCGGAACGCCGGCTGATCGACGGGCGCCTGCGCGCCGCGCTGAGCAACTGGCGCCGTGTCGCCGATCGCGAACTGATCCAGGGCTTCTTCACCCGTCCCTATTTCCAGACGGTGCTGACGCTTCCGATCTTCCTGGCGCTACCGGCCTATCTCGCCGGCCGGATCACCTTCGGCGGGCTGATGCAGCTCCGTTCGGCCTTCCAGAACGTGGTCACGACCCTGTCCTGGTTCATCTTCTCCTATCGCGATCTCGTCACGCTCGCGGCGGCGGCGGGGCGTCTCGATCACTTCCTCACCGCCGCCGAGGCGGCCGGCGCGCCCGAGCCGCCCGCGATGATCGCGCTCGGCCGCCAGGGGCTGCGTATCGACGGGCTGGCGCTCGCCACCCCGCAGGGCAGGCCGCTGGAGCCGGTCGGCGGCATCACCGTGGCTCCGGGCGAATGCTGCTGGCTGGTCGCGCCCTCCGGCCATGGCAAGAGCACGCTGGTCAAGGCGATCGCCGGGCTCTGGCCGCATGGCGAGGGCCGGATCGAGCGGCCTGACGGCGCGATCTTCTTTGCGCCGCAGCAGCCCTATCTGCCGCTCGGCAGCCTCGCCACCTCGCTGGCCTATCCGGCCCTGCCCGAGCGCTTCACGGCCGAGGACTACCAGGCGGCGCTGGCGGCGGTCGGCCTTGGCGATCTCTGGAGCGAGGACGAGCAGGCCTGGATCACGGCGCGACACGGGCTCTCCGGCGGCGAGAAGCAGCGGCTGGCTCTGGCCCGGCTTCATCTGCACCGGCCGGACTGGATCATGCTCGACGAGGCGACCAGCGCGCTCGACGTCGCGGCCGAGGCGACGCTGCTCGCCGGGCTGCGGCAAGCCCTGCCGAACGCTGCCTTCGTGGTGATCGCGCATCGCCAGCCGCAGGGGCTTGCGGCCTGCCGCACCATCCGGCTAACGGAAAGGGCCTTCGAGCCCGCCCCGCCGGCGGCACCGGCGGCCACAGGCGCGCTCTGCCCGGCGCCGCAGCTGGTGCAGCCCGCATGAGCCGGGCACCGTCCCGCCCGGTCCTGTCCATGCGCGCGGCACCGCCCGGCTGGCGCGCGCGCCTGCGCACGCTGGTGCATCTGCCCCGCCTGCTCCGCTCGCTCTGGCGCACCAGCCGGCCGCTCTGCCTGCTGGTGGCGGGGCTGCGGCTGGCGCGGGCGCTGCAGCCGCTGCTGGTGCTCGCCGTCGGCAAGCTGATCGTGGACGAGATCGTGCGGCTGAACGGCATGCCGGCGCCGGGCGCGGATTTCGGCGCCTGGCTTGCGAGCGGAGACCTCGACCGGCTGGCCCTGCTCGTCGGGGCCGAGTTCCTGCTGACCGTGGCCGCGGCCCTGTGCACGCGCTTCGGCACGCTGGCCGAGACGCTGCTGAGCGAGCGGCAGAACCTTGCCATGGCCCTGGCGCTGATCGGCCATTCGGCCGCGCTCGACCTCGCCGCGATCGAGACGGCGGACGGCCAGGACCGGCTGATGCGCGCCCGCATCCAGACCATGAGCGGCGCGACGATCATGACGCTGATGCTGACGCAGGCGCAGGGCGCGCTGACGCTTCTGTCGCTGCTGGCCGGCATCGCCGCCTATGCGCCGGCGCTCATCCTGCTGCTGGCGCTCGCACTCGGGCCGACGCTCGTCTGCGAGGCGCATTTCAACGCCCGCACCCATGCGCTCGGCGTGGCGCAGACGCCGGAGCGTCGCCGCCTCGAATATCTGCGCCAGATCGGCTCCGCCGCCGAGACGGCGAAGGAGGTCAAGCTCTTCGGCCTCGGCGGCTATCTCGCCGAGCGCTTCCGCACCGTCGCAACCGGGCTGATCGCCGGGACGCGCGCGCTGGCGCTGCGCCGGGCCCTGTGGAGCAGCCTCGCCGGCACGCTGGGCTCGCTCGCCTATTACGCCGCCTATGGTCTGATCGCCTGGCGAGCGGCGAGCGGGGCGATCGGCATTGGTGACCTGACCTTTCTCGCCGGTGCCCTTCTGCGGCTCAACGGGCTGCTGGAGGGGCAGGTGCTCGGGCTGACGCAGCTCGCCTCGCAGGCGCAGTTCCTCGACGATTTCTTCGGCTTCATCGACCGCAAGCCGCTGCTCGCCAGCCCGGTATCGCCGCGCCCCTTCCCGCAGCCTCTGGCGCGCGGCGTGGTGTTCGAGAATGTCGGCTTCCGCTACCCGGGCCGGGACGACTGGGCGCTGCGCCACCTCGACTTCGCCATCCCGGCCGGCGGGACGGTGGCGCTGGTCGGCGAGAACGGCGCCGGCAAGACCACGATCGTCAGGCTGCTCACCCGCCTGCACGATCCCGACGAGGGCCGCATCCTCATCGACGGCATCGACCTGCGCGAGATGGACCCGACGGCGCTGCGCGCGCATGTCGGCGCGATCTTCCAGGATTTCACGCGCTACAACATGACAGCGGCCGAGAATATCGGCATCGGGCGGGTCGCGGCGCTGGCGGACCGGGCGGGGATCGTCGCGGCAGCCCGGCGCAGCCTCGCCGACACGCTGATCGCCGGCCTGCCCGACGGCTACGAGCAGATGCTGGGCCGCAGCTTCTCGCAGGGCGTCGAGCTCTCGGGCGGAGAATGGCAGAAGATCGCCGTGGCACGCGCCTATTTCCGCGATGCGCAGATCCTGATCCTCGACGAACCGACCGCGGCGCTCGACGCCCGCGCCGAGGCCGAGCTGTTCGCGCGCTTCCGCCAGCTCGCCGAGGGGCGCTCCGTCCTGCTGATCTCGCACCGCTTCTCGACGGTGCGGATGGCGGACCGCATCCTCGTGCTGGACAAGGGCGGCATTCTCGAAAGCGGCAGCCATGAGGAGCTGATGGCGCAGGGCGGGCGCTATGCCGAGCTGTTCACGCTGCAGGCGGCCGGCTTCCGCTGAGCGGCCGTCTGGGCATTCCGGCTGCATCGGGCGGGCTCCGCTAACGTAATCTCCACCAGTTGGGCGCTAGCAAGGCGGGCGTGCTGGGCTGGCCGGAGAGCCGCCCCGCGCCGCAGCCGGGAGAATATCTGCATGAGCGCCGTGACCGTGGACCGCCGCGAGGGATGCCTCGTCGGGACGATCGACCCGTCCCTGCTGCGCGACGAGCTGCTGAATGAGATCTTCGAGGCCTCGGCCAAGGCGCGGCCCGACGCGGTCGCGATCGTCTTCGGCACGGAGCGTGTCAGCTATGCCGATCTCGATGCGCGGGCGGATGCGGTGGCGCGGGCGCTCAGGGCGCGCGGCGTCGCGGCCGGCTCCTTCGTCGGCCTGTGGATGACGCGCTCGCTCGACCTGCATGTCGCGCTGCTCGGCATCCTGAAATGCGGCGCGGCCTATATCCCCTTCGACGCCGACGCGCCGCCGGACCGCATCGGCGAATGCCTCGAGGATTGCGAGGCGAAGGCGATCATCGTCGACGACATCACCGGCGCCAAGCTGGAGCGCGACCTGCCGGCGCCGGCGCTGCGCTGCGCCCAGCTGCTGGCCGAGGGCGCGGATGCGCCGCGCGTCGATCCGCGCGCCGACGGGGTGACGCCCGCCCATCCCGCCTATGCGATCTACACCTCGGGCTCGACCGGCAAGCCCAAGGGCATCGTCATCGAGCACCGCAACATCTGCCACTATCTGCGCGCGTCCAACGCGGTCTACGGCATGCGCGCCGACGATGTCTCCTTCCAGGGGGCCTCGGTCGCCTTCGACCTCTCGCTGGAGGAGATCTTCGTCCCCTATCTGGTCGGTGCGACCCTGTGGGTGGCCTCGCCCAAGGTGCTGAGCGAGGTCGAGCGCCTGCCGGAGGTGATGGCGCAGGCCGGAATCACCGTGCTCGACACCGTGCCGACCCTGCTCGCCATGATGCCGCAGGATGTGCCGAGCCTGCGCATCATCATCCTCGGTGGCGAGGCCTGCCCGCCTGCGGTGCGCCAGCGCTGGTGCCGCCCCGGCCGCAAGGTCTTCAACTCCTACGGCCCCACCGAGGCGACGGTCGTCGCCACCGTCGACGAGGTCACGCCCGAGGAGGCAGTCACCATCGGCGTGCCGATCCCGAACTACACCTGCTACGTCGTCGACGAGCAGATGCGGCCGGTCGGCCCGGGCGTCGAGGGTGAGTTGCTGATCGGCGGCCCCGGCGTGGCGCAGGGCTATCTCAAGCGCCCCGACCTCACGGCCGAGAAGTTCATCCCGAACCCGTTCGGCACCGACGGGCTCGACCCCGTGCTCTATCGCTCGGGCGACGCGGTCAGCGTCTCCGACAAGGGCAAGATCCTCTTCCACGGCCGCATCGACGACCAGGTCAAGCTGCGCGGCTTCCGGCTCGAGCTCGGCGAGATCGAGGCCCGCCTGTGCGACCTGCCGGGCATCGCGCAGGCGACCGTGGTGCTGCGCCGCGACGACGGCATCGACCGGCTGGTCGCCTTCGTGGTGCCGGAGACCGGCCAGGGCCTCGACCGCGGCGCCATCCGCGCCGCGCTGAAGGAGACGCTGCCGCCCTATATGGTGCCCTCGCATTTCGAGGAGATGGCGGTGTTGCCGCGCCTGACTTCGGGCAAGGCCGACCGCAAGACGCTGAAGGCGGCGCCGCTCTCCGCCCCGGCCGAGGCGCAGGAGCAGGAGGAGCCGCAGACCGAGACGGAGGCGGCCCTGCTCGCCGCCGCCCGGCCGCTCTTCCCCGGCCAGACCATCGGCTTCGAGGCCGATTTCTTCGCCGATCTCGGCGGGCATTCGCTGCTGGCGGCGACCTTCCTGGCGGCGCTGCGCGCCAATCCGGCGCTGCCAAGCGTGGCGCTGGAGGACATCTACAGTCTGCGCACCCTGCGGGCGGTCGCGGCCCGGCTCGACGCGCGCGAGCGCGAAAGCGGCCCGCGCGTGCAGCGGGACCTCTCCTTCACGCCGCCGCCGCTGGCCCGGCGCCTGCTCTGCGGGCTGGCGCAGCTCGCCTGCATGCCGGTCCTGCTGCTCGCCCTGACCGGGCCATGGCTGACCATCTTCGTCACCTACGAGATGATCACCACCGACCAGAAGGTCGAGATCCACGAGGCGCTGCTGCTGATGGGCGTCTACGCGCTGGTGACGCTGCTCGTCATGGTCACGGGCGTGGTCGGCAAGCGCCTCGTGCTCTGGCGCACGACGCCGGGGCGCTATCCGCTCTGGGGCGTCTACTACTTCCGCTGGTGGCTCGCCCGCCAGTTCACCGCGATGGTGCATCTCAACCTGATGCAGGGCACCCCGGTGGCGCGCTTCGCCATGCGCCTGCTCGGCGCCAAGGTCGGCAAGGGCGTTTTCGTCAGCGGCTTCGAGGCCGGGGCGCTCGATCTCGTCGAGATCGGCGACGAGGTCACGCTCGGCGGCAAGCTCAGCCTCGCCAATGCCGAGGTGGTCGGCAACGAGCTGATCATCGGCCGCATCGCCATCGGTCGCGACGCCTATATCGGCACCTCCTGCGCGCTCGGCCACGACACGGTGGTGGGCGAGGGGGCCGAGCTCGCCGATCTCACCGCCCTGCCGGCCGGCACGCAGGTCGCCGCCTTCGAGCACTGGGACGGCTCGCCCGGTCGCAAGGTCGGCATGGTCGACGCCTCCGCCTGGCCGAAGCCGGCGCCGGCCGTCTCGACGCCGGTCAAGCTGGCGCAGAACGCCTATTTTGGCGCGCTGCTGCTGCTGATGCCGGCGCTGGCGCTGCTGCCCATCTTCCCGGCCTTCTATCTGCTGGACCGCTATGACGTGATGCTGCAGCAGGCGATCGGCCTCGACTACAAATGGTATCTGCCGCTGCTGACCTGGCCGACGGCCATGGTGCTGATGGCGGTCACCGTGCTGCTGGTGACGGCGATCCGCTGGATCGTGCTGCCGAGCGCGCCCGCCGGCACCCATGCCATCGCCTCCGGCTACGGGATGCGCAAATGGACGGTCGGCCTCGCCTCCGAGGTGATGCTGCAGAGCCTGTCCTCGCTGTTTTCCACGATCTACATGCGGATCTGGTACCGGATGATGGGTGCGAAGATCGGCAAGGACACCGAGATCGCCACCAATTTCTCCGGCCGCTTCGACACGATCGAGATCGGCGACCATTGCTTCGTCGCCGACGAGTCGGTTCTGGGCGACGAGGACGTCCGGCGGGGCTGGATGACGACGAAGACGGTGCGCACCGGCTCGCGCGTCTTCATCGGCAACGATTCCGTGCTGCCGCCGGGCACCGACTTGCCGGACGGCGCGCTGATCGGCATCAAGTCGAAGCCGCCGGCCGATGTCGCGATGCAGCCGGGCGAGACCCGCTTCGGCAGCCCGCCGATCCTGCTGCCCTCACGCCAGCGCTTTGACGACGCCGACGCGGCCAAGACCTTCGCGCCGCCGCGCTGGCGCCGCATCCTGCGCGCCGTGTTCGAGCTGTTCAGCGCCTCGATGCCGACCATGCTGTTCATCACGCTCGGCACCTACACGGCGGAGCTGGTGCTCTTCCCGGCGCTCTACGCCGCCGACACCTGGGCCGAGTTCCTGCCGACCTTCGTCGCCTGCGCCGTCGCCACCTCGGTGATCCTGGCGCTGGCGGTGCTGGTGGTGAAATGGCTGCTGATGGGCGTCTACCGCCCCGGCAATCGTGGGCTCTGGTCGTGGTGGGCGCTGCGCACCGAGGCGATGACCACGCTCTACTGGGGCACGGCGGCGGCGATCCTGCTCAACGCCTTCCGCGGCACGCCGATGCTGCCCTGGGCGCTGCGCCTCTACGGGGTGAAGGTCGGCGAGGGCGTCTATCTCGACTCCACCGACATCACCGAGTTCGACTGCGTCAGCATCGGCGATTATGCGGCGATCAACGCCACCGCCAACCTCCAGACCCATCTGTTCGAGGACCGGGTGATGAAGGTCGGCCGGATCGAGATCGGGCGCGGCTGCTCGATCGGGGCGCTGACCACCGTGCTCTACGACACGCGCATCGGCGAGCATGCCAGGCTCGGCCTGCTCACCATCGTGATGAAGGGCGAGAGCATCCCGGCGAACACGGAATGGGCCGGTGCGCCGGCCGCGCCGGCCTGAGCCTTCGGCGAGAAAGCGGCATCGCCCTCGGACGGGCGCTGCCGCGGCCGGGCCTCAGCCGCCGATGTCGAAGGAGTAGCTGGTCGAGACGCCGAGGCTAAACTGGTTGCGATCGCCGATCTGGCGCACCAGCGGCGAGCGCGCGGCGTCGCCGGCCATGCGGTCGTAGCGGGCGAAGACGGTCGTCGACCAGGACTCGTTCCAGGCATATTCGACCGAGCCGGCGACGCCGTAGCTCTTCATGCCGCCGCCGGGACGATAGGCCGGGATCAGGCCGTTCAGTGCCGATTCCCAGGCGGTGACCCCGTAATTGCTGCGCATAGAGGAGGCGCTGCCGAGCATCAGGCGCGGGCCGAGCGCGAAGGTGAAGCTGCCCGCGGTCTCGACCCAGTCGGCCGAAAAATCGGCGACGACGCCGTGATGGCCGCGCAGTCCCTTGCGAAGCTCGACGCGGGCGCGCAGCCGGTCCTGCACCGGCCAGATCTCGGCGAAGACGCCGCCTTCCAGCGACCAGGGCACGTCGCGCAGGCCGACCAGGCGGCGATCGTGCTTGGTGTAGCGGCCGGCCTTGTAGTCGCCGACCACGCCGATGCTGAAGCGCTCGGTCTCGTAGAGGGCGAAGTCCATGCCGTCGTCGGGCGCGCTGAAGCGGCTGGCGCGATCGGCCCGGGAGATGCTGAAGGAGGGCATGGCCGAGAAGCCGCGGCCCTTGGCGCCGTCGTAATCCGGCCCGTAGACGGCCGAGGCGCCGAGCGTCACCGTCCAGCCCTTGGCCGGCGCCGGGTCGGTCAGCGCGGGATCGGCCGCGAGGGCCGGGGCGAGGGGCAGGCACGAGAGCAGAAGCGGCAGGCGGAGACGGCGCATCGGTTCGGTCCGGTTCGAGATCGGCCCCACCTGCCGTGTTCCCGCTTGTCGCGTCAACGTTTTCCGCCGGAAAGCGTCGCGATGCTTACCAGATGGCGAAGACGCCGCCTTCCAGGCGGAAGGCGGCGTGCTGCGCGGGCGTTGGTCAGCGCGCGGTGGCCTCGGGGAAGAGCATCTCGGCCTTCCAGTCCTTGGGCGGGTTCTTGAGGCGGCCGACCTTGCCCATGAAGTCGGTGAAGGCGCCGAGATTGAGCACGTCGGTGGTGATGTGCGTGGTCTTGGCGTCGAGGATGGCGATCAGGTCCTCGCGCGGCGACTTGTCGTTTGTCAGGCGCTTATAGGCGTCGGCGGCGGCGCCCTTGTCCTTGGCGACGATCGCAGTCGCTTCCTTCAGCGCCGCCAGGAAGGCGCCGTAAAGCTTGGGATTGTCGTTGCGGAACTTGCCGGTGGTCGCCAGCACATTGAAGGAGACCGGGCCGCCGAGGATGTCGTCGGAGGTCATCAGCGTGCGCACGCCCGGCGTACGCAGTTGGATGTCGGCGAAGGGCGGCGAGGTGAAGCTCGCGACGATCTCGGTCTTGCCGGCGGCCATCATCGCGGTCGCGTCGGGATGCGAGAGCGAGACGGTCAGCGAATCGAGCTTCTCGTACTCCTTGTCGCCCCATTCCTTGGCGGCGGCGATCTGCAGCGCGGTGGCCTGGCCGGAGACCTTCACGGCGGGCACGGCGATGCGGTGCTCGGGCTTGAAGTCGCGCAGCGCCTTGATCGACGGGTCGCGCACATTGAGCGTCCAGGCCATGGCGTTGAGGCCGCTGGCGGCGCGCACGTCGAAACTGCCGCGGGTGCGCGACCAGATGGTGATGATGCCGGTCGGCCCCAGGGCGGCGAAGTCGAGATTGCCGGAGATCAGCGCGTCGTTCATCACGTCGCTGGAGCGGAAGGTCGACCAGGTGACCTTGACGTCGCCGAGCCCGGCCTCCTTCGCATGCTTCTCGACCAGCTTCTGGTCTTCCATCAGCATGAGCTGGATGTAGCCGAGCCCGTATTGCTTGGCGACGCGCAGCTCCTTGGCTTCGGCCCGGGCGCCGGTCGAGGCAGCGAACGTGGCCAATGCGAGGGCCGCGGCCGAGATCATCGTCTTCCACATGGTGTCTTCTCCCTGTGACCGGCCATCGGGCCGGCCGCTTCATGGATGGGCGGGCGCTTGGCGCGCCTTCTTGGGCTGATGCGGTCCGGCGCGGGCCTGTGCCCGGGCCGGTGGCAAGCGTGGCTCAGGGCGCCGCGAGCAGCGTGAGCACGGTGACGCTCTTGGCCGCGACGAGATGGGCGGTCGCGGCGTCGAAGCGCTTGAAATGCGCGCTGGTGCAATGGGCGTCGAAGGCGGCGCGGTCGCGGTAGATCTCGTAGAGCAGGATGCGCCCGCTCTCGCCGGGGACGGAGAGCACGTCGAAGCGCTCGCAGCCCGGCTCCTCGCGCCGGGAAGCTTCGGCGTTCTCGCGCATCAGCGGCAGGAAGGCGTCGAGCCCGCCTTGCACGATGTCGAAGCTCACCAGGATGGTGAAGCGGCCCGTCACGGCGTCGCTCATATGTTCGAGACCTTCCAGTAGAAATCGCCGACCTCGAGCAGGTGGTCGTGCATGGCCCGGCCGGCCGCGTCGGCATCGCCGGCGGCCACGGCGTGGAAGATGCGCTCATGCGCGGCATAGGCGGCTTCCGCGGCGCCGCGCGCCCGCAGCGAGGTGGAGCGCTGCTCGGTCAGCCATTCGGTCAGCCCGCTGTGCAGGGCGGTGAAGATCGGATTGCGCGAGATTTCCGCCAGCGCGTAGTGGAAGGCGACGTCGGAGCGCTCGAAGCTGCGCTCCTGGCCGATGGCGCGGTGATTGGCCTCGAGCGCCGCGCGCAGTCGCGTCACGTCGTCGGGCGTGGCGCTCTGGGCGGCGAGGCGCGCGACTCCGACCTCGAAGAGCAGGCGCGCCTGCTGGAAATGCTGGGCCCCGCCCGGCTGGGCGAGCAGATGGCGCGCCATGCCGGAGAGCTCGCCGATCATCGTGCCGGCGCTGGGCTGCGAGACGCGGGCGCGTTCGCCGCTGCTGATCGCGATCAGCCCCATGCGCTGCAGGGCGAACAGCGCCTCGCGCACCGCGGTGCGGCCGACGCCATAGGCTTCCATCAGCTCGCGCTCGGCCGGGAGCTGGTCGCCCGGCGCGTAGAGCCCCTCGTGGATCGCCGCCTCCAGCCGCTCGACCACATGCTCGTAGAGCTTGCGGCGCCGGATGGGTCCTGAATCAGGAACGAGCGCGCCCGTACCCATGCTGATCTCCTTAGCCGCCCGCGGGCCAGCCGCCGGGCGGATGGTGGACGATGTCGACGGGGACGCATCCCCCCGGCTGGCCTGAGGCCTTCCTAGCCTCGTCGCCGTCGGCGGTGAAAGCGTTCCCGCGCCGGCTCAGCGCTGCATGCCCCAGCGCTGCACGGTGCGCTGCTCGATGGCGCGGAAGATCACGGATTCGACGAAGAGGCCGATCAGGATCACAGCCAGCAGGCCGGAGAAGACGCGCGCCGTGTCGAGCTCGGAGCGGGCCTCGAAGATGTACCAGCCGAGCCCGCCCGAGCGCGAGGAGACGCCGAAGACCAGCTCGGCGGCGATCAGCGTGCGCCAGGCGAAGGCCCAGCCGATCTTGAGCCCGGCGAGGATGGCGGGGAAGCCGGCCGGGATCAGGATGTAGATCACGTAGCGCAGGCCGCTCAGCCCGTAATTGCGCCCGCTCATCCGCAGCACCTCGGGCACGGCGCGGAAGCCGGTCAGCGTGTTGAGCGAGACCGCCCAGAGCACCGAATGCACGATGACGAAGATCAGCGAGCCGATGCCGAGGCCGAACCAGATCAGCGCCAGCGGCAGCAGCGCGATCGCCGGCAGCGGGTTGAACATCGCGGTCAGCGTGTTGAGGAAGTCGGTGCCGAAGCGCGTCGAGACCGCGACGGTGGTGAGCACCGCCGCCAGCGCCAGACCGGTGCCGTAGCCGAGTACCAGCGAGTGCAGCGAGGTCGAGACCCTGTCGACCAGCGTGCCGCTGGCGAGGTCGCCGAGAAAGGTGGCGAGCGTGTCGCTGAAGGAGGGGAACAGCAGCGCATTGCCGACCCAGCGGGCATAGAGCTCCCAGATCACCGCAAGCCCGACCAGGATCGCCAGCTTGCGCACGCCGTCATTGTTGACGATGCGCTCGGCCAAGGAGAGCGGGCGCGAGACCTCGCCGATGCCGCTGGCGTCAATCGGCTCGATCTCGAATTCGGGGCGGCTGGCCAGCGCGGCGGAGGCGGCCGGGCTCATCGGGACGGTGCTCATTCCTCGTCCTTTCCGCTCTCGTCATGCGCCAGCTCGTGCTCGAAGAGCAGGCCGTGGATCTTCTGCGACAGCGCGCCGAATGCCGGCGTGCCCATGGTGTCGAAGCCGAGCTGTGAGGCGTCGAGCTCGGCGCGCACCCGGCCGGGATGCGGCGACAGCACGAGGATGCGCGAGCCGACGATGATCGCCTCCTCGATCGAGTGGGTGACGAACATCAGGGTGAAGCGGACCTGCTCCCAGAGCTGGAGCAGCTCCTGCTGCATCTTGCGCCGCGTCAGCGCGTCGAGCGCGGCGAAGGGCTCGTCCATCAGCAGGATGTCGGGCTCCATCGCCATGGCGCGGGCGATGGCGACGCGCATCTTCATGCCGCCGGAGAGCATGTGGGGATAGACGTCGCGAAACTTGGTGAGCTTGACCTTGTCGATCACCGAGAGCGCCCGCTCCAGCGCATCCTTGCCCTTGAAGCGGCCCGAGACCTTCATCGGGAACAGCACGTTGTCGAGCACCGTCTTCCACGGCATCAGCTGCTCGAATTCCTGGAAGACCATCATCCGGTCGGGCCCGGGCGCGCTGACCTCGCGGCCGCGCAGCCGGATATGGCCTTCCTCCGGCCGCATGAAGCCGCCGACCGCCTTCAGCATGGTCGACTTGCCGCAGCCGGACGGGCCCAGGATCACATAGCGGTCCTGCTCGTGCACGGCGCAGTCGACGCGATAGGTCGCGGTCACCAGATGCTGCGGCGTCTTGTACTGCAGGGTCAGCCGCTCGACCTCGAGCAGCCTGGGCAGCACCGCGCCGGCGGCCCGGTCCCGCTCCGCCGGTGCGCTTTCGTGGGGCCCTCCGTCGCCCGTGCGAGCGATCGCGTGCGTCGTCACGCCAAATCTCCTCCCGTCCGTTTCCCCGTGCCGCCCCGGCTGTATCGCCGGTAGCTGGTATGATAGGTAGACATGTAGACCTGTCATACCACCGGAGTCAAACGCGGGCGGACGGGAACAGCCGGCCCGCCGAGCGGTTGCCGAGACAGGGAAAGCCGACGCAGACGAAGGAGAAAGCCATGCGCGAGACGCTGATCCATGCAGCCGAGGGCCAGAAGGTTTGGGCGCTGATCCTCGAACAGGGCGAGGAGGCGATGGCCTGCCTGAAGGCGTTCGCGGCGCGCGAAAGACTCTCGGCGGCGAGCTTCAAGGCGATCGGCGCCTTCAGCGAGGCCGACCTCAGCTTCTTCGACTGGGAGAGCAAGCGCTATGAGCCAATCCCGGTGCGGGAGCAGGTCGAGGTCGCGTCGCTGACCGGCGACGTGGCGCTGGAGCCGGACGGCACGCCGGCGGTCCATGTCCACGCCGTGCTCGGCCGCCGCGACGGCAGCGCCGCCGCAGGGCATCTCGAGCGCGGCCTGGTGCGGCCGACGCTGGAGATCGTACTGAGCGAGGCGCCGGCCCATCTGCGCAAGCGCAAGGATCCGGACAGCGGGCTGATGCTGATCGCCTCGGGGGGCTGAGGCCGGAAACGGGTGGCGCGGCGACCGCTCGCAGCGCATCCTCCGCTGCGCTGCCTGTCCTGACAGGAGATGTCGCCCCGCCCGGCGACAAAACTGGCAGCGCGCGAGCCGACGGAGCCTGGAATGAACGAGACGGGGCAGGGGACGATCCGCATCGGCATCGGCGGCTGGGTGTTCGAGCCCTGGCGCGGCAGCTTCTATCCGGCCGGCCTGCCGCAGAAGCGCGAGCTCGAACACGCCGCGTCGCAGCTGAGCTCGATCGAGATCAACGGCACCTATTACGGCGCGCAGAAGCCCGAGAGCTTCGCGCGCTGGCGCGAGGAGACGCCGGAGGATTTCGTCTTCGCGCTCAAGGGCTCGCGCTATTGCACCAATCGCCGCGTGCTGGCCGAGGCCGGCCCCTCGGTCGAGAAATTCGTGACCAGCGGCATCGCCGAGCTGAAGCACAAGCTCGGCCCGATCAACTGGCAGTTCATGGCGACGAAGGCCTTCGACCCCGCCGATTTCGAGGCGTTCCTCAGATTGTTGCCGCAGGAGGTCGACGGCGTCCGGCTGCGCCATGCGGTCGAGGTGCGCCATCCGAGCTTCCGCGTGCCGGAATTCGTCGCGCTGCTGCGCGCCCATGGCGTCGCGGCGATCACGGCCGGCGACAGCGCGCATCCGCAGATCGCCGACGTCACCGCCCCCTTCGTCTATGTGCGGATCATGGGCACGCAGGAGGAGAACCCGGAGGGCTATGCGCCCGCGGCGCTCGATCTTTGGATGCGCCGTGCCCAGGCCTGGGCCGAAGGCGGCGTGCCGCAGGACATGGAAACGCTTGCGCCGCCGGCGCCGAGGCAGCCGCGCGACGTCTTCCTCTACGTGATCTCCGGGGCGAAGATCCGCAATCCGGCCGCCGCCATGGCGCTGATCGCCCGCGCCGGTCGGCCCTGAGCGGGCTTCGGGCTCAGCCTTCGGCCGGCTCCGCCGTCTCGGCCGGGCCCTGGCAGACATCGACCCATTCCGCGCCGGTCAGCGCCACGATGCGCTCGGGCGAGAGCCGCACCATGCTGCTCGTCGAGCCGGCGGCCGGCAGCACCTCGTCGAAGGCCTTCAGCGAGACGTCGCAATAGACCTGCAGCGGCTGCGCCAGGCCGAACGGGCAGACGCCGCCGACCGGGTGGCCGGTGATCTCGGCCACCTCCTCGGCGGCGAGCATGCGCGGCTTCACCCCGAAGGCGGCCTTGGTCTTGCGGTTGTCGAGGCGGGCGTCGCCGCGCGCGACCAGCAACACGACGCGCTCGCCGAGCCGCAGCGACAGGGTCTTTGCGATACGGGCGGGCTCGACGCCGAAGGCCTCGGCGGCGAGCTGCACGGTCGCCGAGCTGCCCGGCGTCTCCATCACCGCGATGTCGGGCGCATGCTCCGCGAAAAAGGCGCGGACGGATTCGATGCTCATGCCGGCTATCGCCCCGCGCGCCAGATCAGCAGGCCGGCGGCGAGAGCCGGCACGCCGAAGACCACGAGGAAGAACGGCACTTCCTGCAGCACCGTGTAGCCGGCGCGCGAGACGCCGACCCAGAGATTGCCGAGCGCGATCAGCAGCCAGAGCGGCAGGAACAGCCTGGCGGCGAAGGCGACCGGCTGCACGCCGCCGAGGCCGAGGCGCGGCAGCAGGAGAACCATGGCGCCGAGCAGGACGAGCCCGGCGGCGACGACCTTGATCGTATGCATCGGCGACAGTTCCTCCGTTTCGGGTCAGTGCCGGAAGTGGCGGTGCCCCGTGAAGACCATGGCGAGGCCGGCCTCGTCGGCGGCCTTGATCACCTCGTCGTCGCGCATCGAGCCGCCGGGCTGGATCACCGCGGTGGCGCCGGCTTCCGCCGCGGCGAGCAGGCCGTCGGCGAAGGGGAAGAAGGCGTCGGAGGCGACGACGGCACCCTTGGCGAGGCTCTCGGCCGCACCAGCGGCCTTGGCCGCCTCGCCCGCCTTCCAGGCGGCGATGCGCGAGGAATCGACACGGCTCATCTGTCCAGCGCCGACGCCGACCGTGGCGAGATTCTTCGCATAGACGATGGCGTTCGACTTGACGTGCTTGGCGACGCGGAAGGCGAAGCGCAGATCGGCAAGTTCGGCCTCGCTCGGCTGGCGCTTGGTGACGACCTTGAGTTCCATGTCGTCGACCACCGCATTGTCGCGGGCCTGGGCGAGGAAGCCGCCGGCGACGGTGCGCAGCGAGAGACCGGAGGCGCGCACGTCCGGCAGGCCGCCGGTCAGCAGCAGGCGCAGGTTCTTCTTGGCGGCGATGATGGCGATCGCGTCTTCGTCGGCGTCGGGGGCGATGATCACCTCGGTGAAGATCTCGACGATCTTCCTGGCGGCCTGCGCGTCGAGCGTACGGTTCAGCGCGACGATGCCGCCGAAGGCCGAGACCGGATCGCAGGCGAGCGCACGCTCATAGGCCTCCAGCAGCGAGGCCCCTTCGGCGACGCCGCAGGGATTGGCGTGCTTGATGATGACGCAGGCGGCGGTGCGGGCCGGGTCGAACTCGGCGACGCATTCGAAGGCGGCGTCCGTGTCGTTGATGTTGTTGTAGGAGAGCTGCTTGCCCTGGACCTGCCGGGCGGTGGCGACGCCGGGGCGGCTCTCGGGCGTGCGGTAGAAGGCGGCCCATTGATGCGGGTTCTCGCCATAGCGCAGGCTTTCGGCAAGTCCGCCGCCGAGCGCGCGGAAGGCCGGCGCGGTGTCGCCGAGTTCGCCGGCGAACCAGTTGGAGATCGCGGCGTCATAGGCGCCGGTGCGGGCATAGGCCTTCTGGGCGAGCTTGCGGCGCAGCGTCAGCGTGGTGGCGCCCTCATGCGCGGCGAGATCGGCGAGCACCGCCTCGTAATCGCCCGGCTCGACCACTACGGCGACGTCGTGATGGTTCTTGGCGGCGGCGCGGATCATCGCCGGCCCGCCGATGTCGATGTTCTCGATGCAGTCGTCATAGGCCTTGCCGGCGGCGACGGTGGCCTCGAACGGGTAGAGGTTCACCACCAGCAGGTCGATCGGCTTGATGCCATGGCCGAGCATCGAGGCCTGGTGCTCGGGATGCGAGCGGATGGCGAGCAGGCCGCCATGGACCTTCGGATGCAGAGTCTTGACCCGGCCGTCCATCATCTCGGGGAAGCCGGTGAGGTCGGAGACGTCGGTGACCGGCAGGCCGGCCTCGGCGATCGCCTTAGCGGTGCCGCCGGTCGAGACCAGCGCGATGCCGCGCGCAGAGAGCGCCCGGGCGAAGTCGATCAGGCCGGTCTTGTCGGAGACGGAAAGCAGCGCGCGTTCGACGCGGCGGAGTGCGTTCGGCATGGTGCGAAGGTCCAGACGGGGCGCGAAGGCGCGTGAAATGGGCTCGCCGCGCCCTATCACGCCGAGGCCCGGCTGGAAAGCGCGGGTCGGCCGGCGCGGGCCGGCCATGCGTCAGCGGCCATGCGTCAGGGGCGACGCATCAGGGCGACGGCGCCGGATCGGCCGGGGGCAGGTCCTCGGGCGGGTTGGCAGCCGGCGCGGGCGTCTCTTCGGCAAGGGCCGCGGCGCGGCGGCCGGCGGCGCCGAGGCGGGCGAAGCGCCAGGACAGGGTCGGCGTCGCGGCGGCGTCGAAGCTCACCACCAGCTGGCTGCTGCGGCGCCGCCCGTCCGTGGCGGCGAAGAAGACGCTCTCCTCCAGCGCGACGCGGTGGCCGGCGGCCTCGAAGGCCCAGACCTCGCCGGAGGGCAGGGCGAGCAGGGCGCCCTCGCCCTCGCGGATCAGGCTCGCCTTGACGGCGGGATGCAGGTGGAAGCGTGCGGCGGCCGGCAAAGGCGCGGCCGGCGGGCCGCCGGCGGGCTGCGCCGCGATCTCGTCCTCGCCGACCAGTTCGGCCCCGCCGCTGCGCAGGCGCAGGCGCCGCGTATGCGCCACGCCGAAGGCGCGGCGATAGCCGTCATGGCTCGCCATCCAGTCGATGCCGTCCGGCCCGTCCTGCCGGGCGACGCGCACATCGCTCGGGCCGGCGGTGATGCGCCGCTCGCCGAGCACGAGGCCGAAGACGCAGCTCGAGCGGTCGTCGATCACCACGGTCGAATGGGCGGCGGTGGTGCGCGCCGCCAGCCTCTGCGCCGGCGCGCCGTGGCGGCTGGCGCCGCAGTTCACCACGATGCGGCTGCTGCCGCTCGACAGTTCGAAGCTGAGGCAGCCGGCATGCGCCTCGATCGAGGCCGCGCCGGAAGGCGGCTTGCCGGCGTCGATCACCACCGTGGTCGGCCCCGCCGAGAGCCGGTCGTAGCCGGCATAGGCGGCGTGCTCGATCGGCCGCGCGCGGGCGTCGTCATAGGCGGCGAGCGTCGCCATCAGGTCGGGCGGGGTCGGCCCCATGCCGTTGAACAGGGCGAGCGCGCCGTCGCCGTGCCGGAACAGGCGCAGATGCGGCATCATCCGGTCGATCGCCATGATGATGCCGCGCGGCGGCTCGAGCCCGCGCGCCGAGAAGGTCTCGCGCAGCGGCAGCAGGTCGAGCAGCAGGTCGATGATCACGCCGGGATTGCGGCTGAGATGGCCGCCATCGGGCTGGATCTGGCGCTCCAGCTCGTCGGCGAGCGCGGCTTCGATGCGGCGCAGGCGGCGATCCTGGCCTTCGAGGCAGATCGCGGCGAAGGTCAGCGCGACGAGGCCCTGCAGCCGGTCGAGCCCCTCGACGGCGCCGGCGAGCGCCAGCTGCAGGCGCTCCGCCGTCTGCGTCACATGGCGGATGAAGCGGCCGTAGAACAGGTGGTCGGCGCCTTCGAGCAGCAGCGGCGAATGCGACAGGAAAGACATCAGCCGGCGCGCCATGATGCGCGGGCGCCGCGCGACCGGCTCGCGGTCGTGGCGCTGGCCGAGGAACTCGTCGACCAGGGCGCGGGCATTGGCGCGGGCGATGGCGGTGTCGGCGGCGCGCAGATGGCGCAGCCAGCCGAAGCCGTGCAGCGCCTCGGCCCAGGCCTCGCTCGGCGGCACGATGGCGAAGGGCGATTCGCCATGGCCGTTCACCGTGCGGCCGGCCAGGGCGAAGTAGCCGGCATAGATGTCGGCGGCGACCGTGGGGTCGGCGGTGCGCAGGTCGTGCGGTGCGAAGAGCAGGCGGCTGGCGCGGATGCGCCCGAACGGCCAGGCCAGCCGGCGGGCGCCGGCGAGGTGTCCGCGGGTACGACGCATCGCCCGGCCGATCGCCGCGCGCGCTATGTCTCCACGCTCAGACCAGCCGTTCAATCGTTCGTCCGCCATGCCGCGTCGCCTCCGGGTCGGAGGCGAGTCCGCAGCGACTCATAGCCTGATCAGCCGGGTTGCGTAAAATCCCGCCCATCCCGAGAGCCGCGCGGTGTCCCCAGGGATCTGCTGCGGCAAGGTGCGCAGATCGCCCTCCGGCGTCAGTGCCTCTGCGATGCCGCCGACCTCCTCGGGCGTGATCGGATCGCGCCGGAGATCGCTGCGGCGGGCCAGCAGCGCCGCGATCTGCCGCTCGCCCTCGGCGGGTTCGAGCGAGCAGGTGCAGTAGACGAGCCGGCCGCCGGGGCGGGTCAACTCGGCGGCATGGTCGAGCAGGCGGGCCTGCAGGGCGGCGAGCCTGATGACGTCCTCGGGCGCCTTGGTCCAGGCGACGTCGGGGTGGCGCCGGATCGTGCCCGTGGCGCTGCAGGGCGCGTCGAGCAGCACCGCGTCGAAGGGTTCGGCCGCATAGGTCGCGGCGTCGGCGGTGACGACGGTGGCGGATAGCCCGAGGCGCTGGAGATTGGCCTCCAGCCGGCGCAGGCGCGGAGCGGAGCGATCGAGCGCGGTGACGTCGGCGCCGGCGGCGGCGAGCTGGGCGGTCTTGCCGCCGGGCGCGGCGCAGAGATCGGCGACGCGGTCGCCGGGCTTCGCCCTGAGCAGGCGGGCGGGGATCGCGGCGGCGGCGTCCTGCACCCACCAGGCGCCGTCCTCGAAGCCGGCGAGGTTTGCGACGCCGCCGCGGCCGTGCAGGCGCACCGAACCGGTCGGCAGCACGCTGCCTTCCAGACGCTGCGCCCAGCCGGCGGCGTCGTCCTTCACCGTCAGGTCGAGCGGCGGCTCCTGGGCGTGGGCGCGGGCGATGGCGCGCGCCGTCTCCTCGCCATAGCTCTCGACCCAGCTGGTGCGCAGCCAGCCGGGGATGTCGTCGAAATCCTCGCCGCCGGCGAGGATCGCCTCGCGCTCGCGGGCGATGCGGCGCAGCAGGGCGTTCGCCAGCGAGACATAGCGCGCCGAGCGCAGATCCTCGTGGAGATGGCGGATGCAGAGATCGACCGCCGCATGGTCGGGCACGTCGAGATAGAGCAGCTGCGCGATGGCCGCGATCACGATCGGCTCGAACGGGCCGGAGCGCTTGGGCGTGCCGCGTTCCAGGCGCGCCGCCATGGCCTTGCGGATGCTGCCGAGGCGACGGAAGGCGACGGTCGCGATGGCGCGGGCGAGCGCGGCGTCCTCCGGCGGCAGGCCGGCGGCGCGCGCCTGCCGCTCGAAGGTCTCGTCGAGGGCGACGCCCGCCCGGAGCACCTCGTCCACCAGCGCGGCGGCGAGCCGGCGGGCCGGAAGGCCCGGCGCGTCGGCGCCGGCGCCCGCGATCGCATCCTGCTCGGTCATGCTCAGCCCCAGGGGCCGGAGCGGCGACCGGCGCCGAACGGGTTGGCGGCGGCGCCGCGGCTGAAGCTCGCCCCGGCGGCGCCCATGGCGCGCGCCTGCTCCATCAGCGCCGCGATGCGGTTGCCGGTGTCGGGGTGAGTCGAGAACAGGGAATCCATGCCGCGGCCGCTCAGGGGGTTGATGATGAACATGTGCGCCGTAGCAGGCTTCGCCTCCGCCGTCTCGTTCGGAATATGCGCGACGCCGCCGGCGATCTTGGCGAGCGCGTCGGCCAGCGCCGCCGGATTGCCACAGATCTCGCCGCCGAGCCGGTCGGCCTCGTATTCGCGCGAGCGCGAGATCGCCATCTGGATGATCGTCGCCGCCAGCGGCGCCAGGATCATCACCAGGATCTGCACGATCGGGTTGGGGCGGTTGCCGTTATGGCCGCCGCCGAACAGCATGCCGAAGCTGCCGATCGTCGAGATCGCGCCCGCCATGGTGGCGGTGATCGTCATGGTCAGCGTGTCGTGGTTCCTGATGTGGGCGAGCTCGTGCGCCATCACGCCCGCCAGCTCGTCATAGCTCAGCGTGCGCAGGATGCCGGTCGTCGCCGCCACGGCCGCGTTCTGCGGGTTGCGGCCGGTGGCGAAGGCGTTGGGCTGGTCCTCGTCGATGATGTAGACGCGCGGCATCGGCAGGCCCGCGCGCTGGGCGAGCGTGCGCACCATGCCGTAGAGCTCGGGCGCGCTGCGCTCGTCGACCTCATGGGCGTTGTGGGCGGCGAGCGCCAGCCTGTCGGAATTCCAGTAGCTGAACAGGTTGGTGGCCACCGCGATGGCGAGCGCGATCGCCATGCCGCTGGCGCCGGCGAGCAGATAGCCGACCACGCCGAACAGGGCGGTCAGCGCCGCCATCAGCATGCCGGTCTTGATGTAGTTCATCGAGCACCTCTCGTCGCGTGACGGGCGCGGCGGGAAAATCCTCGCCGGATGCCGTTTGCGCTCCTATGTGGTGAGGGCGGGGCCGGTCCCGCAAGACGAGATGCGAGCAGGAGGTGGCGCGATGGGCGGCGACGAGATGCCGAAGGACGCGGCGAGCGACGGGGACGCCCCCGCCAAGACGCTGCCGCCGGCCGCGAAGCGGGCGCTTGCGGAGGCCGAGGCGAGGCGCGCCGCGATCGACGCACGCGCCGCCGAGATCACCGGAGCCCGCGAGATCGACGGTCGCGGCGGGCTCGAGCCCGTGCGCTATGACGATTGGGAGGTGAAGGGCATCGCCAGCGATTTCTGACGATGCCCTCGCATGCCGACTGCTAGGCCGCGCGGATCCGCGCGGCGGCGGGCGCTGCCGCCTGCTCCTCCGGCCCGGTGCGGAAGGCGCCGACCAGCCGGTTGAGCCGCTCGATCTGGTCGAGCAGGGCCCGGGCCGAGGCCGCGCTCTCCTCGGCCAGCGCCGCATTGCTCTGGGTCATCTCGTCCATATGGCTGACGGTGCGGGCCATCTCGTCGATGCCGTTGGCCTGCTCGCCCGAGGCGGCCGCGATCTCGTTGACCGTGGCGGAGACCTGGGTGGTGGCGGTGACGATCTTCTCCAGCGTCTCGCCGGCCTGACGGACCAGGCGCACGCCCTCGACCACCTCGGTGTCGGACGAGCCGATCAGCGTGGTGATGTCCTTCGCCGCCTCGGCCGAGCGCTGCGCCAGCGCGCGGACCTCTGCGGCGACCACCGCGAAGCCGCGGCCCGCCTCGCCGGCACGGGCCGCCTCGACGGCGGCGTTGAGCGCCAGCAGGTTGGTCTGGAAGGCGATGCCGTCGATCACGCCGGTGATCTCGGAGATCTTCTTCGAGGCCCCCTCGATGCGCGCCATCGCCTCGATCGCCTCGCGGACGATCTCGCCGCCGGTCTGCGCCACCTTGGAGGCGTTGTCCGCCAGCGTCGCCGACTGCACCGAGGACTGGGAGGAGGTCTTGACCGAGGCGGTCAGCTGCTCCGTCGTCGCCGCGGTCTGCTGCAACGCCGCAGCCTGCTGCTCGGTGCGGGCCGAGAGATCGTCGGCGCCGCTGTTGATCTCCAGCGCCGAGGTCGAGATCGCGGCCGAGCCGCTCTTGATGGTGCCGACCATCTGCGAGAGCCGGTCCATCGCCTGGTTGAAATGGTCGCGCAGCACCGCGTATTCGGGCGGCATGTCATCGGTCATGCGATAGGTCAGGTCGCCACGCGACAGTGCCGCCATGCCCGTGCCGACCTGGGCGATGGCCTTGTCGCGCTCGGCGGTCTTGGCTTCCTCGGCGGCGCGCGCATCGGCTTCCAGAGCCAGGCGGGCGCGCTCGGAGGCCTGGAAATACACCGAGATGGCGTAGTCCATGTCGAGCAGCGCGGCCTTGACCACGGCGGCGATCTCGGCGGAGCGCTCTTCGGCGCCGGGCAGCTTGCCGCCGAAGCGGCCCTTCGGCCAGCGCGCCTCCAGGATCGAGCCGAGCAGCGAGCCGAGCAGCATGGCATAGCCGCCGATATACCAGCGCGGCTCGAGGCCGATGCGGGCATGGACCTCGCCGACGGCGGTGACCGCCGCGACATAGTCCTCGTCGAACTGGCCGCGGGCGATGCGATGCCAGTGCGAGATCTGCCGGCCCTTGGCGCTCTCCATCCGCCCGGCGGTGCTGAAGAACCCCTTGGTCTCGGGGAAGCTCATGATCTGCGTGTAGAACGTGTCGAGCGCACCCGGAAGCGCGTCCACGATCGTGGTTTCGAGTCCGGCGATGAGGGCGCGTTCCCTGTCACCGAGCTTCATGAAGGCCAGCCGACGTCCAAGACCATCCTCTGATGACATGGGACTTTTCCCGTTACGAGTAGCGCGGCACTAGAAGCCACGAGCCTGATCATGAGCCGGCCATAGTTAATTTTGCGAGAATCCCCAGACGGGGTTTGTGAAAATGCAGCGCACAACGGGCGCGGCCTGCTCATTGCGGTGCGGCGTACTTGCCGCGGACTTGCAATGGACGGCGGCGGCGGCCACACAGGCGGGACCTGCAAGCTGACGAACGGACGCCGATGAGTGCGGATGCCAGACGGGTCGAGGCGCTGCGGCGCCTGCTGGGCGAGGCGCATGCCAAGCTCGGGCTGAAGCTCGGCTTCGCGCTCTGGGACGGCACGCGCGTCCCGGCCGACTGGCCGGCGGACGGGCTGATGATCGCCATCCGCGATTCCGGCGTGGTCGCGGCACTGCTGCGCCGGCCGAGGCTCGACACGCTGCTGCACCTGCACGTCGCCGACCGCATCGCCATCGAGAACGGCTCGGTCTTCGACCTCGCCGCGGCGCGGCCGGACGGCAAGGTCGGCCGGCTGGCGCGCGGCATCCCCAAGGGCGCGGTGTTCGAGGTGGTGCGCCGCTTCCTGTTCGCGCCGGGGACGGCGCCGCGGGCGGTCGACCACATCGCCGGCGACGAGATCGCCCGCGACGGGCGGCCCGAGACCAACAAGGCGAACATCGCCCATCACTACGACGTCTCCAACGCCTTCTACCGCCTCTTCCTCGACGAGCGCATGGTCTATACCTGCGCCTACTTCACCGAGGACCATGACGATCTCGCGCGGGCGCAGACCGATAAGCTCGAGATGATCTGCCGTAAGCTGCGGCTCAAGCCGGGCGACCGGCTGCTCGACATCGGCTGCGGCTGGGGCGCGCTGGTCTGCTATGCCGCGCAGCATTACGGCGTCGAGGCGCATGGGGTGACCCTGGCTGAGGAGCAATTGGCGCTTGCCCGCGAACGCGTCGCGGCGCTCGGCCTGCAGGACAGGGTGACGCTCCATCTCAAGGACTTCACCCAGATGGAGGGGAGCTTCGACAAGATCTCCTCGATCGGCATGTTCGAGCATGTCGGCATCCGCAATCACCCGACCTATTTCCAGGCGGTGAACCGGCTGCTCAAGCCGCGCGGGCTCTATCTGCACCATACTATCTCGCGCCGCGCCAAGAAGACCGAGAAGGCCTTCAACCGGATGCCACCGGAATACCGGGCGCTGGTGCGCTACATCTTTCCGGGAGGAGAGCTCGACCATCTCGGCATGTCGATCGCCAATCTCGAACGCTACGGCTTCGAGGTGCACGATGTCGAGGGCTGGCGCGAGCACTACCAGCGCACGACGCGGCTGTGGTGGGAGCGGCTGAACGCGCGCCGGGCCGAGGCGGAGGCCGAGATCGGGCCGGAGCGGACGCGGATGTGGCTGCTCTATCTCGCCGGCTGCTCGCTCGCCTTCGAGCGCGGCGGGGCGCTGGTCAACCAGACGCTGGTCTCGAAGCGCCGCAAGGGCGCGTCCGGCCTGCCGCTGACGCGCGCCGATCTCTACCGCTGAGGCTGACGGCTCAGAAGAAGCCGATGGCGGCGCCGAAGGCCAGGCCCGAGGCGAAGACGATCGCCGAGGAGAGCGCCGCTTCCGCGACGGTGAAGATCGTGCGCGCGTGGCCGGCGACGGCGGAACGGGTCGGGGCGAACATCTCACTCTCCATCGGGATCGTCGATGTCGCGGTCTTGTCGGCATGAGAGCCGGTTTCGCCGCCGGCACCGGCCGGCGGCGTCGGGCGCGATGCTCAGGCCTTCACGAAGGCGTCGAGCTTTCCGTAATGCTCGGCCAGCAGATAGTAGAAGGTCAGGCGCGACTTGGTCTTGTCGGCCTTCATGTGCTCGCACACCGCCTTGATGCTGGCGTCGAGATCACCGCCGCCGAGACCGAGCTTCTTCTTGAGGAAGTTCTCGCGCACCCGCTCGAGCTCGGCCGGATCGGTGCAGGCGACATAGCGGGTGTCCGGCTTGCTCATGACGAGCGCATAGGCCTTGGTCATGCCGGCGAAGGCAGCTTCGTTGACGGGCTTCCTGGCGAACTTCTTGACGTCGGCGAGATGATCCATGGCTATCCCCTCTTTGAGACCTTTGGGTTCGTGGGTGGCAGGACAGATGTCGCACGCCGCCGACGATATCCGGCTTCGGGAGAGCAGGCGAGGGGAGAAGGCCAAATTCGCTGGCGGGCCGGCACTGGTCTTTCGTCAGGGCCGGATCGACGGGTTCAGGGCAGGACGACCACCGGCGTGCCCATGCGCACCCGGGCATAGAGGTCGATCACGTCGTGGTTGTACATGCGGAAGCAGCCATAGGAGGCGGCCGTTCCGACCGAGCGCGGATTGTTGGTGCCGTGGATGGCGTATTCGCCGCCCGGCCCGAGGCCGATGACGCGGGCGCCCATCGGGTTGTTGGGGGCGCCGCTCGGGATGTAGTCGGGGATGCGGGGATTGTCGCGCTTCACCGAGGCCGGCGGGCTCCAGGCCGGCTCGACCGCGAGCTCCTCGACATATTTCACGCCGCGCCAGCTCTTGCCGGCCTTGCCGACCGCCACGGTATAGCGCAGCGCCTGGCCCGGGGCCGCGATGAAATAGAGCTTCCGCTCGGCGGTGCGGATCACGATGGTGCCGGGATGGTAGCGATGGTCCGGGAAGGCGACCAGCTCGCGCGCCTGGCCGGGCCGGGCGATCAGCAGCAGCATGAGCAAGGCCAGGCCTGCGGCGAGGACGAGATCGATCGGGCTTGAGCGGCGCGCCATGATGGGACCTCCCGCGCGGAACCGCCCGCGCGGCGCCATCAGGCGACGGTGCCGGTGAATCGCCGGTTCAGCAGCATGGTGAACCGCGGATTCAGCATGAACGAAGGGTTGCCGCCGGCGCCGATCCGCGGCGACGGGCTCAGGCGGCCTCGACCACCAGGGTCGCGCCCTCGACGCGCACGACGCGGATCTGCGCGCCGGCCAGCAGATCCGGCCCGATGATCCGCCAGGAGGAATCGTCGATGCGCAGGCGGCCCTCGCCGCCGATCATCGACTGCTCCAGCCGGAAGACCCGCCCGACCAGGTTGCGCCCGCGGGCGTTGAGGCCGCGCGCGGCGTCCGGCTCGTCCTCCTTGCGCCGGGTGATCAGCCGGCCGGCCACGACGGAGGCGATGCTGAGGGCGGCGAAGACCAGCCAGGCCCCTTGCCAAGACAGGGCGGTGAGGCCGACGACGAGGCCGGTGAGCAGCGCCGCCAGCCCGAGCCAGAGCAGGAAGATGCCGGGTGCCAGCATCTCGGCGCCGATCAGCACGAGGCCGAGGACGACCCAGGCCCAGCCGCCGAGACTGGCGAAGCCGTCGAGCACGCTCAGGCCCCCGTCTTCGGAACCGAGCCGGTGCGGCCGGCATTGGCGGCGCCGTCGGGCCCGAAAACCGCGCGGGTGAGCTGGGCGATGCCGCCGACGGAGCCGGCCAGCGCCGCGGCCTCGATCGGCACGATCACCACCTTGCTGTTGTTGGCGCCGGCGATCGATTTCAGCGCGTCGGTATAGCGCTCGGCGATCAGGAAGTTGGCGCCCTGGATGTCGCCCTTGCTGATCGCCTCGCTGACCATGGCGGTGGCGGCGGCCTCGGCCTGGGCGAGGCGTTCGCGGGCCTCGGCATCGCGCAGCGCGGCTTCCTTGCGGCCCTCGGCGGCGAGGATCTGCGCCTGCTTCTGGCCCTCGGCCTTGAGGATCTCGGCCTGGCGCAGCCCCTCGGCCTCGAGGATGGCGGCACGACGGTCGCGCTCCGCCTTCATCTGGCGGTTCATCGCGCCGGCGATGTCGTGCGGCGGCTGGATGTCGCGGATCTCGATGCGGGTGACCTTGACGCCCCAGGGCGAGGCGGCTGCGTCCATGACGCGGAGGAGCTTTTCGTTGATCTCGTCGCGATGCGAGAGCAACTCGTCCAGGTCCATCGAGCCGACCACGGTGCGGATATTGGTCATGGTCAGCACGACCAGCGCCTGCGAGAGCGAGGAGACCTCGTAGCTGGCCTTGGCGGCGTCGAGCACCTGGAAGAAGGCGGCGGCGTCGATGGTGACGCCGGCATTGTCCTTGGTGATGGCCTCCTGGCTCGGAATGTCGAGCACCTGCTCCATCACGTTCACCTTGTGCCCGACGCGCTCGATATAGGGCACGATCAGGCCAAGCCCGGCGCCGAGCGTGCGCGAATAGCGGCCGAAGCGCTCGACGGTGTAGTTGTAGCCCTGCGGGATGGTCCGGACGCCGAGCGCGACGGTGAGGATCACCAGTCCGACCAGCACCACGACGACGATGTCGAATCCGAACGGGTTCATCAGCAGGGTCTCCGGTCTGTCGCGGCGGGCCGTCCCGGCGAGGGCGCGCCGGTCTCGCAGGCTATTGTGACGATCTGGACCGCTTTCGCGGGCCGGCCGGGAGCCTTTATGGCGCCTGCCGGCCGGCACGTCACCTGTGCCGTCGCGGCGCCTTGAGAGGCCGGCTCAGGTCAGAGCCAGCCCATCAGCTCGCGGCGCACCACGCTCTCGATCACCCGCACCCCCTCCTCGGAATCGTTGAGGCAGGGCAGATAGGCGAAGTTCTCGCCGCCATGATGCATGAAGATCTCGCGGTTTTCGCCGTCGAGCTCCTCGAGCGTTTCCAGGCAGTCGGCCGAGAAGCCGGGCGCGACGATCGCCATCGACTTGGTGCCGCTCTCGGCCAGCGCCTTCACCGTCTCGTCGGTATAGGGCTTCAGCCATTCCTCGGGGCCGAAGCGCGACTGGAAGGTCAGGCGGAAGCGCTCCGAGGACATGCCGAGCTCGTCCCGCAGCAGCCGCCAGGTCTTGACGCACTGGCAGTAATAGGGGTCGCCCTTGAGCAGGTAGGATTGCGGCATGCCGTGCAGAGAGCACAGGATCACCTCCGGCTCGAAGGCGAGCGTGGCCAGCGAGGCGCGCATCGAATCGGCGATAGCCTTGATGTAGGCCGGATCGTCGTAATAGGGCGGCGCGACGCGCACCGCCGGCTGCCAGCGCATCTCCATCAGCGCGCGGAAGGCCTGGTCGCAGGCGGTCGCCGAGGTCGCGGCGGCGTATTGCGGGTAGAGCGGCACCATCAGGATTCGGTCGCAGCCCTGGTCGAGCAGCGCCTTGAGGCGGCTCTTCACGTCGGGGAAGCCGTAGCGCATCGCCCAGTCGACCACGATCCGATCCTCGCCGGCGGCGGCGAGGCGCTCGGCCAGCTGCTCGGCCTGGGCGCGGGTGATCGTCTTGAGCGGGCCCTCGTCGCGCTCCTTGTTCCAGATGCTGGCGTAGTCCTTGCCCTTGCGGCCCGGGCGGGTGCTCAGGATGATAAGGTTGAGGATCGGCCACCATTTCCAGCGCGGCTCCTCGATGACCCGGCGGTCGGAGAGGAATTCCTTGAGATAGGCGCGCATCGGCCAGTAGCTGGTGCCCTCGGGCGTGCCGAGATTCATCAACAGCACGCCGATCCGGCCGATCCGGATCGGCGGATGGTCGGGCGGAAGGGTCGGGACCACAGCCGCGGTCTTGTCGCTCGTGTCGGGGCTCATCGCTATCCGCTTTCGTTCCTCGTGTGATTTAGACGAGTTCGCCGGTTCGTCCAGTCGTCACGGCCCTGCGATACCGGGGTGCGACATCGCGGAAGCCGTTCACCGCGGCTGCCGCGCCCTGCTAGTCTGGATGCGGCGGCTACCCCCGGGAGCAGATCGATGAGCAGGATGACCCGTCGCAATGCGCTGCGCATGCTGGGGGCGGGGCCGGCGCTCGCCATGGGCGGCGGGCTGGCGCAGACGCTCCCGGCGGCGCCGAGCTTCACCCTGCTGCTGGTCAACGACATCTACAAGATGGGCGATCGCGACGGGCGCGGCGGCTTCGCCCGCGCCGCCGGCATCGCCAGGGCGGAGCGGGCGCGCGGCGTGCCGGTGCTGTTCTGCCATGCCGGCGACTGCTACTCGCCCTCGCTGATGTCGGGCTTCGATCAGGGCGCGCATGTCGTGGCGATGCAGAACGAGATGGGACTCGACGTCTTCGTGCCCGGCAATCACGAGTTCGACTTCGGCAAGGCGAACTATCTCAAGCTGACGGCGCAGCAGCGCTACCCGACCTTCGCCGCCAATCTGCGCGACGCCGACGGTGCGGTGCTGCCGGGCCATCGCGACTCGGCGCTCTTCGTGCTCGGCGGCATCCGGGTCGGCGTGATCGGCCTGGCCTTCGACGCGACGCCGCAGGTCTCCAGCCCCGGCGACCTGCGCTTCTCCCCGACACTGGAGGCGCTGGCGCGCGAAGCCGCCGCGCTGCGGGCGCAGGGCGCCGACATGCTGGTCGCCGTTGCGCATGCCGACCGGGCGATGGACAACGCCATCGTCCGCTCGCGGCTGGTCGACATCCTGCTCACCGGCCACGACCATGATCTCGCCGTCGCCTACGACGGACGGGTGGTGATGGTGGAGTCCAACGAGGAGGGCAATTACGTCACCGCCATCGACATCGTGGCGCAGGTGACAGGCGAGGGGGCGGCGCGCCGCGTGTCCTGGACGCCGCGCTTCCGCATCAACGATTCCCGGCTGGCCGAGCCCGAGCCGCGGGTGCAGGCGCTGGTCGCCGGCTACGAGGCGGAGCTGTCGAAGGGGCTCGACGTCGGCATCGCCACGCTGGCGACGCCGCTCGATTCGCGCACGGGCGTGATCCGCCGGCAGGAGACGGCGATCGGCAACCTGTTCGCCGACGCGATCCGGGCCGCCACCGGTGCGCGGCTCGCCATCCTCAACGCCGGCGCGATCCGCGGCGACCGTACCTATCCGGCAGGGCACGTCCTGACCCGGCGCGACGTCCTGACCGAGCTGCCTTTCGGCAACACCACCGTGATGGTGGAGATCGGCGGCCGTGACGTTGTGGCGGCGCTCGAGAACGGGCTCCAGGCCGCGCCGCAGGGCGCCGGCCGCTTCCCGGTGGTCTCAGGCCTGCGCTTCGTCGCCGATCCGGCGCGCGCCCAGGGCGAGCGCGTGCTCTCGGTCGAGGTCGACGGCGCGCCGATCGACCCGGACGGGCGCTACACCGTCGCCTCGAACGACTTCCTGCTCGCCCGCAATGACGGCTACGGGGCGCTGGCGCGCGGGCGCACCCTGATCGGCCTCACCGACGGCAAGCTGATGGCCAACGAGGTCATGGTCTATCTGCGCCGGCTCGGCACGGTCTCGGCGCGGGTCGAGGGCCGCGCGGTGCTGCGCTAGGCTAAGGCCTTCCCGATTCGCCGCAGGGCGAGGGACCAACCGCGCCGGACCCCGCCATGTCGAGCTATCGCGATGCGCTCTCAGCCTTCCTCGCCGCGCCGGAGGCGGCGGGCTGGGCGGCGCTGCCCGTCTTCGCGCCGGACGGGCCGGCGGAGCGGGCCTGCGCCGCCGTCGATGCCGAGCGCGCCGCCGGCCATGTCGTGGCGCCGGCGCCCGAGCGCCTCTTCGCCGCGCTGGCGCTGACGCCGCTGGAGTGCGTGCGCGTCGTCATCCTCGGCCAGGATCCCTATCCGACACCCGGCCATGCCAACGGGCTCGCCTTCTCCCATGTCGGCGGCGGGGCGCTGCCGCGCTCGCTCGGCAACATCTTCCGCGAGCTGGCCGACGATCTCGGCACCGGCGCCGGCCGCCCCGGCGACCTCTCGGACTGGGCCCGGCAGGGCGTGCTGCTGCTCAACACCGCGCTCACCGTGCGCGAGGGGGCGACGCAGGCCGGCTCGCATCTGCGTCTCGGCTGGCGCGCGGTGAGCGACGCCATCCTCGCTGCGGTCTCGGAGCGCCGCCCGCATGCGGTCTTCATTCTCTGGGGCGCGCCGGCACAGGCGAAGCGGGCCCTGATCGACGAGAGCCGGCATCTCGTGCTGGCAAGCACCCATCCCTCGCCGCTCTCGGCCCGGCGCGGCTTCTTCGGCTCGCAGCCGTTTTCACGGGCGAACGCCTGGCTCGCGGAAAAGGGCGAGGCGCCGATCGCCTGGTGAGGCCGGTCAGCCGACCGGGCGTTCGTCGGCGATGACCTTGCCGTCATTGGGCAGGGCGCCGAGCGGCAGGATCTCGACCGCGCCCTTGAGCTTGGTCACCTGCTGCAGCGTCGCGGCGACCGCGTCGACGAAGCCGGCGGGCTCGGCGTAGATCTCGGCCTTGAGCGTCATGGTGTCGAGCTCGTCGGCCCGGCCGATCACCAGCCTGAGCCGGGCGATCTCGGCATGGCGCCGGGCGATCTCGGCGACCTGCTCGGGGCGCACGAACATGCCCTTGATCTTGGCCGTCTGGTCGGCGCGCCCGAGCCAGCCGCGGATGCGGGCATTGCTGCGGCCGCAGGGGCTCGTGCCGGGCAGGATGGCGGTGAGGTCGCCGAGCGCGAGCCGGATCCAGGGGCGCTGCGGATCGAGGCTGGTGACGACGATCTCGCCGACTTCGCCCTCGGCCACCGGGTCGCCGGTGCCGGGCCGGACGATCTCGACGATCAGGTTCTCGGTCAGGACCATGCCCCGGCGCGCCCTGGTCTCATAGGCGATCAGGCCGAGATCGGCGGTGGCGTAGAGCTGGTAGGCGTCGATTCCGCGCCCGCGGACCCAGTCCTGCAGCGAGGGCGGGAAGGCGGCGCCGGAGACCACGGCGCGCTTGAGGCAGGAGACGTCGCCGCCGCGGGCCTCGACCGCCTCGACCAGCAGCTTCAGGAAGTCCGGCGTGCCGGCATAGGCGCTCGGGCGATAGGCGTCGATCACTTCCAGCTGCTGTTCGGTGTTGCCGGGACCGGCGGGGATCACGGCGCAGCCGAGCGCGCGGGCGCCGGAATCCATGATGAAGCCGCCCGGCGTCAGATGGTAGCCGAAGGTGTTCAGCACGATGTCGCCGCCGCGCAGGCCGGCGGCGAACAGGCCGCGCGCCGCGCCCCAGGGATCGCTGCCCGTGCCTTCCGCCTCGAAGATCGGGCCGGGCGAGGTGAAGAGCCGGCCGAAGCCGCCCGTCGCGCCTGGCACGAAGCCGCCGAAGGGCAGCGCGGCTTTCTGGAGCGCCGGCAGCTCCGATTTGCGCAACACAGGCAGCAGGGAAAGCGCGTTGCGGTCGGTGATCTCGTGCGGATCGATCCGGCCGAGATGGGCGGCGTAGCCCGGTGCCGCCAGCGCGGCGGCGAGCGTCGCCGGCAGGCGGGCGAACAGGTCTGCCTCGCGCCGCTCCGGCGGGCGGGTCTCCAGATCGTCGTAATGCTCGCTCATCGCTCTAGCCCCAGAAGCTGTGTCGCCCTATCGGCGCAGGACGCGCAGGAAATTGAGCAGCCCCATCAGCGAGGCGGCGACATAGGTCATCGCGGCGGCGCGCAGCACGCCGCGCGCGGCCGGCAGGTCGTTCGGATGCAGGTAGCCGTCCTGCTCGAGCACCGGCAGCGCCTTGCCGAAGCTGGCGTCGAACTCGACCGGCAGGGTGACGAGGTGGACGACGAGGCCGATGCCGAGCAGCGCCATCACCGCCGCGAAATGCATCAGGCCGACCGCCGGCATGCGCGTCAGCATCATCATCACCGGCGCCGCGATCAGCACCACCTTCGTCACCTTGTCGACTTTGCCGAGCAGGCGCGCCAACCCGGTGCGGACGTCGAAGAGCCGGCTGCCCTGCGCATGCTGCAGCGCATGGGCGACCTCATGGGCCGCGACGGCGACGGCGGTGATCGACCGCCCGTCGTGATTGCCGGGCGACAGGCGCACCGCGCGCGCGTCAGGATCGTAATGGTCGCCGGCGGCCGTCATCTCGACCGGCACCTGGTCGAGCCCGAAACGGTCGAGCAGGTGCCGCGCGAGCTCGCCCCCGGTGCCGGGAAGGTCTGGCCTGTCTGCGGCGTGCCTGTCCATTTCATAGCGGACCCAGAACTGCGGTCCATAGATGACCGCGACGACGAGGAGGGCGAACAGGATGTAGAGCATGGCGGCGGTCGTGCCCGCCGATCCCGGCCGGACTATGACAGCCAGCGTTTGCGGCGCTTGTAGCTCTTGACCTCGCGGAAGGATTTGCGGTCCCCCTCGGCCACGCCGAGGTAGAACTCCTTGACGTCCTCGTTCTCGCGCAGCATCGCCGCCTCGCCGTCCATGACGACGCGGCCGGTCTCCATGATGTAGCCATAGGTGGCGTAGCGCAGCGCCATGTTGGTGTTCTGCTCGGCGACAAGGAAGGAGACGCCCTCCTCGGCGTTGAGCCGGCGCACGATCTCGAAGATCTCCTCGACGATCTGCGGCGCCAGCCCCATGGAGGGCTCGTCGAGCAGGATCATCTTGGGCTTCGACATCATGGCGCGGCCCACCGCGCACATCTGCTGCTCGCCGCCGGAGGTGTAGCCGGCCATCGAGCTGCGGCGCTGGCGCAGGCGCGGGAACAGTTCGTAGATCTTCTCGAGGTCGCGGCGGATCGCGGCGTTGCCGTCGCGCCTCGTGAAGGCGCCGGTGAGCAGGTTCTCCTCGATGGTGAGATGGCCGAAGCAGTGGCGGCCCTCCATCACCTGGATGCAGCCACGGCGGACCAGTTCGTTGGGCGAGAGCTTGTCGACGCGCTCGCCGTCGAAGACGATCGAGCCCTTGGTGACCTCGCCGCGCTCGGCCTTGAGCAGGTTCGAGATCGCCTTGAGGGTGGTGGTCTTGCCGGCGCCGTTGGCGCCGAGGATCGCGACGATGCCGCGGCGCGGCACGGTCAGCGAGACGCCCTTCAGCACCAGGATGACGTGATCGTAGATCACCTCGATATTGTTCAGCGACAGGATCGCATCGGTCGCTGCTGCGACGGCGGGCCTTTCGAGGGGGGCGGTCGTCATCTTGCGCGCTCCTTCCTTCTCCGCTCGTAGGAGAAGGTGGCCCGGCGGCGGCCGGGCCGGCTGAGGGACGGACGGACGAGGCTGGCTGATGGTGGCCCCCTCATCCGTCCGCTTCGCGGGCCTTCTCCCCGGCGGGGAAGAAGGCAAGGCGTTCGGCCGGACGGGCCTTACTTGTCGCAGCTCTCGCTGCGCTTGGGCCAGTTGCCGGCCTTCTCGACATAGTCCTTGGCCGAGGCCTCGATCAGCGGCCGGACCTCGTCCTTCAGCGGCTCCATCCAGTCGGAGCCCTTGGTCCACTTGGTGCCGTCCCATTCCGCGACATAGGCCTTGCTGTGGCCGGAATGGTCGGAGCAGGAGATCACGGTCGGCGTGGCGAAGCCGTCCATGCCGATCTCCTTCAGGCGGGCCTCGGTGATGTTGAGGGCCTCGAGGCCGCGGCGCATGTCCTCGGCGTTGATGACCTTCTTGCCGGTGATGCGCTGGGCGTTGCGCACCGCCTCGACGACCAGCATCGAGTTGTAGACGCCGCGGTTGTAGAGGTTCTCGCCGACCTTATCCTTCGGCGTGCTGCTCTTCCCCTTGTCGACGACGTGCTTGAGGATGTCCTGTATGACCGGGAAATCCTGGCCCGCCGCGTTGAAGTTCAGCGACTTGTAG
The DNA here is from genome assembly GCF_039673065.1 of Allobosea sp. TWI1241. Lineage (NCBI taxonomy): Bacteria > Pseudomonadati > Pseudomonadota > Alphaproteobacteria > Hyphomicrobiales > Alloboseaceae > Allobosea > Allobosea sp. TWI1241. The sequence goes on along the minus strand of NZ_JBDJKW010000003.1, from coordinate 312,052 downwards.
CCCTTGGCCTGCGCGCCGCCGGCCCGCGCGTCGTCGTCGCCGCCGGCCCACCAGACGCCGACCAGCTTGCCGATCGGGAAGTTGTTGCGGATCGCCTCCTTCACCGCGGTCGGGTTCATCGCGCCCCAGCCCTGGTTGTAGAGGAAGTCGGGACGGTCACGCCGGATGCCCAGCCAGAGCGAGCCCTGGTTCTGCATTTCCGCCGCGGCGACCGGGTAGAGCTTGAGCTCGAAGCCGTACTTCTTGGCGAGGTTCTCGAGCACCGGGATCGGCTCCTTGCCGAAGGGGGCGTCGAGATGGATCAGGCCGAGCTTCTTGCCCTTGAGCTTGTCGAAGCCGCCGAGCTCGTTGGCCATGTGCTTCACCATCACCGAGGCGCCGTCCCAGTAGGTCAGCGGCGGGATGAACACCCAGGGGAAGCTCGAGCCCTCGGCCGAGGCCGAGAGGCCGTAGGCCATGGAGAGGATCGGGATCTTGTCGACATGGGCGCGCGGGATCGCCGCCAGCGTCGCGCCGGTCGACCAGGGCGAATAGAGCACCGTGTTCTTCGACTTGGCCTGCTCGTAGCACTCGATCGACTTCTTGGTGTCGTAGCCGGTCTCGCACTCCTCGTAGACGATCTTGACGCCGTTCACGCCGCCGTCGCGCTCGTTGATCATCGCGATGTAGTCGCGCATGCCGTCGCCGATCGGGATGCCGGAGCCGGAGAAGGGCCCGGTGCGGTAGGCGTTGTTGGCGAAGTAGATGCTGTCCTGCGCGCTGGCCGGGGCGGCGAGGGCGCCGGCGGCGAGCAGGGCACCGAGCGCCGCGCTCCTGAAGGCATTGCTCTTCTTCATGGCTTCCTCCGTTGTTGCTGGCGGATGCGGTTCGTGCCGCGCCCGTTCTCGCTCTTGCCTGCCGCTTGTGCGGTTTGCGGCAGGTCGTTGTGCTTGGACCGTCCCTTGCCTCAATAGGGGAACGGCCAGGTTCGCAGCTTCTGCTTCCCGATCTGCCAGAGACGGGCGAGCCCGTGCGGCTCGACGATCAGGAAGATGATGATCAGCGCGCCGACCAGCATGAAGGTGACGTGCTCGGCGGTGGCGCCGGCCAGCGGCACGCCGAGCGCCGGCAGGCCGAACTTCATCGCCGTCGGCAGCACGGCCAGGAAGGCCGCGCCGAAGAAGGAGCCGATCAGCGAGCCCAGCCCGCCGATGATCACCATGAACAGGATGTTGAAGGACAGCCTGATCGAGAAGACGTCGGCGGCCTCGGCGGTGCCGTACCAGAAGAAGATCATCATCGCGCCGGCGACCCCGGCGAAATAGGAGGAGACCGCGAAGGCGGCGAGCTTGGCGTTGAGCAGCTTGATGCCCATCAGCTCGGCGGCGATGTCCATGTCGCGCACCGCCATCCAGGAGCGTCCGAGCCGGCCGTGCACCAGGTTCGAGGCGAACCAGGTCAGCACCACCACCAGCCCGAGGCAGACGAAGTAGCGGGTCTCCGGCGAGGCGGACGCGCCGGTGACGGGAATGTCGAACAGGGTGCGCTGCGGCACCTCGATCGCGCCCGAGGCGTTGTAGTTGAACAGCCAGGGCACGCGCACGAAGGCCCATTGCAGGAAGAACTGCGCCGCGAGCGTCGCCACCGCGAGGTAGAAGCCCTTGATCCGCAGCGAGGGCAGGCCGAACAGCACGCCGATCGCCGCCGAGAACAAGCCGGAGACCAGCACCAGGACGATGATGTTCACGTCCGGGAAGAAGGTCGTCAGCTTGTAGCAGGAATAGGCGCCGACCCCCATGAAGGCGGCGGTGCCGAGCGAGATCAGCCCGGTATAGCCGGTGAGAATGTTCAGCCCGATCGCCGCCAGCGAGAACACCAGGAACGGGATCATCACCGATGAGATGAAGAAGTCGTTGCCGATGAAGGGAATGGCGACGAAGGCGATCAGCAGGATGACGGCCAGCCCGATCCGGTCCTGCCGGATCGGGAACACGGCCATGTCGGCGGAGTAGCTCGTCTTGAACTGGCCGGCTTCGCGGTAGAACACGGTCTCGACCCCTTCAGATACGTTCGATGATCTTGTCGCCGAACAGGCCCTGCGGCCGGAACAGCAGGAAGCCGAGCGCGATGAAATAGGCCAGCCAGCTCTCGATGCCGCCGCCGATCAGCGGGCCCCAGTAGAACTCGCCGAGCTTCTCGCCGATGCCGATGATCAGCCCGCCGACGATGGCGCCGGGGATCGAGGTGAAGCCGCCGAGGATCAGCACCGGCAGGGCCTTCAGCGCGACGATCTCCAGCGCGAAGGACACGTCGGAGCGCGCGCCCCACATGATGCCGGTGATCAGCGCGACGTTGCCGGCGGCGAACCAGACGATCACCCAGATCTGGTTGAGCGAGATCCCGACCGAGAGTGCCGCCTTGTGGCTGTCGGCCACGGCGCGCAGGGCGCGGCCGATGCGGGTGTACTGGAAGAACAGCGCCAGCGCCGCGATCATCAGCGAGGCGATCACCGCTGCGGCGATGTCGATCTTCTGCAGCATCAGCCGCCCGCCCAGCACCTCGAATTCCAGGGCGCCGCGCGGCAGCCAGAGCTGCTCGGTGATCATCTGCTTGGGATTGCCGCCGAACAGCGACTCGCCGAAGCCGATCAGGAAATAGGTGATGCCGAAGGTCGCCATGAACAGGATGATGTCGGGCTGGTTCACCAGCGGGCGCAGCACCACCCGCTCGATGGTGAATGCCAGCACGAACATCACGCCGAGCGTCAGGATCACCGCGAGGAAGGCGGGGACGCCCTTCTCGTAGAGGCCGACCAGAGTCAGCGCCGCGAAGACCACCATGATGCCCTGGGCGAAGTTGAACACGCCCGAGGCCTTGAAGATCAGCACGAAGCCCAGCGCGATCAGCGCGTAGAGCACGCCGGAGACCAGCCCCTCCCAGATCGTCTGGACGAAGAGGTCGGGCATGTCGGCCATCTGGACGAAGGGATCGACCAGGACCTTGTGCACCGTGCCTGTCGGATCGAGCCGGGCGCCGACGAGCGCGGCGGCGGCGATGCCGGCGATGATGAGCCCGGCCTTGATCCAGGCATTGGCGAGAAGCGGCGTCGAGGGCCGCACGGCGACGTCGCTCATGACAGGGCACCTGCGAGGAAGGGCTCGGGGGAACGGGTGTGCCGCGCGTCGCGGCCCGTCTTCTGTCGGTCGAGGCCCGCCATCAGTGCGCCACCCCCAGATAGGCGTCGATCACCTTCTGATCGCGCTTGACCTCGTCGGGCGTGCCGTCGGCGATCTTGCGGCCGTATTCGAGCACGACGACGCGGTCGGACAGGTCCATCACCACGCCCATATCGTGCTCGATCAGCGCGATCGTCGTGCCGAATTGCTGGTTCACGTCGAGGATGAAGCGGCACATGTCCTCCTTCTCCTCGAGGTTCATGCCGGCCATCGGCTCGTCGAGCAGCAGCAGCTCGGGCTCCATCGCCAGCGCCCGGCCGAGCTCGACGCGCTTCTGCAGCCCGTAGGGCAGCTTGCCGACCGGCAGCTTGCGGATGTGCTGGATCTGCAGGAAGTCGATGATGTCCTCGACCACCTTGCGATGCGCGATCTCCTCGGTCATCGCCGGGCCGAAGCGCAGCGCCTGCCAGAAGAAGCCGCGCTTCATCTTGAGGGTGCGCCCGGTCATGATGTTGTCGAGCGTCGACATGCCCTTGAACAAAGCGACGTTCTGGAAGGTGCGGGCGATGCCGGCGGCGGCGGCCTGATGCGGGCGCATCCTGGCGCGGGTGACGCCGCGATAGGCGATGCGGCCTTCCTGCGGATGGTAGAAGCCGTTGATGCAGTTGAGCATCGAGGTCTTGCCGGCGCCGTTCGGCCCGATGATGGCGCGGACCTCGCCCTTGCGGATGTCGAAGGAGACGTCGTTGATCGCCTTCACCCCGCCGAAGCGCAGCGAGACGTTCTCGACCGCCAGCAGCACCTCGCCATGGCGCGCCTGCGGCTTCGGCACCGAGGCGGCGGCCGCCTCCCGGATCGTGTCCATCGCCGCGCTCATGCCGCCCTCGCCGCTTTGCCTTCAGAGATGCCGGTGCCGCCGGCGGCCGGATGGATCGCGGCGTCGCGGATCTTCACCCGTGCCGAGATCGCGCCCTTGCGGCCGTCCTCGAAGGTGACCTCGGTGGTGATGTCGGCTTCCGTCGAGCCGTCATAGAGCGCGGCGACCAGCGGAGCGTAGCGCTCGGCGATGAAGCCGCGGCGCACCTTCTGCGTGCGGGTCAGCTCGCCGTCGTCGGCGTCGAGCTCCTTGTGCAGGATCAGGAAGCGCTTGATCTGCGCACCCGCCATCTGCGGTTCGGAAGCGAGCGAGCGGTTCACCTCGTCCACATGGCCGGCGATGATGTCGTAGACCAGGTCGTGGCCGGCGAGCTCCTGATAGGAGGCGTAGACCACATTGTTGCGCTCGGCCCAGTTGCCGACGGCGGTGAGGTCGATGTTGAGCGCCACGGTGACGTGGTCGCGGCCCTGGCCGAAGGCGACAGCCTCCTTGATGTTGGGGAAGAACTTCAGCTTGTTCTCGATGTATTTCGGCGGGAACAGGGCGCCGGCGCTGAGCCGGCCGACATCCTTGGCGCGGTCGATGATCTTGAGATGGCCGGTCTCGTCGAAGAAGCCGGCGTCGCCGGTGCGGACATAGCCGTCGGCGGTCATGGTCTCGGCCGTCTTCTCGTCGTCCTTGTAGTAGCCGGTGAACTGGCCGGGCGAGCGATAGAGCACCTCGCCGCTGCCCTCCTCGATGCGGATCGAGACGTTCGGCGTCGCGGGGCCGACGGTATCGGCGCGGATCTCGCCGTCCGGCTGGGCCGTCACGTAGAGGAAGGCTTCGGTCTGCCCGTAGAGCTGCTTCAGGTTGAGGCCGAGCGAGCGGTAGAAGGAGAACAGTTCCGGCCCGATCGCCTCGCCGGCGGTGTAGGCGACGCGGATGTTGGAGAAGCCGAGCGCGTTCTTCAGCGGCGCGTAGACCAGGAGCTCGCCGAGCCCATAGGCGAGGCGGGCGCGCAGCGGCACCGGCTTGCCGTCGAGGATCGCCTCGCCCCAGCGCTTCGCCACCCCGATGAAGTGATGGAACATCCGGCGCTTGAGCGCGCCTGCATCCTCCATGCGGATCATCACCCGGGTCAGCAGGTTCTCGAAGACGCGCGGCGGCGCGAAATAGAAGCTCGGACCGATCTCCTTGAGGTCGGACTGCACCGTCTCGGCGCTTTCCGGGCAGGCCATGCAGAAGCCGGCGACCAGCCCCTGGGCATAGTTCAGGTAATGGTCGCCGACCCAGGCGAGCGGCAGATAGGCCAGCACCTCGTCGCGGTCGCCGAGCCTGTCGAAGGCGACGGTGTCGCTGGCGGCGGCGACGCAGCCGCCGGCGGTCAGCATCACGCCCTTGGAGCGGCCGGTGGTGCCCGAGGTGTAGAGGATGATCGAGATGTCGGCCGCTTCGCCCGCCGCGAGCGCCGCCTCGATGCGCGCGGCGACGGCCCGGTCGTCGAGGCGCTCGCGGCCGGAGGCGATCACCTCGCTGATCGGGTGCAGGGTGCGGTGGTCGTAGTCGCGCAGGCCGCGCGGCTCGTCATAGAGCACATGGTTCAGCGCCGGCAGGCGCTCCGACATGGAGAGCAGCTTGTCGACCTGCTCCTGGTCCTGCACCGCGGCGATCGAGACGCCGGCATGGTCGAGGACATAGGCCATCTCCTCGGCGACGGAATCGGCATAGACCGGCACGGGGATCGCCCGCAGCCACTGCGCCGCCAGCATGGTCCAGTAGAGGCGCGGGCGGTTGTTGCCGATCACCGCGATGCGGTCGCCCTGGCGCAGGCCCAGCGCCTCGAGCCCGGCCGCATAGGCGCGGACCTCGCGCTCGGCCTCGGCCCAGCTCCAGGATTGCCAGATGCCCAGGTCCTTGTGGCGGAAGGCCGGGCGCGTGCCGCGCTCGCGCGCATTGCGCTGCAGCAGCTTCGGGAAAGTGTCCGCCACGGCGGCGGCTTGGCTTGCCACGTTCGTCGTCTCCACCCTTGTCCCGCTCCGCCCGGAGGGCTGACAGGACGCGCGCCGTTTTCGGCGTCTGCGTCCCTGCGGGATCTGTATGCGAGACTTGCAGGACGCCGTGCGCCCCGCAAGTAGCCACTTGACAGACAAGACCCGGTTGCGGCGCTATTGTCTCGCAGAGGTTCGAGCCAGACGCGTCGAAGCCCCGCCCGGATGGCCGGGTCGGTCGAGTCAACTTCCTGATTTCAGAGAGATTTATCCGGACGCAGGCAGCGGATCGCTCGCCCGCCCGCCGACGCGAGCTCCGGTCTCGCTGCCGTGTCGGCAGGTGATGGGGCGCCGACCGTCAGCCGCCGTAGCGGCTGAGTCGGGGCAGGTCGAGCACGGTGATCTCGTTGTGGCCGACCGTGATCAGCCCCTGCTCCGTCAGCTTGGCCAGCCCCTGATTGGCGACCTGCCGGGACATGCCGGCCAGCATGCCGAGCTCCTCCTGCGAGATCACCAGCGTCTTGTCCTCGCGCGGATAGAGGATCGGGTTGAACAGCCAGGCGAGGCTGCGCGCCAGCCGCCCGGTGGCGCCGAGCGTGCGGTCGTGCTCGGCCAGCGCGATGAACTGGGCGAGGCGCTCGTTGAACTGGTGGACCAGGAAGCGGTTGAAGGCGGCGCTGTGCTCGAACAGCCAGAGGAAGGTGGAGCGCCGCATCAGCGCCAGCCGCGTCTCGCGCATCGCGATCAGCTCGTAGCGGCGCGGCTCGTCCTTGATCACCGTGCCTTCGCCGAACCAGGCGCCTGCGGGCATGCCGGCCAGCGTCACCGCCTTGCCGGCCCGCGAGGTCATGCTCATCTTGACCAGCCCGTCGGCGATGCCGGTCCAGGATTCCAGCCGGTCGCCTACATGGCAGATCGCGGCGCCCTTGCCGTAGAGGCGGAAGCTGATGCCGCGGCGCGCCTCGTCGAACTCCTCGGCCGTCAGCTCGTGCGACCAGGTGGCGATGCGACGCAGCTCGTCGGGCGAAATCACGGTCGGGCGGTGTCCTTGGCGCCGGACGGCGCGGGCGGCCAGTATGGGCCGCCGCGCCCGGCGCAGACAAGCCGGGCTGGCGTGCCTGCGCGCCCTAGCGTCACTCGGCCGCCTGCGGCATGGCGAGCGCCTCGGGCGAACCGTCGCGCAGCCTGGCCAGCAGCGCCGCCTGTTCCGCCATGGCCTTGGCGAGGTGCCGCTCCTTGACGTGGCCGTAGCCGCGGATCTTCTCCGGCAGCGCGGCGAGCGCGACGCACAGCGCATGGCTTCGCGGATCGAGCCGCTGCAGCAGTTCCTCGATCAGCGCCTCGTAATCGACGATCAGGCGCCGCTCGGTGCGGCGCTCCTCGGTTCGCCCGAAGGGATCGAACGCCGTGCCGCGCAGGCGCTTCAGCTTCGCCAGCCAGCCGAAGGCGGTGAGCATCCAGGGGCCGAAGCGCATCTTGCGCGGCAGGCCGGTCTGCGGATCGCGGCGGGCCAGCAGGGGCGGGGCGAGATGGAACTCCAGCTTCAGCGGCCTGCCGTCCTTGCCGGTGGGTTCGAAGCTCGCGGCGAGCTGGCGGCGGAAGGCGCCGTCGCTGTAGAGCCGCGCGACCTCGTACTCGTCCTTGTAGGCCATCAGCTTGAACAGATAGCGCGCGACGCTCTCGGCCAGCGCCGTCGCGCCGGGCAGGACCTCCGCCTCGCGCTGCGCCACGCGCGCGACCAGGGCGCGATAGCGCGCCGCGTAGGCTGCATCCTGATAGGCGGTCAGGAAGGCGCTGCGCCGTGCGACGATCTCGTCCAGCGTCTCAGATAGGCGCCGCGCCTCGGTGGGGGCGCCGGCCTCGGCCAGCACGCCGGCGACCGTGTCTGGCGCGTGCGCGGCGCGGCGGCCGATCTCGAAGGCGGAGAGGTTCATCGCGACCGCCTCGCCGTTGAGCTCGATCGCGCGGCGCAGCGATGCCCGCGACAGCGGCACGGCGCCGAGCTGCCAAGCATAGCCCAGCATCATCATATTGGCGGCGATGGCGTTGCCGAGCAGGGCGTTCGCCGCCGCGGTGGCGTCGAGCAGGCGGGTGCGCTCGCGCCCCGCGGCGGCGAGGATGGCGCGCTTCAGCCGCTCGACCGGCAGCGAGAAGTCGGCATTGCGGGTGAACTCGCCCGGCATCGATTCCGCCGTGTTGACCACCACGGTCGAGGCGCCGGCGCGGATCGAGCCGAGCACCTTCTTCGAGCCGGTGACGGTCAGGTCGCAGCCGAGGACCAGGTCGGCCTGGCCGGCGCCGACGCGGATCGCGTGGATCTCCGCCGGGCTGGGCGCGAGGCGGACATGGCTGAACACCGCGCCGCCCTTCTGGGCGAGGCCGGCCATGTCGATCATGCCGCAGCCCTTGCCCTCCAGATGCGCCGCCATGCCGAGGATCGCGCCGATGGTGACGACGCCGGTGCCGCCGACGCCGGTGACCACGATAGCGTAGTTGCGGTCGAGCGCCGGGACCGCCGGCTCCGGCACGTCCTCGGCCAGCGCCGCGCCGTCGAGGCTGCGCGGCCCGGCCTTGCGCGGCTGGGCGCCGTGCACGGTGACGAAGGAGGGGCAGAAGCCTTTGACGCAGGAGAAATCCTTGTTGCAGCTCGACTGGTCGATCTGGCGCTTGCGGCCGAACTCGGTCTCGAGCGGCTGCACCGAGACGCAGTTCGACTGCACGCCGCAATCGCCGCAGCCCTCGCAGACCAATTCGTTGATCAGCACACGCTTGTCGGAATCGGGATAGGCGCCGCGCTTGCGACGCCTGCGCTTCTCGGTGGCGCAGGTCTGGTCGAACACCAGCAGCGAGACGCCGGTGACGCCCGCCAGCTCGCGCTGGACGGCGTCGAGATCCTCGCGGTGGTGGATGGTGGTGCCGGGCGGCCAGAGCGTGCCGGGCGGGTACTTGTCGGGCTCGTCGGTGACCACTGCGATGCGGCGCACGCCCTCGGCGGCGACCTGCCGCGCCATCTGGTCCGGCGAGAGGTGCCCTTCCGCCTGCTGGCCGCCGGTCATGGCGACGGCGTCGTTGTAGAGCAGCTTGTAGGTGATGTTGACGCCGCTCGCGACGGCGAAGCGGATCGCCAGCGAGCCGGAGTGGGTATAGGTGCCGTCGCCGAGATTCTGGAAGACGTGGCCGCGCGTCGAGAACGGCGCCTCGCCGACCCAGTTGGCGCCCTCGCCGCCCATCTGGGTGAAGCCCATGGTCTCGCGGTCCATCCACTGCACCATGTAGTGGCAGCCGATGCCGGCATAGGCGCGCGAGCCTTCCGGCACCACGGTCGAGGAATTATGCGGGCAGCCCGAGCAGAAATAGGGGATGCGCCGCGCCACCTCCTGCGCCTCGGCGAGGCGGCCCTGCGCGGCGGCGATCGTCTCCAGCCTGGCCCGCAGCGCCGGGTCGTCGCGGTATTGCAGCAGCCGGGCGCCCAACGCGACGGCGATGTCGTTGGGCTCCAGCGCGCCGTGCACCGGGAAGAGCCAGGCGCCGTTCTCGTCCTTCTTGCCGATGACGCGCGGCTGGTGCGCGGCGCCGTAGAGCTCCTCGCGCAGCTGGACCTCGATCAGCGAGCGCTTCTCCTCGACCACCATGACGAGGTCGAGCCCGTCGGCGAAGGCGCGCAGCTCGGCCGGATCGAGCGGCCAGGGGCAGGCGACCTTGAAGAGGCGGATGCCGAGATCGTTGGCGCGCACCTCGTCGAGGCCGAGTTCCTCGAGCGCTTGGCGCACGTCGAGATAGGATTTGCCGACGGTGATGATGCCGATGCGCGGCTGCGAGCCGCCATGCAGGACTGTCTGGTTGAGCCGGTTCGCGCGAATATAGGCCAGCATCGCGTCGCGCTTGTAGAGGTGGAGCCGGCGCTCCTGCTCGAGGAAGTCGAGCTCGCGGCGGATGTTGAGCCCGCCCGGCGGCATGGCGAAATCATCGGGCAGGACGATCTCGACCCGGTCCACCGAGCCGTCGACCGAGGCGGTCGATTCGATGTTGTCCTTGACGCATTTGATGCCGACCCAGACGCCGGCATAGCGCGACAGTGCGAAGCCGTGCAGCGAATAGTCGATGATCTCCTGGACGCCGGCCGGGTTGAGGATCGGCATCATCCGGTCGACCAGCACGAATTCGGTCTGGTGGGCGTTGGTCGAGGATTCGGCGGTGTGGTCGTCGCCCATCAGGCAGATCACGCCGCCATGGCGCGCGCTGCCGGCCATGTTGCCGTGGCGGAAGACGTCGCCGGTGCGGTCGACGCCCGGACCCTTGCCGTACCAGAGCGCGAAGACGCCGTCATGGCGGCCCTCGCCGGAGAGTTCGGCCTGCTGGGTGCCCCAGACGGCGGTGGCGGCGAGGTCCTCGTTCAGGCCAGGCGTGAAGACGATGTCGGCGGTGGACAGCGTCTTGCCGGCGCGGAAGAGCTGCTGGTCGAGCCCGCCGAGCGGCGAACCGCGATAGCCGGAGACGAAGCCCGCCGTGTTCAGCCCGGCGCGCCGGTCGCGCTCGTGCTGGGTGAGCAGCATGCGCACGATCGCCTGCGAGCCGGTGAGGAAGACCTGGCGCTGGGCGAGATCGTATTTGTCGTCGAGCGAGACCGGGCGCAGCCCGGTGCCGGCGGTTGCGCCGGCCGCGGATGCCTGGCTGTCCTGCTGCGTCCCGGCCATGGCCGACCTCCCGAAGCTAACCTGCCTGTCCGAGCGGGCCGGTATCGCCGGCCTTCTGTCGATTATGTCAGTATTGCTGACAGACCGGCCGGAGCCGGTCAAATCAGACTGGCATTATTCCAGGGTGGCCGCAGCCCCGGCCGTCGTGATTTGGCCGTCATTGCGCGGGAAGGCTCATGCGGCGCCCGCATGTCCGGCCGCCCGGCGGCCTAGGCAGCGCGCCGGCGCGATTGCTAGCGTGGCGCCCGATTCAACCGCCGATTCGAAGGGTTCTCCCGCGTGCCGCGCCGCTCCACCGCAAGATCGACGTTGCTGGCCGCCCTGGTCCTGGCGGGGGCCGCGCTGCCCGCCGCGGCGCATCCGCACGTCTTCGTGACCTCGCGCACCGAAATCCTCTACGGGCCGAACGGGGCGGTGACGGCGCTGCGCCATCGCTGGAGCTTCGACGAGGCCTATTCGGCCTATATGGTCCAGGGCCTCGACAAGAACGGCGACGGCAAGCTGACCTCGGACGAGCTGGCCGAACTCGCCAAGGTCAACATGGAATCCCTGCCGGACGTCGATTTCTTCACGATCACCAAGGCGAACGGCAAGACGCAGGAATACGGCCCGCCGCGCGAGGCCGTACTCACCTACGAGAACAAGACGCTGACGCTGAGCTTCACCCTGCCGCTCAAGACGCCGGCCGTCGCGACGCGCTCATTCGGGCTGGAGATCGGCGATCCGACCTATTTCGTCGCCTTCGACATCGCCGACGTGCCCGACGCGGTCGCGGTGCGCGACGCGCCGCAGGGCTGCGTGGTGCGCGTCATCCGCCCGCCCAAGCTCGACGAGGCGACGCAGCAGCGCCTGGCGCAGGAAGACATCACCGCGACGCCCGACATGAGCGGCTACCAGGTCACCACCCGGGCGCTGGTGGCATGTCCCTGAGCGGGACGACGCAGGCCGCTCCGCGCCTGTCGGCGGCGCTACCCCGGCTGGCGCTGGCCGGCCTCGCCCTGCTCGCGGTCGCGATCGGGCTCGGCCTGATCGTCATGCTCCTGGCCAAGATCAGCCCGCCGCCGCCTCCGCCGCCGCGCAATCCCTTCGGCACGGCGCTGCCGCGCGAGGCGCTGCCCTCCACCACCGGCTTCGGCGCGGTGATCCTCGCCTGGCAGTCGAGCTTCTATCGCGAACTGACGGCGACGCTGAAGGCGATCGCCCAGTCGCCGGCGGCGCTGCCGGGCCTGCTCGGCGTCGCCTTCGCCTATGGCGTCTTCCACGCGGCGGGGCCCGGCCACGGCAAGGCGGTGATCTCGGCCTATATCGTCGCCGACGATCGCAGCCTGCGGCGCGGGCTCGGGCTCAGCTTCGCCGCGGCACTGCTGCAGGCCGTGGTCGCGATCGCCCTGGTCGGCGTGCTGACGCTCGCCCTCAACGCCACCGCCGCCACCATGGCCGCGACGACGCGGGTGATCGAGCAGGGCAGCTTCGCGCTGGTGGCGCTGGTCGGGCTCTACGTGCTCTGGCGCAAGGCCGGCGCCCTGCTGGCGCTGCGCACGGGCGCGGCCGGCCATGAGGCGGCCTGCGACCATGTCCACATGCCGGGCCCCGACGCGATCGCGCGGCTGCGCGGCTGGCGCGAGATGGCGGGCGTCGTCGTCGCTGCGGGCGCGCGCCCCTGCGCCGGGGCGCTGATCATCCTGGTCTTCGCCAATGCGCAGGGCCTGGCCTGGGCCGGCGTCGCGGCGACCTTCGCCATGGCGCTCGGCACGGCGCTGACCACGGGGGCGCTGGCGGCGCTGGCGGTGTTCTTCAAGTTCGCGGCGCTGCGCCTCGCCGGCGGCGGCTCGCTGCGCGGCGTGCGCATCATCGCGACGCTGGAACTGCTCGCGGCGGCCTTCGTGGCGGTGCTCGGCGCCGCGCTCTTCATCGGCTTCGTCGCCGCCGGCAGCGGCTGACGCGCTCAGCGCTGCGGATCGTTCTCGAGCCGGATCGGCTGGCCATGCGGCGTCGCATCGGCAGCGCGGGACCAGGCGGCGGCGCGCTCCGCCAGCCCCGCCGGCGAGGCCAGCCCCTTGGCGACGAGCAGGCGCTCCAGCGCGGCGCTCCAGCGCTCGTAATAGTCGGAGCCGTCGCGGCAGCCGCCGGCGGCCACGGCCTCGCGGATCTCGGCGCCGAGCGCCTGCGCCCACTCGCCGGCGGTGATCACGCCGCGATTCTGCAGCGCCACCACCATCGCGAAGGCCTGCGCCTGCCAGGGCTCGGCGAAGACCGGTCCGTCCGCGTCGCGCGGGATCGGTGTCTCGGCCGCCAGCGCGGCGGCGAGCTCCTGCTCAGGCCGGCTCAAGATAGCTCTCCCAGGCCTCGATGCTGACCGTGCTGTCGGGATCGCCGTCGCGGCCCCAGAGTTCCGGCCCGGTGAAGACGACGGTGTAGAGCCATTGCGCCGTCTCCGGCGCGCCATGGGCGCCGGTGTCGGGGAAGACATGGCAGCCGGTGACGCGCTCGATCACCCCGGTCTTGCCGCGGGCGTAGCGCGGCAGGCGGGTATGGTGCTGCGGATGCATCACCAAGGTGCGCACGCGGTCGCCGACGGCGAAGCGGGCGGGGGCTTGCGCCTCGCGCTCATAGGGAAAGCCGCGGCGCAGGATGGCGGGGATCTCGTCGCCGGCGAAAACCCGTTTCGGGGCGCGGCGCTGCGGGCCGGGCACGCCGGAGGCGAGTTCCTGCTCGTCCAGGAAGCCGTGCTGGACCAGGACCTTGTCGAGGGCCGCCAGCCAGATCTCGTAATAGCTCGCGGAGAGATACTGCACCGGCGGCAGGCTCTCGCGGGCATGGCGGATGCCGTCGATGGTCCAGGCGCCGAGCCCGCCCGCGGCGACGTTGATCGCCAGAACGCGCTTCTCCCAGTCGGCATGGAAGATCGGCTCGTCCGGCTCGGGCACCACCGGGCCGAAGCCCATCTGCCCGCCGAGATCGTGCGGGCCGTTCATGCCGCCACCGCCGCGTCGAGCAGGGCGACGCCGATCATCGAATCGCGGGTGACGATCGCGGCCAGCGCCTCCTCGCTCCAGCCCTCCGTGCCGGCCGGGCGCATCGGGATGACGATGAAGCGGGTCTCCGCGGTCGAATCCCAGACGCGGACATGCTGGCCCTCCGACAGGGTCACCCCGAAATCGGCGAGCGTACCGCGCGGGTCGATCACCGCCTTGGCGCGGTAGGGCGGCGACTTGTACCAGACCGGCGGCAGCCCCAGCACCGGCCAAGGATAGCAGGAGCACAGGGTGCAGACGACGAGGTTGTGCTGCGCGGGCGTGTTGAACAGCGCGACGATGTGCTCGCCGCCGCGCCCGCCATAGCCGAGCTCGGCGACGGCGGCGGTGCCGTCCGCCGCCAGCCTCTCCGCATAAGCCGGGTCGCTCCAGGCCCTGGCGACGACGCGGGCGCCGTTGCGCGGGCCGACGCGCGTTTCGTAGGTGTCGACGATCGCGTCGAGCGCGGCCGGGTCGACATAGCCCTTCTCGACCAGCAGCGACTCCAGCGCCTTCACCCGCGCCTCGATGGCGGTGAAGTGGTTGTCGTGCTCGTGATCATGGTCGTGGTGATGGCCGTGGCCGCTCATCGCACCGTTCTCCGTCCTGGCTCGCCGGCGAGGTTACGCGATCCTGATCCGCGCCGCACGCTCCAGCCGCGCCGCCAGCGCGACCAGCGAGCGGTCGGAGCCCTTGGGGCCGATCACCGAGAGCCCGAGCGGCGCCCCGTCGCGCTCGGCGACCGGGATCGAGACCTGCGGGAAGCCCGACAGGCCGGCGAGGCAGAGCAGCCTGAGCGCCCGGTTACGGAAATCGTCGAGCTCCGGCTCGCCCGCCTCGACCAGCGGGGCGATGTCGGGCACGGTCGGCAGCAGCAGCACGCCGTCGCGGCCGAGCAGCCGGGAGAGCTTGCTGCGGAAGGTGCGGCGCACGCTGTCGCCGCGGGCGTATTCGGCGTCGGTCACCGCCTTGGCGAAGGCGAAGCGCTCGGCGACACCCGGGCCGAGCGGCGGGACATGGCGCTCGATCATCGCGCCGTCGGAGAGCCAGGCCTCGCGACCCTGGATCCAGCGGAAGGCCCAGTAGAGCGCGTCCATGTCGCGGGTGACGCGCACCTCCTCCGGCTCGCCGAGCACATGGGTGATGCGCTGCAGGGCGTTGCGCAGCACGCGCTCGGCCTCCGGCACGGCCTGTCCGAACAGGTCGCCGCCCAGCAGCAGGCGCGGGGTTTCCGGCAGGGTGACGCGGTCCTTGCCGAGGATCGCCTCGGCAACGCGGCGGAAGGTCTCGCCGTCGCGGCAGAACCAGCCGGCGGTGTCGAGGCTCTCGGCCAGCCGCCAGGCGCGCTTCAGCGAGAGCCGGCCATGGCTCGGGCGGATGCCGAACAGGCCGCCATAACTCGCCGGTGCCCTCACCGAGCCGCCGGTATCGGAGCCGAGGCCGATATCGGCGAGGCGCCCGGCCACCGCCGCCATCGAGCCCGAGGACGAGCCGCCGGTAATGCGGTCCGGCGCGGCCGGGTTCACCGGCGCGCCGAAGTGGGCGTTCTTGCCGTTGAGCGAGAAGGCGAGCTCGTCGGTATGCGTCTTGCCGACGAAGCGGGCGCCGGCGTCGAGGAAGGCCTTCACGATCGGCGCGGTCTTGGGCTTGATGCCGGACAGCGCCAGCACGGTCGGCGAGCCGGCCCCGGTCGGGTAGCCCTTGACGTCGTAGAGGTCCTTCACCGCCAGGGTCAGTCCGGAGAGCGGGCCCGAGGAGGCGTGCTTCACCGGCGCCGGCGGATAGGGTACGAAGCAGCGGAACGGATCGTCGTCGTACATCTGGTCTCGCTCCCCCCGGTCACAGACCCTGCGCGTCGCCGTCGGAGCGCGGATCATGCGTGGCCTCGACATGGCCCTTGCGATGCTTCACCAGCAGGCCGGCATGGCCGAACTGGTCGGAATAGGCGTCGGCATGCGGCTCGACCGGGTGGCCGGCGGCCTCGAGCCGCGCCAGCAGCGCCGGATCGAAACGGTTCTCCAGCTTGAGCGAGACCGAGCCGGCGCCCCAGGTCCGGCCGAACAGCCAGCGCGGCGCGTCGACCGCCTCGGCCACGCCCATGCCGAAGCGGTAGCGGCTGAGGATCTGCGCCTGGAACTGCGGCTGGCCGTCGCCGCCCATCGCGCCATAGCTCGCGACGCGGCCGTCGTCGAAGCAGGCGAGCGGCGGATTGAGCGTGTGGAAGGGCTTGCGGCCGGGCGCCAGCGGGTTGAGCGCTGCGGGATCGAGCGAGAAGGAGACGCCGCGGTTCTGCCAGTTGATGCCGGTGCCCGGCAGGACGCAGCCCGAGCCGTACTCCCAGTAGATCGACTGGATGTAGGAGACGGCGAGGCCGCTATCGTCGATCGCGCCCATCCAGACCGTGTCGCCCTCGCCGGCGCGGAAGGGCCAGGAGGCGGCGCGGGCGGGGTCGATCCGGGCCGCCTCGCGCGCCAGGGCGGCGTCGGAGAGCAGGGTGGCTGGATCGACGCTCATGAAGGCCGGGTCGGTGACGTGGCGGTCGCGTGCGGCGAGCGCCAGCTTGGTGGCCTCGATCAGCCCGTGATGATGTGCGAAGCCCTCGGCGCGGTCGACGCCGAGGCGCTCGAACAGGCCGAGAATGGTCAGCGCGGTCAGCCCCTGCGTCGGCGGCGGCAGGTTGTGGACGGTCAGCCCCGGCAGGCGCAGGCCGAGCGGGCGCACCATGCGCGCCTCGAAACGTGCGAGGTCGGCCCGGGTGACGGGCGCGCCGATCCGGTCGAGGTCGGCGGCGATCTCGCGGCCGACATCGCCGCGGTAGAAATCGTCGAAGCCGGCATGGGCGAGCTGCTCCAGCGTCGCGCCCAGCGCCCGCGGCCGGCGCCTGTCACCCGCCTTCGGCGCCTTGCCCTCCGGCCAGAAGGCCTCGGCGAAGCCCGGCGCGGCGAGGATCGCCTCGCATTCCTGCGGCACGGTGCGCAGCTCGGAGGCGGAGACGGCGTAGCCGTCGCGGCAATGGCCGATCGCGTCCGCCAGCAGCGCCGTCGGCGGCAGGCGGCCGCCGAGATGGCGCGACAGGGCGAGCGCTGCCTGCCAGCCGCCGACCGCGCCGGCGACGGTGAGCGCCGCGTCCGGACCGCGCGAGGGCAGGCGGTCATGGCCCTTCTCGCGATAGCGCGCGATTGTCGCGAGCGAGCCGGCCCCGCCGCAGGCCTCGATGGCGTGCAGCGTGCCGCCGGGCTCGCGCACCAGCCAGAAGCCGTCGCCGCCGATCGCGTTCATGTGGGGGTAGACCACCGCGATGGTGGCGGCCATGGCGATCATCGCCTCGATCGCATTGCCGCCCTCGGCGAGGATGGCGCGGCCGGCGGCGGAGGCGAGCCGGTGCGGGGCGGCGACGGCGGCGGAGGCGAAAACGGGCGTATCGGGCATCGACTCTGGGCGTTGCAAGGCGGGTTGTCGGGCGTGCGGGCGCGTGGCGTCCGGCGCGGAACTGTTGCATGCCGGTGCCGGCTGGGCTAGGCGGTGAGCGCATGGCTCCTGAGGATCACGGCATGGCGGCTGGACGCACCAACTGGCGCAATCTGATCATGGTGATCTCGCTCGCGATCCTCGTCGCGGTCGAGATCTTCGGCGTCGCCCTGGCCACAGGCTGGGCGATCGCGGGCATGTTCGAGCTCGGCCAGATCGTGTCCTATGTCCTGATGGCGATCTTCTCGGGCTTCGCGGCCTATGGCCAGATGGTGTTCATGCGCCGTGTCCTGAAGGTCGAGCGGCTGCGTCATCCGGGCTGAGCCCCGGCGCAGGGCCGCATCACCACCGGGTCGGCCTCGGCCGGCAGCAGGGCGTTCATCGTGCGGCATTTGGCCCCGACGCAGACCCGCCAGTCGGCGGTCGCGCCCGAGCGTCGCATCACCACCTCCTTCAGCGGCGGCAGCTGCGGGCGCCAGCGCCATAACCCGTCGACCAGCCTGGCCTCCGGCGGCGGCTCCATGCCGGCGCCGCTGCCCTGGACGCGCGCCTCGGCGATGACCAGCCCGTCCGGCGTCTCGCGCCAGACCTCCTCCCAAAGCGATTTCTGCACCGAGTGCCGCCAGGCCAGCGTGATCTCGCCCGCGCCGAGCGAGATCACCAGTGCCCCCGCCGCGAGGCAGATGCTCATGCCGCCTGCCGGTCTGCCACCCTTGCGCGCCAGACATGCAGGACGACCAGCACCACCGCGAGCGCGAACCCGACTTCGTCGGTCACCGGCAGGGCCAGCACGAGGAAGGCCGCGGCGACCGCCGCCAGCACGCGCTCCCACAGAGCCATGTCGCGCTTGAGATAGCCGATCGTCGCGGCGCCCCACAGGCAGATCGCCAAGAGCGCCTTGCCGATGATGTAGACCGCGGCGAACACATAGGCCGAGCCGGTCAGGCCCTCGACGGGCTGCAGCATCAGTGCCGGCGCGTAGACGGCCATATAGGGCACGACGAAGCCCGCCATCGCGATCTTCACCGCCTGGCCGGCGATCTTGAAGCCCGATTCCTTGGCGATGGGCGCCGCCGCGAAGGCGGCGAGCGCCACGGGCGGCGTCAGGTCGGCCATGATCCCGAAGTAGAAGACGAACATGTGGCTGACGATCAGCGGCACTTCGAGCTTCAGCAGGATCGGCGCGGCGATCGAGGAGGTGATGATGTAGTTCGGGATGGTCGGGATGCCCATGCCGAGGATCAGGCTGACGATCATCGTCAGCACCAAGGCCAGGAAGAGCGAGTTCTGCCCGACGGCCACCACCGCATTGCCGAAGATGGTGCCGACGCCGGTGAGGGTCATCGTGCCGATGACGATGCCGACGACCGCGCAGGCGACGCCGACCGGAATGGCCTGGCGGGCGCCGTCGGCGAGGGCCTCCCGGCAGGCGACGACCGTCTCCCTGCCGCCCCGGGTGAACAGGTTGGCGAGGATCAGCGCCACGACGATGCCGACGATGACGAGGATGCCGTACCAGAAGAAGAAGGCGCAGAGCAGGCCCAGACCGAGCCAGAACAGCACCCGGACGGTGATCGCGCCGATGCCGAGCGCCAGCGAGCCGCCGAGGATCAGCATCACGGTGAGCGCCAGACCGACCGAGCCGGAGAACAGCGGCGTGTAGCCGGCGAAGAGCAGATAGACCAGCACGGCCAGCGGCAGGATCAGGTACCACTTCTCGGCCAGCGCCTTGCCGGCGCTCGGCAGCTCGGCGCGGGGCAGGCCGACGAGGCCGCGCTTGCCGGCCTCGAGATGCACGGCCAGGAAGGCGGCGACATAGTAGAGGATCGCCGGCACGATCGCCGCCTGGACCACCGCGGCATAGGGCACGTCGATCGTCTCCGCCATGATGAAGGCGACGGCGCCCATCACCGGCGGCATGATCTGCCCGCCCATCGACGCGGTCGCCTCCACGCCGCCGGCGAAGGCAGGGCGATAGCCGAAGCGCTTCATCAGCGGAATGGTGAACTGGCCGGTCGAGACGACGTTGGCGACGCCGGAGCCGGAGATCGTGCCCATCAGCGCCGAGGAGAACACCGCGACCTTGGCCGGGCCGCCGCGGGCCGAGCCGAACAGGCCCATGGCGATGTCGGTGAAGAGCTGGATCATGCCGGCGCGCTCCAGGAACGAGCCGAACAGGATGAAGAGGAAGATGAAGGTGGCCGAGACGCCGGTCGGCGTCGCGTAGAGCCCCTCCGTGCCGAAGGCCATGTGCTCGATGACCTGGTCGAGCGAATAGCCGCGATGGTTCAGCGGCGCGGGCAGATACTGGCCCAACAGGCAGTAGGCGAGGAACAGGCCCGAGACGATCGGCAGGGCCGGCCCCATGAAGCGCCAGCAGATCACGAACAGGACTGCGATGGCGGTGATGCCGACCACGAGGTCGGCGGAGGTCACCTCGCCTGCGCGGGCGACGAGGTCCTCATAGAGGAACCAGTGATAGAGGCCGACGGCGAAGCCGACACCCGCCAGCAGCCAGGCGGCGGCAGCCTTGGCGCGCGTGTCGCTCTTGTGCTGCGCCAGCAATCCGCCGGCCACCAGGCAGAGGAAGCCGACATGGAGCGTCCGCAGGATCTGGTTGGGGATGGAGCCGCCGAAACGGGCCAAGAGCTCGACGACGACGAAGAGCGGGATCCAGGCGAGCAGCAACTCGCCCGCCGGCTTGCCCTGGATCTTGCGCAGCACGATCCAGCCGAGCCAGAGCGCCATGCTGCCGCGCAGGAGGTCGATGATCGAGATGCCCGCGAAGCGATGGTCGAGCGGGACATTGAAGGCGGTGGCGATCTGGAACAGCGAGAAGGCCACGGCGATCCAGAAGAGCAGGCGCCCCTGCCATCCCGGCCCGAAGCCGGCCGGCAGGCCGTGCTCGGGATCGACGAATTGGCCCGGCGCGCCGGTCGGCACCCCGGCATTGTCGGGCACTGCCAGTGGCTTTTCGGCTGCGCTGCTCATGTTCCGTTCCCCGTGCTTCGTGCCGGCCGGCCGCGGCCGGCAATGGCCGATCCCCCGTTCCGGCCGTGGTCATCTGTCCCGACGAGACAGAGCGAGGCCGGACGGACCGGCCTCGCTCGCGTCATCGCATGCCTCTGCTGTCAGGAATCGACCTTCAGGCCCTTCTCCTTGAAGTAGCGCGCCGCGCCCGGGTGCAGCGGGACAGGCAGGCCCTCCAGGGCGTTCTCGAGCTTGATGGAACGGGCCGCAGCATGGGCCGCCGCGAGGTCCGGCAGGTTCTCGTAGATGCTCTTGGTCATCTGGTAGACGGTGTCCTCCTTCACGCCTTCATGGGTGACGAGGTAGTTGACCACGGCGGCGGCCGGGGTGGCCGTGGTCTGGCCGTTATAGGTGTTGGCCGGGATGGTGGCCTTGACGAAGGGCGCGCCGGCCTTCTCGACCACGGAGGTCGGCACCTCGACCACGGTGATCTCGACCGAGGTGGCGAGATCGCGCAGCGAGGCGACGCCGAGACCGGCCGACTGCAGCGTGGCGTCGAGCTGGCGGTTCTTCATCAGTTCGACGGATTCGGCGAAGGGCAGGTACTCGATCTTGCCGAGGTCCTTGTAGGTCATGCCGGCGGCGGCGAGGATGGCGCGGGCGTTGAGCTCGGTGCCGGATTTCGGGGCGCCGACCGAGAGCCGCTTGCCCTTGAGATCGGCGAGCGTCTTGATGCCGCTGTCCTTCGAGGCGACGATCTGGATGTAGTTCGGATAGATCGCCGTGACGCCGCGCAGCTTCTTGAGCGGCGTCTTGAAGCCGGCTTCGGCGTCGCCGGCCCAGGCGGCCGCGAGCGAGTCGCCGAGCGTGAAGGCGATCTCGCCCTTGCCCTGCTGCAGCAATTGCAGGTTCTCGACCGAGGCCTTGGTGGCCTGCACCGTCGGGCGGATGTTCTGGATTTTCTCGCCGTAGATCTTCGAGAGCGCGACGCCGAGCGGGTAGTAGACGCCGGAGGTGCCACCGGTCAGCACGTTCACGAATTCCTGGGCGCGGGCGCCGACCGGGGCGGCCGCGATCGCGAGCGCGGCGGCGAGCCCGGCCAGCGAGCGATGGCGAAATAGCGTCTTCATGGTCCCTCCCGAAACGGTTGCCCCGGCTCGAGAGGCCGGGTCCTGGCGCGACTTTAGGGTGTGTCAGGCCCGGAAGGGAACCCGCACCCATTGGCCAATAGTTGTATGCGGTCGGGTTTCGGTGCGAATTCCGCCCTGTTACCGCCAGATTGGCGCGGACATTGCCCTTGTCGGCCGGACAGGATAGCCGAAGTCCGTGCCGCCCGCGCCATGCCCGCCCCAAGGAGAGCCTCGTCCCGATGCCGTCGCGCCCGCAGACCTCGCCCGTGATCGACCGCCGCCTGCTGCTCGCCGGTGCGGCCGGAACCGCCGCGCTCGCCGCCGCCGGCTTCGCCGGACCCGCGCTGGCGCAGCAGGGGCTGCGGCTGGGCGAGGCCGAGAGCTTCAGCTTCGACGGGCTGAAGGAGCGCGCCCGCGACCTGGCGCGCAAGCCCTATCAGGCACCGCCCAACCCCAAGCCGGACGTGCTGGAGCGGATCGACTACGACGCGCACGGCAAGATCCGCTTCAAGCCGGAGATGGCGCTGTGGGCGGACGGGCCCTCACCCTGGCCGGTGACCTTCTTCCATCTCGGCCGCTACTTCCAGAAGCCGGTGCGCATGCATGTGCTCGACGGCGGCAAGGCGCGCGAGATCGTCTATGACGAGGCCTATTTCGAGATGCCGGCGGATTCCCCGGCGCGCCAGCTGCCGCGCGGCGCCGGTTTCGCCGGCTTCCGTTTCCAGGAGAGCCGCTCGGGCCATCCCGGCCCGAAGGGCGAGACGCTCGACTGGAAGAAGAACGACTGGGTCGCCTTCCTCGGCGCCTCCTATTTCCGGGCGATCGGCGAGCTCTACCAGTACGGGCTCTCGGCGCGCGGCCTGGCGGTCGACCCCGCCGTCGGCGGCAAGCCGGAGGAGTTTCCCGACTTCACCCATGTCTGGCTGGAGACGCCGCAGGCGGCGGCCGAGCATGTCGTGGTCTACGCGCTGCTCTCGGGGCCGAGCGTGGCCGGGGCGTTCCGCTTCCGCATGCATCGCGGCAAGGGCGTGCTGATGGAGATCGAGAGCCAGATCTACCTGCGCAAGGATGTCGAGCGCCTCGGCATCGCGCCGCTGACCTCGATGTACTGGTATTCGGAGACCGCCAAGGCGACCATGGTCGACTGGCGCCCCGAGATCCACGATTCCGACGGGCTGGCGCTGTGGACCGGCGCCGGCGAGCGCGCCTGGCGCCCGCTCAACAACCCGCCGCGCACCATCGCCTCCTCCTTCGTCGACACCAATCCGCGCGGCTTCGGCCTGATGCAGCGCGACCGCGCCTTCGACCACTACATGGACGGGGTGTTCTACGAGCGCCGGCCGAGCCTCTGGGTCGAGCCGGTGGGCGATTGGGGCAAGGGGGCGGTCCAGCTGATCGAGATCCCGACCGACGACGAGATCCACGACAATATCGTCGCGATGTGGGTGCCGGCCGAGCCGGCCAAGGCGGGCGCGTCCTACAGCTTCGCCTATCGCCTGCACTGGCTGGCCGACGAGCCGTTTCCGCCGCCGCTCGGCCGGGTGGTAGCGACGCGGCTCGGCAATGGCGGCCAGCCGGGCACGGCGCGGCCGAAGGGCGTGCGCAAGTTCATGGTCGAGTTCAAGGGGCCGGCGCTGGAGACCATCCCCTTCGGTGTCAAGCCGGAGGTGGTGCTGTCGGCCTCGCGCGGCAGCTTATCCTATGTCTTCGCCGAGGCGGTGCCGAACGACGTCCCGGGCCATTGGCGCGCCCAGTTCGACCTCACCGCCGGGGGCACCGACCCGATCGAGATGCGCTGCTTCCTGCGCGGCGGCGACAAGGTCCTGACCGAAACCTGGCTGTACCAATACCTGCCGGCCTAGGATCAGCCGTCCATCTGGCGCTTCAGCACGCGGTCGATCGAGACGAAGAGCGTATTGGCGCCACCGGGCTCGACGCAGAACACGTCGAAGCGCGGCGCCTGCGGATCGTCCGCCGGCATGTGGAGCACGGCCGCGCCCTTGCGCCCGGCGCCGCTCAGGATGCGGAAGCCCAGTCCGTCGGGCAGGCGGATCTCGAGGGCATCGGCCGCGATCTGGGTCGCGACGCCGTCGAGGATCGCGGTGAAGGTCAGTTTCTCGCCGGTCACGGGTAGGCTCCATCGGGGCAGGGACGCTCGGATGTGCGTATGACAGCGCCCGCGCCAGTGGAGCGCAACCCCGCCGCGCTTGCCGGGGAGGCGGCGTAATATTATATCGTTCCCATGGCTCACGATCACGCCGGCCACCGCCATCCCGTCGCCGATGTCCCCGGCTGGTCGCTGCTGCGCCTGTCGGCCGGTCAGCGGCTGGCCATCGCCGCGGTGATCGTCGCCTGCCTGTGGGTGGCGACCTTCGCCGTCATGAGTTGAGTGCGTCGCCCGTGTCCGTTATCCGCTTCACCGACCTGACCCTCGGCTATGACCGCCATCCGGCGGTGCACCATCTCTCGGGCGAGATCGCCGAGGGCAGCCTGACGGCGGTGTTCGGCCCGAACGGCGCCGGCAAGTCGACGCTGCTCAAGGGGATCGTCGGCACCTTGCGCCCGCTCGGCGGGCGCATCGCCCTGGGCTCCGGCCATCGCCTCGCCTATCTGCCGCAATCGGCCGAACTCGACCGCTCCTTCCCGATCCATGTCTACGACCTCGTCGCCATGGGCCTGTGGAACCGCGCCGGCCTGTTCGGCGGCATCGGCCGGGCGGCGCGCGCCGGCATCGAGGAGGCGATCGCCGCGGTCGGCCTCACCGGCTTCGAGAGCCGGGCGATCGGCACGCTCTCGGGCGGCCAGATGCAGCGGGCCCTGTTCGCGCGGCTCTTGCTGCAGGACGCCGACGTCATCCTGCTCGACGAGCCCTTCACCGCGATCGATGCGCGCACCACTGCCGACCTTCTGGCGCTGGTGCAGCGCTGGCATGGCGAGAAGCGCACCGTCGTCGCGGTGCTGCACGATATCGAGATGGTGCGGCGCGTCTTCCCGCAGACGCTGCTGCTGGCGCGCGAGGTCGTGGCCTGGGGCGAGACCGGCGAGACGCTGACGCCGGGCAATTTGCTCGCCGCGCGCCGGATGGTCGAGGCGTTCGACGATCACGCCGCGCCATGTGCCGCCTGAGCACGGCCGCCGCCGCTCACGCCGGCCCTTGCCGGGCCCGCTCGACACCCCGCCCGAAAGAGCCTTCGCCTTGCTCCACGATTTGCTGATCGGCCCCTTCGTCGAGTTCGACTTCATGCGCCGGGCGCTGGTCGGCATCGTGGCGCTCTCGGTCTCGGCCGCGCCGGTCGGCGTCATCCTGATGCTGCGGCGCATGAGCCTGACCGGCGACGCCATGGCCCATGCCATCCTGCCCGGCGCCGCGCTGGGCTATCTCGTCGCCGGCTTCTCGCTCCCGGCGATGACGCTGGGCGGGCTCGCCGCCGGTTTCGCGGTCGCGCTGGCGGCCGGCGCGGTCGCACGGCTGACCGTGCTGAAGGAGGATGCGTCGCTCGCGGCCTTCTACCTGATCTCGCTGGCGCTGGGCGTGACGCTGGTCTCGCTGCGCGGCTCGGCGGTCGACCTGCTGCACGTGCTGTTCGGCAACGTGCTGGCGCTCGACGATTCCGTTCTTCTGCTGCTCGCCGGCGTCGCCAGCGTCACCCTGCTGCTCCTGGCGGCGATCTACCGGCCGCTGGTGCTGGAATGCGTCGATCCCGGCTTCCTGCGCTCGGTCAGCCGGTCGGGCGGCATGGTGCATCTGAGCTTTCTGGCGCTCGTGGTCCTCAACCTCGTCGCCGGCTTCCATGCGCTCGGCACGCTGCTCGCCGTCGGCCTGATGATGCTGCCGGCCGCGGCAGCGCGGTTCTGGACCGCTGACGTCACCCGCCTCATCGTGCTGGCCAGCCTGTTCGGCATGGTGTCGGGCTATGGCGGGCTGGTCGCCTCCTATGCCGCGGGTGCCGGCCTGCCGGCCGGCCCGGCGGTGATCCTGGCCGCCGGCGTGGTCTATCTCGCCTCGCTCCTGTTCGGCTCGCAGGGCGGTCTGGCGCGGCGTCTCTTGCCCGGAAGGCACCTTCAGCGCTAGTGATGTTATAGTGTTTCACTATCTGGATCGTGCCATGCTGAACCGTCGCCATCTGCTCGCCGGCCTCGCCGCCGGCTTTTCGCTGCCGCTTCCCGCCTTCGCGCAGGAGACGGTCCCTGTCGTCGCGAGCTTCTCGATCCTCGCCGATTTCGTGCGCGAGGTCGGCGGCGGCCGCGTCTCGGTCACGGCGCTGGTTGGCCCGGATGGCGACGCGCATGTCTATTCGCCGACGCCGGCCGACGCCAAGGCGGTCGCGGCGGCGAAGCTGATCCTCGTCAACGGGCTGAACTTCGAGGGCTGGCTGCCGCGGCTGATGCGCTCGGCGGCGGCCAAGGGCACGGTGGTGACCGCGACCAAGGGCATCACGCCGCTCGAGGCCGACGAGGATCACGACCATGGCCATGATCATAAGCACGGTCACAAGCACGCTCACGACCATGGCGACCACGACCCGCATGCCTGGCAGGATGTCGGCAACGCGAAGATCTACGTCGCCAATATCCGCGACGCGCTGATCGCGGCCGATCCGGCCGGCAAGGAGGCCTATACCGCCAATGCCGAGGTCTATCTCGCGCGGCTGACGACGCTCGACGGCGAGATCAAGGCCGCCGTCGCCCGTATCCCCGAGGCGCGCCGCAAGGCGATCACCTCGCATGACGCGCTGGCCTATTTCGCCAAGGCCTACGGCATCGCCTTCCTGGCGCCGCAGGGCGTCTCGACCGAGGCCGAGGCTTCGGCGCGCGACGTGGCCCGCATCATCCGCATGGCCAAGGCCGACAAGGTGCCGGCCGTGTTCATGGAGAACATCACGAATCCCCGCCTGATCGAGCAGATCGCCCGCGAGAGCGGTGCGCGGATCGGCGGCCGGCTCTATTCCGATGCGCTCTCGGCGCAGGGCGGCCCGGCCGGGACTTACATCGCGATGATGAAACACAATATAAGCGAGATCGAGAAGGCGCTCTCCGCCGGCCCGGCCTGAGGGCCTTCGCGCGAGCAACGCCACCCTCCCGGACGGCACGGGCCTGACCGGGATCCTTGTCCGGAGCGGTCCGGCACGGGTCCCGGCGAGGATCATCGGCCGCGACGGGAGCGGGGGCTGCTCCGCGATCGTCTCCCGCAGCACCAGGGCCGAGAACCACAGGTCGAAACATGTCCGAGAAAATTCCCGTCACGGTGCTCACCGGCTATCTGGGCGCCGGCAAGACCACGCTCCTCAACCGCATCCTCACCGAGGACCACGGCAAGAGGTTCGCGGTCATCGTCAACGAGTTCGGCGAAGCCGGAATCGATGGCGACCTCGTCGTCGGGGCCGACGAGGAGGTGTTCGAGATGAACAATGGCTGCATCTGCTGCACGGTGCGCGGGGATCTGATCCGCATCCTCGACGGGCTGATGAAGCGCAAGGGCAAGTTCGACGCGATCATCGTCGAGACCACCGGCCTCGCCGACCCGGCTCCGGTCGCCCAGACCTTCTTCGTTGACCAGGACGTCGGCGACGCCACCCGCCTCGACGCTGTCGTCACCGTCACCGACGCCAAATGGCTGAAGGACCGGCTGAAGGACGCGCCGGAGGCCAAGAACCAGATCGCCTTCGCCGACGTGATCATCCTCAACAAGATCGATCTCGTCTCCGAGGCCGAACTGGCCGAGGTCGAGGCCGCGATCCGCGCGCTCAACCCCTATGCCAAGCTGCACAGGACCACGCGCTGCGACCTGCCGGTGGGCGATCTGCTCGACCGCAGCGCCTTCGATCTCGACCGCATCCTCGACATCGAGCCGGACTTCCTCGAATCCGGCCATCATCATCACCATTCCGACGATGTGCGCTCGATCTCGCTGACCATTCCAGGCGATGTCGATCCCGAGAAGTTCATGCCCTGGATCAACGATGTCAGCCAGATCCAGGGCGCCGACATCCTGCGCTCCAAGGGCATCCTCGCCTTCAAGGGCGAGCCGCGCCGCTTCGTCTTCCAGGGCGTGCACATGATCCTGGACGGCGACCTGCAGCGCGAATGGAAGCCGGGCGAGACGCGCGCTTCGCGCCTGGTCTTCATCGGCCGCGGCCTCGACGAGGCGGCGCTGCGCAAGGGCTTCGAGGCCTGCGCCGCCTGACGGCGCGCCGGCCCTGGCGGCTGGCGTCTGCTGCTGAGACAAACGAAAGGGCGGGCCGCGCGAGCGACCCGCCCTTTCTCGTTTCGGGCCGTGCGGGCCCGCATCCGCCTCAGGCGGCTGCGGCTTCCACCGGCTTCTTCGCAGTCAGCCCGCGCCAGATCATCATGCCCCAGAGCAGCAGCGTCAGCACGCCGATCGTGCCGGCGAGCGGCCGCTCGAAGAAGCCCATCAGCGCGCCATTGGCCTTGATCATCGAGCTCATGAAGTTCTGCTCGAGCATCTGGCCGAGGACGAGGCCGAGGATCAGCGGCGCCACCGGGATGTCGTGCTCCTCCAGCCACCAGCCGAACACGCCCATGGTGAGCATCAGCACGATGCCGTAGGCCGAGTTGGTCATGGCGAAGGCGCCGACCAGGCAGAAGATCACGATGATCGGCGTCAGGATGTTCTTCGGCACCCGCAGGATCTGCTTGGCCGACTTGATCGCCGCCCAGCCGAGCGGGAGCATGATCAGGTTGGCGAGGATGAAGATGATGAACACGGCGTAGATCAGTTCCGGCGACTGCTGGAACACGGTCGGGCCGGGGTTCATGCCCTTCATGTAGAGCACGCCGATGACGATGGCGGTGATCGAATCGCCGGGAATGCCGAAGACCAGCGCCGGGATCCAGGCGCCGCCGAGCGCCGAGTTGTTGGCCGAGGTCGAATCGACGATGCCCTCGACATGGCCGGTGCCGAACTTCTCGGGCTCCTTGGAGAGCTTCTTCGAGACGGCGTAGGAGACCCAGGCGGCGATGTCGGCGCCGGCGCCCGGCAGGATGCCGATCGTGGTGCCGACGGCCGAGCCGCGGAAGAAGTTCTTCCAGTACTTCTTCCAGACCGCCGAGAGGCCGGTGAACATGTTGCCCACCGCCTGCTTCACCACCTCGCCGGCCTTGTCCATCGAGACGGCGCCGCGCAGCAGCTCCGACACCGCGAACATGCCGATCATCGCCGGGATGAAGTCGATGCCGGAAAGCAGGTCGACATTGCCGAAGGTGAAGCGCGGCTGGCCGGCGGCCGGGTCGATGCCGACCGTGGCGATCGCCAGGCCGATGAACAGCGACAGCAGACCCTTCAGCGAGTCGCCCGTGCCGATGAAGATGGCGCAGGTCAGGCCGAGGCAGGCCAGCCAGAAATACTCGAAGGAGGAGAAGTTGATCGCGACCTCGGCCAGCATGGGCGCGAAGGCGATCAGGAAGACCACGCCGAACAGGCCGCCGGCGACCGAGAAGACCAGGTTGACGCCCATGCAGAGGTCGAGCTGGCCCTTGCGGGTCATCTGATAGCTCTCATCGGCATAGGCGGCGGAGGCGGGCGTGCCGGGCATGCGCAGCATGGCGCCGGGAATGTCGCCGGCGAAGATCGCCATGGCGGTGGCGGTGACGATGGCGCCGAGCGCGGCGACGGGCGACATGAAGAAGGTGATCGGCACCAGCAGCGCCGTCGCCATGGTGGCCGTCAGGCCGGGAATGGCGCCGACGAACATGCCGAAGACGGCGGAGGCGAGGATGACGCCGAGGACCTGGGGTTCGAAGACCAAGCCGAATGCGGAGATAACTGCGTCCATCGATCGGCGCTCACAGAATGCTGTCGAGCAGGCCGCGCGGCAGCGGAACCCGCAGGAGGCTTGCGAAGAAATACTGGACGACCAGCGTCGAGACGACCGCGACGACGACCGCGGTCACCGGCCTGACCGAGAACCAGAGGAACAGGCCAAGCTGCAGCACGAAGGCCGTGATGATGAAGCCGAGCGTGTCGGAGATCAGGATGTAGGCCAGCATGGCGCCGATGATCAGGAAGAACGAGATCAGGTGCCGGGGGACGCGGGTCCAGTCGTCGAAGGCCAGCCAGGCCTGACCGGTGGCGGCGCGGGTGCGAAGGCCGCGCAGGATCAGCAGGACGGAGCACAGGATGATGCCGCCGGCGATGATGCGCGGGAAGAGATTGGGACCGTAATCCTGGCCCGGGAAGCCCGGGAAGGAGAAGCTCTGCTGGATCATCAGGCCCGCGATCACGATGAAGATCGCGCCGACGATGGCGTCGTTGAATTTCATGGCATGGCTACTTTCCGCGCCGCCCCTCGATACGGCGCTGTGGCAGGACGAAGACGGCCGCCTGTGAGGCGGCCGTCCGGGCCTAGTCGGGTCTGCGGCCTGGATCAGGCCTTCTTGGCGAGGCCGCCGGCGGTCAGGGCGACGCCCATGCTCTTGTCGCTGGTGCCCATATAGGTCCCGAAGTCCGGGCCGTCGGCATAGATCATCGCGAAGCCGCGGCCGTTCATGAAGTCCTTGTACTCCTTGGAGTCGTAGACCTTCTTGAGCTCTTCGCGCATGATCTTGGAGACGTTGTCCGGCAGGCCCTTCGGGCCGCCGATGCCGCGCCAGGAGCCGACTTCGAAGTCGATGCCCAGCGTCTCCTTCATGGTGGGGACGTCCTTGAACTGCGGGTTGCGCTCGGCCGCCATGATCGCCAGCGAGCGGGCGCGGCCGGCGTCGAGCATGGCGCGCGCCTCGGGCACCGAGCAGGTCACCATGTCGATGCCGCCGGCGGCGAGATCCTGCATGGCGGGCGCGGCGCCGTTGGACGGGGCCCAGGAGACGTGGTCGGGCTTGAGCTTCATCCCGAGCATCCAGCCGATCAGAGCGAGGTGCCAGATGCCGCCCTGGCCAGTGCCGGAAGCCTTGAGCTTGCCGTGCGGGGCCGCCTTGATGGCCTCGGCGAGGTCGTTGATCGTCTTGTAGGGCGAGTCCGCCTTGACCTGCACGCCCGACGGGTCGGAGTTCATCAGCGCCAGCGGGGTGTAGTCCTGATAGGTGAGCTTGGTCAGGCCCTGGTGGTGCATCATCGCGATTTCGGAGGTGATGATGCCGAGCGTGTAGCCGTCCGGCGCGCCCGTCGCGATCGCGGAATGGCCGACCACGCCCGAGCCGCCGGTGCGGTTCACGACGTTGAAGGGCTGGCCCAGGCTCTTCTCGAGCAGCGCGGCGATGATGCGCACGATGGCGTCGGTGCCGCCGCCGGCGCCCCAGGGGCAGACCAGCTGAACCGGGCGCGTCGGCCACTTCGCCTGGCCGATGGCCGGGCCGGCGATCAGGCCGGTGGCGCCGGCGGCCGCAGCCCCTTGCAGAAGCGTGCGCCTGCTGATGGTGGTCATGCTCGGATATCCTCCCGTTAAAATCGATTGAACTACCGTTGCTCTCTGCGGAGCTTCCGTTACGGCGGCATACTGAAACAAAGCGGGGGCCGCTGACAACCGCTTATCTGCATACTGCATGCGGAAATGCGTTGACGGCCGCAAGATCGCCGCGGCCACGGATTTTCACGCGGTTTCGGCCGGTTCAGCCGCGTTTTACGCGCCACACCCCATGGGGACGAGCAGGCCGAGCCCCACGGCGACGACCGCGCCGGTCGAGGACGGCCCCGCTTCCGGCGTGGTCGCGGCGGCACCGCCGCCGAGCGCGGCGATTGCTGCGGGCCCGGCCAGGCGATAGTCGCGGGCCGGGGCCACGCCGGCGACGAGACCGGTCTCGGGGGGCGCGTCGATCGCCAGGCCGACGAGGCGGCCGGCCATGTCGAAGACGGCGGCGCCGGCCTGTCCGGGCTGGAGCGCGGCGCGGATCGCGGTCGCCCCCTCGCCGGGCAGCGCCTCGGCCGGAATGGCGCTCGCGACCGCGCGGCCGTCCGCGTCGGCATAGGCGAGGGCGACGAGGCGCTCGCCCGCGTCCGGACGTCCCGCGCGCAGGGCCGGGCCGGCGCCCTTGCGGGCCTCGGCGCTCTCGATCACCGCGAGGCCGGCCGCTTCGTCGCGGGCGGCGATGGTGGCGGGCTTGCCGGCGATGCGCGGCGCGGGGCAGCTCTTCAGCGTCGCCAGCGCCACGGCGACGCGGCCGCCGCCCAGGGCGATGCCGGCCGGGTGACGGGCAACCGGGCCGCCCGGAACAGCCATCACCGCGGCGGCCGGGCCCTGGCCCGTGAGGCGCGGCTGGGCGCCGGCCGGCGCGCCGGGGCCGGGGAAGGGCTCGAAACTGTCGGCGATCGCGGTGACGACGCGGTCGAGCGTCCCGGCCAGCGCCTTGTCGTAGCCGATCGAGAAGCCGCGCAGCCCGGCCTCGCCGAACGCCTGCCGGCGGAAGAACTTGCCGGTGGCGGTCTCGCCGGCGACGACGAAGAAGTCCGGCCGCAGCAGCTTGTAGGTGATCTTGCGCGCCGCGTTCGGGTTCGCGGCGGTGGCGCGCTCGAACAGCGCCTTCAGCGTGCCCCCGGGCGGGGTGGCGCTGACATCGAGCGTGACGCGCCCGTCGGCGCTCTGCCAGCGGCTGCCGCCATTGGGCAGCGCCTCGCGCTTCGGCAGCAGGCGTGCCGGAATGCCGATGCGCACGCCGGTGCGCTCGTCGGTGAGCACGGCGAAGCCGGTGGCCTGGCGCGCGGCCTGCGCGGCCCGGGCGAGCTCCTGCCGCTCGGCCGGGGCCAGGCGCCCGTCGGCCGCGCCGCGCCCGGCCTTGAAGGCGTTGATGGCGCGGAATGTCAGCGGGCCGAAACTGCCGGTCGCGGCGCTGTTGAGATGGCCGGTCCAGATCAGGTCGACCTGGATCGCCTTGCGCTCGGCCTCTGGCAGGGCGCCGAAGGCGCTGGTGGCGGCAGCCAGGGGCGAATCGGGCGCCTGCGCCCGCGTCGCGGCGGTGCCGCCAAGCAACAGCACGGCCGCCAGAGCGGCCATGGCGCCGGATCGGGCCCGGATTGCGCGCATGGTGACCTCCTTCGCCGCCCGCTCACGGCGCGGCGCGGGCCATTCAGCGTCAGTCGCGGGCCGGAGGCAAGCGGCGCCCGGCAGGGAACTGAGGATTGCGGACACCTGCCGAGTTGCGCTGCCCCATACGGGTGATAGCTTCGCCAGCCTCGACGGGCGACGATCAGGTCTCCCGCACGAGCCCGGCCGCGCCCGCGCGGGCCGACCCAGTCCGGAGACCCAGCCATGCGCACTTTCGCCCGTGCCGCCCTGCTCATCGGCCTCGTCCTGGCGACGCCGGCGCTGGCGCAGAAGGCCTATGTCAGGCCCGATCTCGCCAGCGACGGCCAGCGCCTGGAAGAGCGGCTGAAGCGCGAGGTCGCCACCGGCCAGCGCCCCGTGGCGGTGCTGCTGCGCGACGGGCAGGCGGCGCTCGCGCGCGGCGACGGACGGGCGGCCCTGCCGCTGGCGAACGCCGCGGCGGTGGCCGATCCGGCCAATCCGGCGGGCTGGCGGCTGATGGCCCAGGCGGCGGGCGCGATCGAGCCGCGCGATTATCGCGAGCGCTGGGAGCTGCGCGAGCGGGCGATCTCGGCGGCCTACCTCGCCTATCAGCGGGCGAGCTCGCGGGCGGAGGAGGCGACCTCGCTCGGCGTGCTGGCGCGGGTCTTCCAGCGCAACGAGCTCTGGCGGCCGTCGCTGACCGCCTACCGGCTCAGCCTCGACCTGGTCGACAATGCCGCGCTACGCACCGATTACGAGGCGCTGCGGGCCGAGCGGGGCTTCCGCCTCACCGGCAACAAGGTCGATTCCGACGCGGCGAGCCCGCGTGCCTGTTTCGAGTTCTCCGAGCCGCTGGCGCGCGGCCGCGTCGATTTCGCGCCCTATGTCGCGATCACGGGCAAGGGCGATTTCGCGGTCACCGCCGAGGAGCGCCAGCTCTGCGTCGACGGGCTGCGCCATGGCGAGCGCTACGGCTTCGTCATCCGCCAGGGCGTCCCCTCGGCGATCCCGGGCGAAGCGCTGCTCAAGGCCGCCGATTACGAGGTCTATGTCCGCGACCGCGCGCCCTCCGTGCGCTTCACCGGCCGAAACTACGTGCTGCCCCGCACCGGCCAGCAGGGCATCCCGGTGGTCTCGGTCAACGCGCCGAGCCTTGACCTGACCGTGCTGCGCATCGGCGACCGCAACCTGATCGGCTCGATCCAGTCCGACGACTTCCTGACCCAGATCGGCAACTGGCGCGCCGGGCAGATCGCCTCCGAGAAGGGCCAGAAAGTCTGGTCCGGCACCATGGCGGTGAAATCCGAGCTCAACCGCGACGTCACCACCGCCTTCCCGGTGCTGGAGGCGGTCGGCCGGCTGCAGCCCGGCGTCTACGTCATGCTGGCGCGCCCGACCGGCACCGGCACGCCGGCGGCCGAGGGCGAGGAGGGTTTCGAGGACGGCAGCAGCCGCGCCACGCAATGGTTCGTCGTCTCCGATCTCGGCCTGACCTCCTTCTCCGGCCCGGACGGCGTGCATGTGCTGGTGCGCTCGCTCGCCGACGCCGCGCCCGTGGCCGATGCCGAGCTGCGCCTGCTGGCGCGCAACAACGAAGTGCTCGCCACCGCCCGTACCGACCGCAACGGCCATGCCCGCTTCGACGCGGCGCTGGCCAAGGGGCAGGGCGGCGAGGCGCCGGGGCTGGTCACCGTCTCCCGGGGCGAGGATTACGGCTTCCTCGACCTGCGCCAGACCGCCTTCGACCTTTCCGACCGCGGCGTGAAGGGCCGCGTCGCGCCGGTGGGGCTCGACGCCTATCTCTACACCGAACGCGGCGTCTACCGCTCGGGCGAGACGGTGTTCCTGACCACGCTGCTGCGCGACGCCAAGGGCGCGGCCGTCACCGGCCTGCCGCTGACGCTGGTGGTGAAGCGGCCGGACGGCGTCGAATATCGCCGCCGGCAGGTCGAGGACCAGGGCGCCGGCGGCCGGGCCGAGTCGATTCCGCTGCTCTCCAATTCCCAGCCGGGCACCTGGCGGGTGCAGGCCTATGCCGAGCCGAAGGGCCCGGCGATCGGCGAGGTCTCCTTCCTGGTCGAGGACTATGTGCCCGAGCGGCTGGAGTTGACCCTGTCCTCGGCCAAGCCGGCGCTGCAGGCCGGCGAGCCGGCCGAGATCGCGGTCGCGGCGCGCTATCTCTACGGGGCGCCGGGGTCCGACCTGACCGTCACCGGCTCGATGACCGTGCGCGCCGCAGCCGAGAGCGCCATTCCCGGCTTCGCAGGCTATGCGGTCGGGCTGACCGACGAGGCTTTCGAGCCGCGCCAAACCGAATTCGAGGAGGCGGCCAAGACCGGGCCGGACGGCAAGGTGACCCTAGTCAATCCGGTGGCCGAGCCGGAGACGACCCGGCCGCTCGAGGCGGAGCTGACCATCCGCGTCGGCGAGGCCGGCGGCCGGGCGATCGCCCGCTCTCTGACCCTGCCGATCGTGCCCAAGGGCGCGGCGATCGGCGTGCGCAAGGCCTTCCGCGACGGCGAGATCGGCAACGGCCAGACCGCCGGCTTCGACGTGATCATGGCGCAGGGCGACGGTCGGCGCATCGCCCGCCAGGGGCTGAAATGGACGCTGTCCAAGGTCAACCGCACCTATCAATGGTTCTACCAGGACGGCAGCTGGAACTATGAGGGCGTGACGACGACGCGGCGCGTCGCCGATGGCGAGCTGGCTGTGTCCGAGGCCGAGCCGGCGCGCATCGCCATGCCGGTCGAGTGGGGCAATTACCGGCTCGACGTCACGGCCGACGGGGCCGAGGCGAGCGAAACGAGCGTCAGCTTCCGCGTCGGCTACGAGAGCGAGAAGACCGCCGACACGCCCGACGTGCTCGCGGTCGCGCTCGACAAGGCGGCCTATGCCGACGGCGAGACCATGCAGGTCAGGCTGTCGCCGCGCTTCGCCGGCAAGGCGACGCTGGCGGTGATGGGCGACGGCGTGCGCGAACTGCGCACCGTCGACGTGCCGGAGCAGGGCACCACGATCAGCCTGCCGGCCAAGGCCGAATGGGGCGCCGGCGCTTATCTGGTCGCGCTGCTGCACCGGCCGATGGACCAGAAGGCGCAGCGCATGCCCGGAAGGGCGATCGGCCTCGCCTGGTTCGGGGTCGGCAAGGAGGCGCGCTCGCTTGCCGTCGATCTCGGCACGCCGCCGCTGGTGCGGCCGCTCACGACGCTGTCGCTGCCGGTGAAAGTCACCGGCGCGCGGCCGGGCGAGGACGCCTTCGTCACGGTTGCCGCCGTCGATGTCGGCATCCTCAACCTGACGCGCTTCGAGAGCCCGGATCCGAGCCGCTTCTTCTTCGGCCAGCGCCAGCTCGGCCACGAGCTGCGCGACCTCTACGGCTATCTGATCGACGGCATGCAGGGCGTCCGCGGCACGATCCGCTCCGGCGGCGACGCGGCGCCCGAGCTCAGCGGCGACGCGCCGACGCAGGAGCCGCTGGCGCGCTATTCCGGCGTGGTCAAGCTCGGGCCGGACGGCACGGCCAGGATCGACATGGCGCTGCCGGCCTTCAACGGCAGCGTGCGCGTGATGGCCGTCGCCTGGACGGCCGGGCGCACCGGCCAGGCCAGCGCCGACGTGTTCGTGCGTGACCAGATCGTGGCGCAGGCGACGCTGCCGCGCTTCCTGGCGCTCGGCGACCAGTCGCGCTTCCATCTCCAGGTCGACAATGTCGAGGGGGCGGCAGGGACCTATCAGGTCGATCTCGACGTGCAGGGGCCGGTCGTGGTCGGCGCCGAGGCGACGCGCCGCGAGCTGACGCTGGCCGCCGGCGCCAAGGCGCAGATGACCATCCCGGTGACGGCGGCGGGCATCGGCCGCGCCAGCTTCGACGTGCGCGTCAGCGGCCCCAACGGCGTCGGCACCGTGCAGAACCTCGCGGTCCGCGTGCAGCCCTCGACGCAGACCATCGCGCGGCGCGTGGTCCGCGCCCTGCCGGGCGGCGGCTCGCTGACGGTCTCTTCCGACCTGCTGGCCGATCTGGTGCCGGGCTCCGGCGCCGTTTCGGTCTCGGTCTCGCCGGTGGCGGCGCTCGACGTCCCGGCCATCCTCAAGGCGCTCGACCGCTACCCCTATGGCTGCACGGAGCAGACGATCAGCCGGGCCCTGCCGCTGCTGGTGGTGAACCGGCTGGCGAGCATGGAGAACCTGGCGCTGGACGGCAGCGCCGACGAGCGCGTCACCGCCGCGATCGAGCGCGTGCTGGCGCGCCAGGGCGGCAACGGCTCCTTCGGCCTGTGGAGCGTCGGCGGCGAGGATCTCTGGCTCGATGCCTTCGTCACCGACTTCCTGACGCGGGCCCGCGAGCGCCAGTTCGCCGTGCCGCAGACGGCCTTCGCCATGGCGCTCGACCGGCTGCGCAACGCCGTGGTCAACACAGGCGACATCGCGAAGGAGGACTCGGCCGGCATCGCCTATGCGCTCTATGTGCTGGCCCGCAACGGCCGGCCGGTGATGGGCGATCTGCGCTATCTCGCCGACAACAAGCTCGACAGCTTCGCCTCGCCGCTGGCGCGGGCGCAGATCGGCGCGGCGCTGTCGCTGCTCGGCGACCGCACCCGCGGCAAGGCGGCCTTCGATTCGGCGGTGGTGGCGCTCGCCGCCGCGCGCGACGACGGGCTGTCGCGGCCGGATTACGGCTCGCGCCTGCGCGACGGCGCCGGGCTGATGACGCTGGTGGCCGAGAGCGAGGGCGATCGCGGCGTGCTGATGCGCGCCAGCGAGATCGTGCAGGGCGCGCGCGCCGATGCGCGCTTCACCTCGACGCAGGAGAACCTCTGGATGGCGATGGCCGCCGCCGCGGTGGCACGCGAGGCGGAGGGCATGGTGCTCACCGTCGACGGCGCCGAGCGCAAGGGCGCCTTCTACCGCACGGTGAGCGCGCCGGCGCTGGAGGCCAAGCCGCTGGTGATCGCCAATCCCGGCACGGCGGCGGCGAGCGCGGTGGTGACGGTCTCCGGCATCCCGACCGTGCCCGAGCCGCCGCTGGCGCAGGGCTTCGCGCTGGAGCGGACCATCTTCACCATGAAGGGCGAGCGGGTCGATCCATCCCGCCTGCAGCAGAACGAGCGCTATGTCGTGGCGCTCAAGGCCAGCGAGCCGGCGGCGCGCTATGGCCGGCTGCTGCTGGTCGATCCCGTGCCGGCCGGGCTCGAGATCGAGAACGCCAAGCTGACCGAGGGCGCCTCGGTCGAAGGGCTCGACTGGCTGAAGCAGGAGGTCTCGCCGGTGCATACCGAGGCGCGCGACGACCGCTTCGTCGCCGCCTTCGAGCGCGATGGCGGCAAGAACCAGCCGCTGTCCTTCACGGTCGCCTATATCGCGCGGGCGGTGACGCCCGGGCGCTATGTCCATCCGGCGGCGGTGATCGAGGACATGTACCGGCCCGACCGCTTCGGCCGGACCGGCTTCGGCACCGTGGACGTCGCCCCGGCACGCTGAGCATGGACGCCGCGCGCGACCGGGCGGAGGCGGACGAGGCGGGACCGGTGCGCCGGCGCCGCCGGCTTCGCCTCGCCGGTTTCGCCGTCACGGCGCTGCTGGGACTGGGCGCGGCGGGAGCGGGTGGCGTCGCCTGGTATGCGGCGAGCCTGCCGCCGCTTGATCTCGCGGCCGGCTCGCAGCGCTCGACCGTGGTGCTCGACCGCGAGGGCCGGCTGCTGCGGCCATTCCTGACAGGCGATGGCCGCTGGAAGCTGCCGGTCGGCGTCGACGACGTCGATCCGCGATATCTCGCCATGCTCAAGGCCTATGAGGACGGCCGCTTCGACAGCCATCCCGGGGTCGATCCGCTCGGCATCCTGCGCGCCGCCGGGCAGATGCTCGCCAATGGCCGCATCGTCTCCGGCGGCTCGACGCTGACCATGCAGGTGGCGCGGCTGCTGGAGCCGCGCGAGGAGCGCTCTTTGCGCGCCAAGCTGCGCCAGGCGGTGCGGGCGCTCGGCCTCGAAAGGCGGCTGGCCAAGCGCGACATCCTCGACCTCTATCTGGCGCTGGCGCCCTTCGGCGGCAATCTCGAAGGGGTGCGGGCGGCGAGCTTCGCCTGGTTCGGCAAGGAGCCGGCGCGGCTTTCGACCGCCGAGGCGGCGCTGCTCGTCGCCTTGCCGCAATCGCCGGAGCTGCGCCGGCCCGACCGCTTCCCCGAAGCGGCGCGGCGGGCGCGCGACCGCGTGCTGGCGCGCGCGGCGGCCGAGGGCGTGCTGACGCAGGCCGAGGTCGCCGCCGCACGCGAGGAGCCGATCCCGCAGGCGCGGCGGCCGTTCCCGAACCTCGCCCCGCACGCCGCCGAGCGCGCGGTCGCCGAGGCGCCCGGCCTCGCGCGCCACCAGCTCGCCATCGACGGGCGCTGGCAGGCCGCGCTCGAGCAACTGGCGCGCGAGCGCAGCAGCGGGCTGGGACCGCAGCTCTCGATCGCGATCCTGGTCGCCGACAACGAGACCGGCGAGATCCGGGCTTCCGTCGGCGGCGTCGACTATTTCGCCGCCGAGCGGGCGGGCTCGCTCGACCTGACGCGGGCGCTGCGCTCGCCCGGCTCGGCGCTGAAGCCCTTCATCTACGCGCTCGCCTTCGACAATGGCCTCGCCCATCCCGAGACGATGCTCGAGGACCGGCCGATGCGCTACGGGCTCTATGTCCCGGAGAATTTCGACCTCGGCTTCCAGGGCATGGTCAGCGCCCGCAAGGCGCTGCAGCTCTCGCTCAACCTGCCGGCGGTCGACCTGCTCTCGGCGCTCGGGCCGCAGCGCTTCCTGTCGCGGCTGCGGGATGCCGGCGCCGGAATCGCCCTGCCGAAGGATAGCGGCGCGCCCGGCCTCGCCATCGGCCTGGGCGGCGTCGGCATCACGCTCGCCGACCTGACGCAGCTCTATGTTGGGCTGGCGCGCGGCGGCGAGGTCGTGCCGCTCAGGATGAAGCCGGAGAGCGCGACCCCCGATGCCGTCGGCGGCCGCGAGAGCATGCGCCTGGTCGAGCCGGTCGCCGCTTGGTACGTCGCCGACACGCTGCTCGGCGCGCCGCCGCCGCTCAACGCGCCGCCCGGGCGCATCGCCTACAAGACCGGCACCTCCTATGGCTATCGCGACGGCTGGGCCGTCGGCTTCGACCGCCGCCACACGATCGGCGTTTGGGTCGGGCGGGCCGACAATGGTGCGGTGCCGGGGCTGGTCGGGCGCGTCGTCGCGGCGCCGATCCTGTTCGACGCCTTCGCCCGCATCGGGCTCGACCTGCGGCCCTTCCCGCGGCCTGCCGGAGCGATCATGGCGAGCAGCGCCGCCCTGCCGCCGCCGCTCCGGCATCTGCGCCAGGACGTGCCGAAGACCGTGGCGGCGCTGGCGACGCCGGCGCTGCGGCTGGCCTTCCCGCCCGAGGGCGCGCGTATCGACCTCGCCTCCGCCGGGGCCGGCCGGCCGCAACTGGCGCTCAAGGTCACCGGCGGCGTCGCGCCCTT
Source organism: Allobosea sp. TWI1241 (assembly GCF_039673065.1). NCBI lineage: Bacteria > Pseudomonadati > Pseudomonadota > Alphaproteobacteria > Hyphomicrobiales > Alloboseaceae > Allobosea > Allobosea sp. TWI1241. The sequence goes on along the minus strand of NZ_JBDJKW010000003.1, from coordinate 272,333 downwards.
CACCTGGCTGGTCGACGGCGCGCCGGTGATGGACGCGATCAGGCGGCGCGAGACCAATTGGCAGCCGCCGGTCAAGGGCTTCGTGCGGATCTCGGTGATCGATGCGGCCGGTGCCAGCGAAAGCGTCTCGGTCAGGCTCCAGTAACGCGAAACCCCGCCATGGGCTGCATGGCGGGGCTTGTCGTCGGGAGCGTCGCCGCGGGCTCTATTCCGCCGGCTGCGGATGGGCGTCCGTGACGGGAACGCTGCGCGCGGCCTGCCGGCTGCGCGAGAGGTAGCTGTAGGCCACCGGCACGACATAGAGCGTGAGCAGCGTGCCGAAGGTCATGCCGCCGACTATGACCCAGCCGATCTGCGAGCGGCTCTCGGCGCCGGCGCCGCTGGCCAGCGCCAGCGGGACGGCGCCCAGCACCATGGCGCCGGTGGTCATCAGGATCGGCCGCAGGCGCAGCTCCGCGGCATCGACCAGCGCGTCGATCATCTCGCGGCCCTCCTCGCGGAGCTGGTTGGTGAACTCCAGGATCAGGATGCCGTGCTTGGTGATCAGGCCGACCAGCGTGATCAGGCCGATCTGGCTGTAGACGTTGAGCGTGCCGCCGGTGAAATACAGCGCCGCGAGCGCGCCCGTCAGCGAGAGCGGCACCGAGACCATGATCACGATCGGGTCGACGAAGCTCTCGAACTGGGCCGAGAGCACCAGATAGATGAAGCCCAGCGCCAGCAGGAAGACCAGCAGGATCGAGGAACCGGACTGCTTGAACTCGCGGCTCTGGCCGGAATAGTCGACCTGGTAGCTCGCCGGCAGGACGCGGGCCGCGGCCTGTTCCAGGACGTTGAGCGCGTCGCCCAGCGAATAGCCGGGGCCGGGCACCGCGGTGATCGTCGCCGAGCGCATCTGGTTGAAGCGGATCAGCTCCTTGGGCGCGACGTTCTCCTCGACGTGCACCAGGCTGGAGAGCTGCACCACCGTGCCACCGCGGCCCATCAGGTAGATGGATTGCAGCGCCTGCGGCGTGTTGCGGTCCTGCCCCGCCACCTGCAGCATCACGTCGTACTGCTCCCCGTTCATGTTGAAGCGGGTGACCTGGCGGCCGCCGAGCAGGGTCTCCATGGTGCGGCCGATCACGTCGACGCCGACGCCGAGATCGGCGGCGCGCTGGCGGTCGATCGAGACCTTGATCTGCGGCTTGTCGAGGATGAGGTTGGTCTCGATATTGGTCAGGGCGGGATTGCCCTGCACCTCGGCGATCAGCCGGTCGACGTTCTGCTTGATCTCGGCATAGGATTCAGAGGAGCGCAGCACGAACTCCACCGGCTTGCTGTTGGCGCCGCCCTGGCCGAGCGAGGGCGGGTTGGTGGCGAACAGGCGGATGCCGGGGATCTGGGACAGGTCCTTGTTGATGTCGGCGACCAGCTGCTGCTGCTTGCGGTGGCGCTGCTCCCAGGGCTTCAGGCGGGCGAAGGCGATGGCGCGCGTCACGTCCGGGAAGCCGACGATGACCAGATAGGTCTCGACCTCGGGAATCTTGCTGAAATAATCCTCGACGCGCCGGGCATAGTCGGCGGTGAAGCTCATGGTCGCGCCCTCGGGCGCCACGCCGATCGCGGTGATCGTGCCGCGATCCTCGACCGGGGCGAGCTCGGAGCGCAGCCCGGTGAAGAACACATAGGAGCTGCCGGCGACGGCGAGCGCGATCAGCACGACCAGCGGCCGCACCGAGAGCGCGAAGCGCAGCGAGCGGCGATAGCCGGAGGCGAGCGCGTCGAAGAAGCGCTCCAGCGCGTTGTAGAGCCAGTTGTGCTTCTTGTCGTGGCGCAGCAGCTTGGCGCACATCATCGGCGTCAGCGTCAGCGCGACGAAGCCCGAGACCAGCACGGCGCCGGCGAGCGTCAGGGCGAACTCGATGAAGAGCTTGCCGGTGCGCCCGGTCGAGAAGGCCATCGGCGCGTAGACCGCGACCAGCGTCAGCGTCATCGCCACGACCGCGAAGGCGATCTCGTTGATGCCCTTGATCGCGGCCTGGGTCGGCGCCATCCCCTCCTCGATATGGCGGTGGATGTTCTCCAGCACGACGATGGCGTCGTCGACCACCAGGCCGATCGCCAGCACCATGGAGAGCAGGGTCAGCGTGTTGACCGTGAAGCCCATCGCATACATCAGCGCGAAGGCGCCGATCAGCGAGACGGGGATGGTGACGAGCGGGATCAGCGTGGCGCGGAAGGAACGCAGGAAGACGAAGATGATCAGCACCACCAGCACGATCGCCTCGGCGATGGTGGTGTAGACCGCCTTGATCGAGCGATCGATGAAGATCGAGGTGTCGTAGGAGGTGGCGATCGACATGCCGTCGGGCAGGTCCTCGCGGATGCCGGGCAGGGCCTGCTGCACGCCGGAGGAGACGTCGAGCGGGTTGGCGACGGCCTGCTTGACGATGCCGATGGTGACCGAGGGCGCGCCGCGGAACCAGGCGGCGTTGCGCTCCTCGCGGGCGCCGAGCTCGACGCGGGCGACGTCGCGCATCTTCACCGGGAAGCCGTTGACGTCCTTGACCGTGACCTGCTCGAACTGCTCGGGCGTGTTGAGGCTGGTCTGCGAGAGGACGGTGAATTCGCGGTCGTTGCTCTCGATGCGGCCGGAGGGGATCTCGACGTTCTGGGCGCGCAGCGCCGCCTCGATCTCCTGCACCGTGATCTGGTAGGCGGCCATGCGGGCGCGGTCGAGCCAGATGCGCATGGCGTATTGGCGCTGGCCGAGGATGCGGACCTCGGCGACGCCGGTGATGTTCTGGACGCGGTCGGCGATGAAGCGGTCGGCGAAGTCGGTCAGCTCCAGCGGCGAGTGCCGCGAGCTGGTCAGCGACAGATACATGATCGGCTGCGCGTCGGCCTCGACCTTGGCGATGATCGGCTCGTCGATCTCGTCGGGCAGGCGGCCGCGCACGCGGCTGACGCGGTCGCGCACGTCGGAGGCGGCGACGTCGGGGTCGACGTCCGGGCGGAAGCGCACCGAGATCTGGCTGCGCTCCTGCCGGCTGGTCGAAGTGATGATCTCGATGCCCTCGATGCCGGCGATGGAGTTCTCGAGGATCTGGGTGACCTGGGTCTCGATGATCTCGGCGCTGGCGCCGCGATAGGAGGTCTGCACCGAGACGATCGGCTCGTCGATATTGGGATATTCGCGCACCGTCAGGCGCGTATAGGAGACGAAGCCGACCAGGATGACGAGCAGGCTGAGGACGGTCGAGAGGACCGGCCTGCGGATGAAGAGCTCGAACAGGCTCATCGCACGGCGCCCGGCAGCGCGCTGGTCTGCACGACGGTCTTCTCCTTGATCGAGACGGTGGAGCCGTCGCGCAGGCGCATCTGGCCGGCGGTGACGATCTGCATGCCGGGCTTCAGGCCCTTGACCACCTCGACCTTGCCGGGAAGCCGCTTGCCGAGCTCGACCTGGACGCGCCTGGCCTTGCCGTCCTCGACCACGAAGACGACCTTGCTCATGCCGTCGGGCACGACTGCGGTCTCGGGCACCAGCAGCGCCTCGTGGCGCTGGTCGACCACCACGGTGACGCGGGCGAACAGGCCGGGCCTCAGCACGAGGTCGCCATTGGGAACGGTGGCGCGCAGGCGGACGGCGCGGCCGTTGACGTCGACCACCGGGTCGATGGCGAAGACCGTGCCGGTGAAGGGCCGGTCGGGGATGGCGTCGACGCGCAGCTGGATCTGCTGGCCGGTGCGCACCCGGGTCAGGAAGATCTCCGGCACGCGGAAATCGACCTTGATCGGGTCGATATTGGTCAGGGTGATCAGCGGCTTGCCGACCGAGACGAAATCGCCGACGCCGACCGAGCGCAGGCCGACCACGCCGTTGAACGGCGCCTTGATGGTGGCGAAGGCGAGCTTGGCCTGGGCGAGCTGCAGCCGCGCCTCCTGCGAGGCGAGCTGGGCGGTGGCCTGCTCCAGCGCCACCTGCGTGCCGGCGCCGCGCTTCACCAGCGAGGTGTTGCGCTCATAGGTGTCGCGGGCGAGCGAGACGTCCGCCTTGGCCTGCGCCAGCTCGGCGTCGAGGATGGCGGTGTCGAGCATGACCAGCGGCTGGTCCTTCTTGACCCGGTCGCCCTCCTTGAAGCCGAGTGCGGTGACGCGGCCGGCGATCTCGGGCGCGATCACCACCGACTCGTCGGCGGCGAGGGTGCCGAGCGCCTCGACCTCCTCGTCGACGCTGGCGACCTCGATGCTGCCGACCTCGACCGGCACGGCCGGGGCGCGGGCGGCACCGCCCGGCGCCTGGGCCTGCTGCTGGGAGGCCTTGGTCTGGTACCTGAAGCCGTAATACCCGCCGGCCGCCAGTCCAGCGATCAGGATGAGGAGAAGAAAACGCTTCATGAGGCGGGACGCTCCGGTAGGTCGGACCTGATTTAGACTGGGCGGTACGATTTGATAAGCGAGCTTGTGGGCGGAAGGAGGGCCGTAGCGGCATCCCCGGTACGCCAACGGACCTCGCCGCGACAAGCAAAGCCGATGCCGGGCCGGCCGGATGCGGTCCCGCGCCGGGCGGATGGGGCCGGCACCGGCCTGGCACCGGCCTGGCGCGGGCCTTACGTAAGGCGATCACGATCCGGTGATCCGCCTCGGCGCCGCCGCTGCCGACGCCGCGTCACCGGGCTGTCATCTGCGGCCGCTACCGCTCCCGCCGTCACGACGGGAGAGCCGGCATGCTGCGGATCGAAGGTTTGACCAAGCGGTTCGGCGGTAATGTGGCCGTCGATGGCGTCAGCCTGTCGATTCCGCGCGGCGAGATGGTCGGGGTGATCGGCCGCTCGGGCGCCGGCAAGTCGACGCTGCTGCGCATGCTCAACCGGCTGAGCGAGCCGAGCGAGGGCCGCATCTTCAGCGGCGCGCGCGAGGTCACGGCGCTGAAGGGGGCGGCGCTGCGCGGCTGGCGCCGCGACACGGCGATGATCTTCCAGCAGTTCAACCTGGTCGGGCGCCTCGACGTGCTGACCAATGTCCTGCTCGGCCGGCTGAACCACCGCGCGGCGGCGCTGACACTGGTCAGGAGCTTCTCGCAGGACGACAAGATCCGCGCCATAGCGGCACTGGAACGTCTCGACATGGGGCACCTGCTGGCCCAGCGCGCCGAGACCCTGTCGGGCGGGCAGCAGCAGCGCGTCGCCATCGCGCGCGCCCTGGTCCAGGAGCCGGCGATCATCCTCGCCGACGAGCCGATCGCCTCGCTCGACCCGCGCAACACCCAGGTCGTGATGGACGCGCTGTTCCGCATCAACCGCGAGGACGGCATCACCGTGATCAGCAACCTGCACCATCTCGATATCGCGTCGAAATACTGCGACCGGCTGATCGGCATGGCCGGCGGCAAGGTGGTGTTCGACGGCCCGCCGCACGCGCTGACCAAGGCGGTGGCGGCCGATCTCTACGGAATCGAGGCCAGGGACGCCGGCGCCGACGCGCTGGAGGCGCTGGACGAGATCGCGACCTCGGAAGCGAGGCGCGCCAGGCAGAGCGTCGCCTGAGCGGATCCGCGCGACCGCGGGCGAGACGCCGACCGAACCATCTTCGACAGGACCACAGGAGCACCCCATGCTGACCCGTCGCCATACCCTCATGCTCGCTGCCGGCTTCGCCGGCGCGCTCGCCGCCCCGGCCTTGGCCCACGACTGGAAGGCCAAGTATCCCGAGATCGTCTTCGCGATCATCCCGGCCGAGAATGCCTCCGGCGTGACCGAGCGCTACACCCCCTTCGTCAACTATCTCGCCAAGGAACTCGGCACCAAGGTGACGCTGCGCATCGCCAACGACTATGCGGCGATCATCGAGGGCCAGCGGGCGGGCAACATCCACATCGCCTCCTACGGCCCGTCCTCCTTCGCCCGCGCCCGCATGACCGGCGCCAAGATCGACGCCTTCGCGATCGAGACCAATCTCGACGGCACCAAGGGCTATCATTCGGTCTTCTACGTGAAGAAGGACTCGCCCTATCAAAAGGTCGAGGACCTGAAGGGCAAGAATCTCGGCCTGGTCGATCCCAACTCGACCTCGGGCAACAACGTGCCGCGCTTCGCGCTGAACCAGATGAAGATCGAGCCCGAGAGCTTCTTCGGCAAGGTCGTCTATACCGGCAGCCATGAGAACGCGATCATCGCGCTCCAGCAGGGCACCGTCGACATGGTCGCCAACTGGTGGAACGACGAGCAGGAATCCAACCTGCAGCGCATGGCCCGCAAGAACATGGCCAAGGCCGAGGACTTCCGGATCATCTTCAAGTCCGAGCAGATCGTGAACTCGCCGATGGCCTATCTCTCCGACATGCCGGAGCAGCTGAAGACCGCGATCCGCGACGCCGTCCTCAACATTACCACGAAGGACAAAGCCGCCTTCGACAAGATCTACGAAGGCAAGCAGGGCCCGCTCGTCGCGGTCGACAACAAGGCCTACGACCCGATCATCGAGCTCAACAAGTTCGTCGACGAACTGCGCAAGAAGAAGTCCTCGTAAGCCATTTCAGTCGCAGCCCGTCATGGTCGGGCCTGTCCCGACCATCCACGTCTTCGCTTCGCTGATCGCGCGCGGTGTTCAAGACGTGGATGCTCGCCACAAGGCCGAGCATGACGGCTGCGGCCCGCTCTAGCCGCCTCCTCTTTCGGCGACGGACATTGTCATGACACTCGCGATCGATCGCGCCGATCCGGCCATCGCCGCCCATGCCGCGCTCTACCGGCGGGCGGCGGCGGCACGGCTGCGCCGGACCCTGCTCGGCGCCGGCCTCTTCCTGGCCTGCGTCTGGCTGTCCGCGATCGGCGCCGAGGTCGACCTGCCACGCTTCGCCGCCAATGTCTGGCGCTTTCCCAACTATCTCTACGAGATCCTGCCGCGGCTGCGCTGGGCGACGCTCGGCGCCGATCTCGCCGAATGGTTCTGGAATCTCAGAGGCTGGCTCAGGCTGCTCTGGCAGACGCTGCTGATCGCCTATGTCGGCACGGTGCTCGGCGTGCTCGGCGGCTTCGCGCTCTGCTTCGTGGCGGCGGCCAATCTCGGGCGCTCGGCGACCGGGCGCTTCCTGGCGCGCCGCTTCCTCGAATTCTGCCGCACCGTGCCGGAGATCGTCTTCGCGCTGATCTTCGTGATCGCCTTCGGGCTCGGGCCGCTGCCCGGAGTGCTCGCCATCGCGATCCACACCATGGGCGCCACCGGCAAGCTGTTCTCCGAGGTGGTCGAGAACATCGACATGAAGCCGGTCGATGGCGTGGGCGCCACCGGCGCCGGCTGGTGGCAGACCATCCGCTTCGCGGTGGTGCCGCAGGTGCTCTCGAACTTCGCCAGCTACGGGCTGCTGCGCTTCGAGATCAATGTGCGCGGCGCGGCGATCATGGGCTTCGTCGGTGCCGGCGGCATCGGCCAGGACCTGATCGAGGCGATCCGGAAATTCTACTTCACCGACGTCAGCGCGATCCTGCTGATGATCATCGTGACGGTCATGCTGATCGACTACGGCACCGAGCGGCTGCGCCATGCGCTGCTCGGCATGGAGCAGGGCCGATGACTCTGGTGCTCTCCGACACGGACCGCGCGGCGTTGGTCGCCCGCCACGGCGCGGTGCTGCGCGGCTCGCCCGGGCGCAGGGCGGCGACGCTCGCGGTGATCGCCGCGCTGGCGGGCCTCTTCGCCTATGGCGTCGCCTCGCTCGAGGTCTCGCTCTGGCGGGTGCTCTCCGGCTTCGGCAATCTCGGCCGCTTCGTCGTGCTGATGCTGCCGCCCGATCCCGGCTCGCTCGCCCGCGCGATGATCTTCGTCAAGGCGCTGTTCGAGACCATCGCCATCGCCTTCCTCGGCACGGTGATGGCGGCGATCCTCGCCTTTCCGCTCGGCTTCCTGGCGGCGCGCAACGTCGTCGCCAACCGGATCGTGCACATGCTGGCCCGCCGCTCGCTCGACACCCTGCGCGGCGTCGATGCGCTGATCTGGGCGCTGATCTGGGTGAACGTCGTCGGGCTCGGCCCCTTCGCCGGCATGCTGGCGATCATGACCGCCGATCTCGGTGCCTTCGGCAAGCTGTTCTCCGAGGCGATCGAGGCCTCCGACCGCAAGCCGGTGCAGGGCGTCACCTCGGTCGGCGGCGGCCGGCTGCACGCGATCCGCTTCGGGCTGATCCCGCAGGTGCTGCCGGTTCTGGCGAGCCAGGTGCTCTACTTCATCGAGTCGAATACGCGCTCCTCGACGATCATCGGCATCGTCGGGGCCGGCGGCATCGGCCTCTACCTCGCCGAGACGATCCGCACGCTGGAATGGCAGCAGGTCTCCTTCCTGATCCTGCTGATCCTCGCGGCTGTCTCGACCATCGATTTCCTCTCGACGCGGCTGCGCTTCGCGATCATCGGCCAGCGCGGCGGCTGAGCCGGCTGCGTCTCACTCGGCGAAGGGCTCGACCAGCATCTCCATGCGCTCGCCGGCGAAGACGCTGTCGATCAGGTGGATCGGCGAGAGATCGGGCAGGGCGTCGACCGCGTCCGAGGTCAGCACTGCCGCGCCCGGCGCGATCTTCAGCAGATCCGCCTCGCGCGCATCGGCGAGCCTGGCGCCGAGCCGGGTCTGCAGCCGGACGTAATCGGGAATGCCGCAGGCCTTGAGGGCGGCGGTGAGCGAGGCGCCGGCCTCCGCCAGCAAGCGGTCGAAGCCGGGAAAGCGCGTGGCGCAGAGCTGGTGCACGCCGGTGCCGACCGGCAGGCCGTCGGCGAGGCTGACGCTGCGGATGCGCCAGAGCGGGCTGCCGGTCGGCAGGGACAGGCGCTCGCAGGCGGCGGCGTCGCCCGCCACGACGGCAGCGTCGATCACCTGTCCCGAGGCCGGGATGCCGGCGGCGCCGAAATTGGTGCGCAGGCTGACGCGCCGGCCGAGCCGGTAAGGGAAGCGCCGGGCGATGACCTGCGTGCCGCGCCCGCGCGAGACCGAGACCAGCCCCTGCTCGGCGAGATGGCGGAAGGCCTGGCGGACGGTGTGCCGGTGCACGCCATAGCGCTCTGCCAGCGCCACCGAGGCGGGCAGCAGGTCGCCGGCGGCATAGTCGCCGCGGTCGATCGCACCGGCGATCTCGTCGGCGATGCGGCGCCAGACCGTGCCGTCGGCCGGCGCAGCCTCCAGCTCGCCCGTCATCGAAGCGTCATTCAAAATGTATAGACCTTTCTGCGTGACGGGCTTAGCATAGTCTAGACATTAGGGCTTGGCGAGAGATGCGGACCGGTATGGACGAGACGCAGGCACGGCGCAGGCGGCTGGCGGTGCTGGCACGCGCCTCCCGCGCGGAGATCGAGGTGCTGCTCGGCGCGGCCGGCCCGCTGCCGGCGCACGAGGTGCTGAAGCCGGCCGAGACGGGAACGGTGATGGTCGAGGGCCGGGCGGGCGGCGCCGGCCGGCGCTTCAATCTCGGCGAGGCGACCGTGACGCGCTGCGTGATCCGGCTCGCCTGCGGCACGATGGGCTTCTCCTATGCGCTGGGGCGCGATGGCCGCAAGGCGCGGCTGGCGGCGGTCGCCGAGGCGCTGCTGCAACGCGAGGGCGCAGCCGGCCCGCTCGGGCGCGGGATCGAGGCGCTGGCCGAGGCGCAGCGCGCCGCCCGCGAGCTCGCCTCGCGCAAGGCGGCGGCGAGCCGCGTCGACTTCTTCACCCTGGTCAGGGGAGGCTGAGCATGCAGGCCGATATCGCGTTGGGCGCCGGCTTCGCCGATCCGATCCTCCAGTCGCAAGCCGCGTTCCGGGCCGTGCTCGCCGCCATGGCCGAGCCGGGTCTGGTGCAGGATCTCGACAGCACGGTCGCGCCGCCGCCCGGCCTGCCGGCCGCCGCCGCGACCGTGCTGCTGACACTCGCCGACTATGAGACGCCGCTCTGGCTGCCGCAGGGACTGCGCGACGGGCCGGCCGGGGCTTGGCTGCGCTTCCACTGCGCCGCGCCCCTGGTGGCGGAGCCGCATCGCGCCCTGTTCGCTGTCCTCGCCGGGGCCGAGGCGCCGGCGCTCGCCGCCTTCCATCCCGGCGAGGACCAGTTCCCCGACCGCGCGGCGACACTGATCGTGCCCTGCGCCGGCTTCGCGGGCGGCCCCGCCGTCCTGCTCGAAGGGCCGGGAATACCCGGCAGCCGCAGCGTCGCTCCGGCGGGCCTGCGGCCGGGCTTCTGGGGCGAGGTCGCGGCCAATGCGGCGCTCTACCCGCTCGGGGTCGACATGCTGCTCGTCCATGGCACGTGGGCGCTCGGCCTGCCGCGCTCCACGCAGGTCCGGGAGGTCTAGCCGATGTATGTCGCGGTGAAAGGCGGCGAGGCCGCCATCCTCGCCAGCCACGAACTGGTCGCCGAGGCGCGGCGCGGCGACGCCTCCGTGCCGGAAGTCACGGTGGCGCAGTTGCGAGAGCAGATGGGGCTCGCCTGCGCCCGGGTGATGAACGAGGGCTCGCTCTACGACGCCGACCTCGCGGCCCTGGCACTGAAGCAGGCCCAGGGCGACGCGATCGAGGCGGCTTTCCTCATGCGCGCCTATCGCACCACGCTGCCGCGCTTCGGCTCGTCGCAGCCGCTCGACACCGCCGCCATGGCGATCCGCCGCCGCGTCTCGGCGACCTACAAGGATCTTCCGGGCGGCCAGGTGCTGGGACCGACCTACGACTATACCCACCGGCTCTTCGATTTCGCGCTCATGGAGCAGCGCGACGGCACTGCTGCCCACCCCAACCCGCCCCACCACGAGCGGGGCGAGGGAGAGGACACGGCGCGGTCCGCCGCTGCGTCGCTCGACGCGCATATGCCGCGCGTGCCCGACATTCTCGGGGCGGAAGGGCTGATGGAGGAGGAGGCCCCGCCCGTGGGCGATCCGGCGCCCTTCGACCTCACCCGCGAGCCGGTCGCCTTCCCGGCGGGGCGCGATGTCAGGCTGCAGGCGATGGCGCGCGGCGACGAGGGCTTCCTGCTCGGGCTCGGCTATTCGGTGCAGCGCGGCTTCGGCGGCAGCCACCCCTTCGTCGGCGAGATCCGGGTCGGCGAGGTCGCGGTCGAATTCGTGCCGGAGGAACTCGGCTTCGCGGTCGATCTCGGCGACATCACCGTGACCGAGTGCCAGATGGTCAACCAGTTCGCCGGGTCGAAGGAGGTGCCGCCGCAGTTCACCCGCGGTTACGGGCTCGCCTTCGGCCATGCCGAGCGCAAGGCGATGTCGATGTCGCTGGTCGACCGGGCGCTGAAGGCGCCCGAGTTCGGCGAGGCGGCGGAGTATCCGGCGCAGCAGGACGAGTTCGTCCTCTACCATTCGGACAATGTCGAGGCGGCGGGCTTCGTCGAGCATCTGAAGCTGCCGCATTACGTCGATTTTCAGGGCGAGCTCGAACTGATCCGGCGCATCCGCAAGGAGCGCGACGCACGGCCCGACGCCGGGGCGCAGACGCAGCCGGAGGCCGCGCAATGACCATGCACCAGACTCCGTCCGGCCTCGGCATCGACGATACGAAGCCGGCTTACAACTACGCCTATCTCGACGAGCAGACCAAGCGGATGATCCGCCGCGCGCTGCTCAAGGCTGTGGCGGTGCCGGGCTACCAGGTGCCGTTCGGCTCGCGCGAGATGCCGCTGGCCCGCGGCTGGGGCACTGGCGGCATCCAGATCACCGCCGCGCTGATCGGCCCGGCCGACAGGCTCAAGGTGATCGACCAGGGTGCCGACGACACCACCAACGCGGTCTCGATCCGGCGCTTCTTCGAACACACCGCCGCGGCGCGCACCACCGAGGCGACCCATGAGGCGACGATCATCCAGACCCGCCACCGCATCCCGGAGGCGCCGCTGCAGCCCGGCCAGATCATGGTCTACCAGGTCCCGACGCCGGAACCGCTGCGCAGGCTGGAACCGCGCGAGGCCGAGACCCGCAAGATCCACGCCTGGGCAGAGTACGGGCTGATGCAGGTCAAGCTCTACGAGGCGATCGCGCGCTTCGGCGAGGTGACGACGACCTACGACTATCCCGTCATGGTCAACGGCCGCTATGTGATGGCGCCGTCGCCGATCCCGAAATTCGACAATCCCAAAATGCAGATGTCGCCGGCGCTGCAATTGTTCGGCGCCGGGCGCGAGAAGCGGATCTATGCGGTGCCGCCGCACACCAGCGTGCGCAGCCTCGACTTCGACGACCACCCCTTCCGTATCCAGAGCTGGGACCAGCCCTGCGGCCTGTGCGGCGCGAGCGACTCCTACCTCGACGAGGTGGTGATCGACGATCGCGGCGGGCGGATGTTCGTCTGTTCCGACAGCCATCATTGCGAGACGCGCCGGGCGAACGGCCATCGCGGCGCGATGCTGGCGGAGGCCACGGCGAGCGGGCTGGTGACCGGCTCCGCCGCTACCGGAGAGACGCCATGACCCTCCACGTCGCGCCGCCCGAGACCGGCCTCGATCCCTACCCGATCCTCTCCGTCGCGGGGATCTCGCGCTTCTATGGCGAGCGCATCGGCTGCGCTGGCGTCTCCTTCGACCTCTGGCCGGGCGAGGTGCTGGGCATCGTCGGCGAATCGGGATCCGGCAAGTCGACCCTGCTTCGCTGCCTCGCCGGCATCGACCGTCCCGATGCGGGGCAGGTGCTGTTCCATGGGCAGGGGGCGCCGCTCGACATCTACGCGCTGGCCGAGCAGGACCGGCGCCGGCTGATGCGCACGCAATGGGGCATCGTCCACCAGAACCCGCGCGACGGGTTGCGCATGGACGTCTCGGCCGGCGGCAATGTCGGCGAGCGGCTGATGGACAATGGCGCCCGCCATTACGGCCGCATCCGCGAGAGCGCGCTCGACTGGCTGCAGCGGGTCGAGATCGCCGCGGCGCGCATCGACGACCGGCCGCGGCAGTTCTCCGGCGGCATGCAGCAGCGCCTGCAGATCGCCCGCGTGCTGGTCTCGCAGCCGCGCCTCGTCTTCATGGACGAGCCCACCGGCGGGCTCGACGTCTCGGTGCAGGCGCGCCTGCTCGACCTGCTGCGCGTGCTGGTGCGCGATCTCGGCTTGGCGGCGGTGATCGTCACGCACGACCTCGCCGTGGCGCGCCTGCTGACCGACCGGCTGATGGTGATGAAGGATGGCCATGTCGTCGAGCAGGGCCTGACCGACCAGGTGCTCGACGATCCGCAGCACGCCTACACGCAATTGCTGACCTCGGCGGTGCTCAGTGTCTGAGATGTCCTCTCGTCATTCCGGGGCTTCGCGCAGCGAAGAACCCGGAACCCACGACTGGGTCGGACCTGCACCGTTCGCGATCATCGCGGCTCACCCGGTCATGGGTTCCGGGCTCGGGCCTGACGGCCCGCCCCGGAATGACGGTGTCTTCCCGTCACAGCCCCGTCATGCCCGTCGCACAAAGGCACGCCTCCCATGACAACGATGATCCAGGTCGAGAACGTCTCCAAGGAATTCGTCCTGCACAATCAGGGCGGGGTCAGGCTGCCGGTGTTCGACGCAATCGACTTTTCGGTCGCGGCCGGGGAGGCGCTGGTGCTCGCCGGGGCCTCGGGCGCCGGCAAGTCGAGCCTGCTGCGCATCCTCTACGGCAATTACCGGCCGAGCGCGGGCGCGATCCGCATCACCCATGACGGGCGCCCGGTCGACATCGTGCAGGCGGTGCCGCGCACCGTGCTGGAGATCCGCCGGCGCACGCTCTCCTTCGTCTCGCAGTTCCTGCGGGTGATCCCGCGCGTCTCGGCGCTCGACATCGTGCGCGATCCACTGCTGGCGCGCGGCGTCGCGCCGGAGGAGGCGAGCGAGCGGGCCAAGGCCATGCTCGCCCGGCTCAACCTGCCGCAGCGCTTGTGGGAGCTGGCGCCGGCGACCTTCTCCGGCGGCGAGCAGCAGCGGGTCAACATCGCGCGTTCCTTCGTCGATCCCTCGCCGATCATGCTGATCGACGAGCCGACCGCCTCGCTCGACGCCGCCAATCGCGACGTCGTCGTCGCGCTGATCGGCGAGGCGCGGGCGGCGGGGGCCGCCATCGTCGGGATCTTCCACGACGAGGCGGTTCGCGAAGCGGTCGCGACGCGCTATCTCGACATCACAGCTTTCCGGAAGGCCGCATGATGCCCATGATCCTGACCAATGCCCGCCTGATCCTCGAGGACGAGGTCGTCACCGGCACCATCGCCTTCGACGAGGGCGGCATCCTCTCCGTCGACCAGGGCCGCTCCTCCCTGCCGGAGGCGATCGACGCTGGCGGCGACTATGTCGCGCCGGGGCTGGTCGAGATGCACACCGACAATATGGAAAAGCACTTCATGCCGCGCCCAAAGGTCTTCTGGCCGAACGGGCTGGCGGCCGCGCTGGTGCACGACGCGCAGATGGCGGCGGCCGGCGTTACCACCGTCTACGATGCGATCTGCGCCGGCACGCCCTTCTCGGCCAAGGACTACCGCAAGGACATCTTCGCCGATGTGATGGCGGCGCTGCGGCAGGGCACCGCCGAGGGCGTGTTCCGCATCGACCACCGCATCCACATGCGCTGCGAACTGACCAGCCCCGAGCTGATGCGCGACATCGCGCCCTATCAGGACGATCCGCTGGTGCAGCTCGTTTCGCTGATGGACCACACGCCGGGCCAGCGGCAATGGCGCGACATCGCGCATCTGCGCACCTATGCGCTCGGCAACGGCAAGACCGAGGCGGAGTTCGCGCTGGACGTGAGCGAGCGCAAGCGCGAGGGCGCCGAGAATGTCGGGCGCAACTGGGCGGCGGTGGTCGCGATGTTCAGCAGCCGCGGCATCCCGATCGCGACGCATGACGACACGACGGTCGAGCATGTCGAGGCCGGCATCGCCTCGGGCGCGGTGATCTCTGAATTCCCGACCACGGTCGAGGCGGCGCAGGCGGCCAAGCAGCGCGGGCTCGCCACGGTGGCCGGCGCGCCGAACGTGGTGCGCGGCGGCTCGCATTCCGGCGGCGTCTCGGTGGCAGAGCTCGCCGAGAAGGGGCTGCTCGACGGGCTCTCTTCCGACTACGTTCCAGCCAGCCTGCTCCAGGCCGTGCTCAAGCTGCACGATTCGCACGGCATCGCGCTGCCGGCGGCGATGGCGAAGGTCACCTGGAAGGTCGCCGACATTCTCGGCCTGCGCGATCGCGGCCATCTCAAGCCCGGCCTGCGCGCCGATCTGGTGCGCTTCCGCCAGCTGGGCGCGACGCCGGTCGTCGAGACGGTCTGGGCCCAGGGCCGCCGGGCGTTCTGAGGCGGCGATGACGACGTCCGCAATCCGCTACGCCATCTACTACGCCCCGGCAGCCGAGAGCGCGCTCTGGCGCTTCGGCAGCGCGGTGCTCGGCTACGATGCCGCGATGGCTGCGGCGGTCGATTTCGCCGTGCCGCCGGGCTATGCGGCGGCGGACTGGCCGGCGCTGACCGCCGAGCCGCGCCGCTACGGCTTCCACGCGACGCTGAAGGCGCCGTTCGAACTGGTGGAGGGGCGAAACGAGGGGGCTCTGCGCGCCGTCCTGCGCAACTGGGCGGCGCGGCGCGCGACGTTGGTGCTGGAAGGCGGGCTCGCCGTGACGGCGCTGGGGCGCTTCGTGGCGTTGACGCCGGCGGTGCCGAGCGCTGGCCTGCAGGCGCTCGCCTTCGACATCGTCCAGGATTTCGAGGCGTTCCGGGCGCCGCTCTCGCCGGCCGATCTGGCGCGGCGGCTGGAAAGCCCGCTGACGCCGGCGCAACGGGCCTATCTGGAGGCCTATGGCTACCCTTATGTCGGCGACGCCTTCCGCTTCCACATGACGCTGACCGGGCGGTTGCCGGACGACGCGGTCGGCCCCGTCGCCACGGCGCTGGATACGGCCTATCGCGCTTCGGTCCCTGCGGGGCCGCTGGCGATCGACCGCATCGCGCTGTTCCGTCAGCCGGAACGCAGCGGGCGCTTCGTGCTGGTCGACAGCGTGCCGCTGGGCTGAGGCGCGGCGCGCCCCAGCTACCTTAGCGGCGGCGTCAGGCCTTGGCGGCCTTGGCGCGATCGATCGCCTCGACGATCAGCTGGCGGGCCTTGGTGGCATCGCCCCAGCCGGTTAGCTTGACCCATTTGCCGGGCTCGAGATCCTTGTAGTGCTCGAAGAAGTGCTGGATCTGGTCCAGTGTGATCTGCGGAAGGTCGGTGTAGTTCTTGACGTTCTCGTAGCGCTTGGTGAGCTTCGGTACCGGCACGGCGATGATCTTCTCGTCGCCGCCGCCCTCGTCCTCCATCATCATCACGCCGATCGGGCGCACTGCGATGACGCAGCCCGGGATCAGCGGGCGCGTATTGGCGACGAGCACGTCGCACGGGTCGCCGTCTTCCGAAAGGGTGTGGGGGATGAAGCCGTAGTTCCCTGGATAGCGCATCGGCGTATAGAGGAACCGGTCGACGAAGAGCGTGCCGGCTTCCTTGTCCATCTCGTATTTGATGGGTTCGCCGCCGATCGCCACCTCGATGACGACGTTGACTTCTTCGGGAGGATTCTTGCCGATGGCGATGGCGTCGAGACGCATGAACCTGACCTGCCTTGACTGAACTGTCGGCGGCCTTATGCGCGTTCGCGGCGCAAAGGCCAAGTGAGACCTTCGGTTTGACGGACCCTTCGGTAAACGCCCGCCGCCCGCGCCAGCCTTAACCTCCGGACCTTACCGAATTTGCGCGCGCCTGCCGCCGCTGCTATCCGGCCGCCATGACCGACGCAATCTTTCTGCCGGCCTGTCGCGTGCCGCGGGCCGCGCGCCGATGCTGAACCACTGGCGCAGCCCCGAGGAGCGCTATGCGCGGCGCATGGCGAGGATCGCCCGCTGGGAGCGGCCGCTGGCCGGGCCGGGCGACCGCCTGCGCGCATGGACCAACATGCTGCTGGCCGATCACGGCATCTTCCGGCTGCTCTATCTCAACGCGCATCGTGTCACGCCCAGGCTCTGGCGGGCGGCCCAGCCGGCACCGGGCGACATCGCCTGGTTCGCGCGGCAGGGCGTGCGCACCGTGGTCAATCTGCGCGGCGGGCGCGAGCACGGCGCCTGGCCGCTGCAGAAGGAGGCCTGCGAGCGCCATGGCATCACGCTGGTCGAGTTCGTGCTGCGCTCGCGCGGCGCGCCCGAGCGCGAGACCATCCTGGCGGCGCCGGCCTTCTTCGCCGGGCTGGAGCTGCCGGCCGTGGTCCACTGCAAGTCGGGCGCTGACCGTGCCGGCTTCTTCGCGGCGCTCTATCTGCTGATGCACGAGAAGCGGCCGCTGGCCGAGGCGATGGCGGCGCTGTCGCTGCGCTACGGCCATTTCCGCTTCGCCAAGACCGGCATCCTCGACGCGTTCTTCGAGGCCTATCGCCGCGAGGGCGAGAGCCGCGGCATTGCCTTCCTCGACTGGGTGGCGGAGCATTACGACCCGCAGCGGCTCGAGCGCGAGTTCAAGCCGGGCTTCTTCTCCTCGCTGCTGGCCGACCGGCTGATCCGGCGCGAATAGGCCGGCTCAGCCCGTCGAGGTCCGCGCCGCGCCGAAGGTTCCCTGCCGCAGATCGATCCCCGTCCAGGTCAGGCGGGCATGGACGGCGGTGCGGGCCAGCGAGATCGCGCCGATCGCCGCCAGCATCGGCAGCGAGACCGTGCCGAACCAGGCCATGACCGCGACGGCGGCGACGATCGCCACCGCATTGGCGGCCATCGGATGCTGCGGCGCGCGCGCCAGCGTGCCCATTTCGTGGAGCGGCGAGACCATGGCGATGCCGGCATAGAAGGGCGCCAGCGCCAGCAGCACCCGGTCGAGCCCGTGCCACTGCGTCGCCTCCAGCCAGGAACCGCCGAGGAAGGCCGCGCCGGCGATGCCGCCGAACAGGCCGAAGGCGAGCACCAGCAGGCCGAGCGTCAGCAGCCTCGCCCGGCGCCGGCGCACGACACCCTGGCGGATGCGCAGATTGCTCATCACCACCGGCACGGTGACGGCCGCGAACATCTGGGTCGGCACGTCGAGCAGCCGCATCGCCAGCGCCACCTGCGCGGCGAAGATCGGGTCGTCGGTGAAGGGCAGCGCCGCCAGCGGCACGACCGAGAAGCCGAAGGAGAGCAGGGCCGAGGGCAGCAGGATGCGCGGCGCGGCGTGCCAGCGCCGTGCGGAGCGCCAGAGTTCCTCGCGCGACCAGGGCGCGGTGACGGCGAGATCGCGGATGGCGTGGCGGCGGCGCCAGACCAGATAGGCGGCCGCGACGGCATGGCCGAGGGCGTCGGCGGCGAAGAGCACGGTGGACGAGCCGTCGAGCGCGAGGATCAGCGCCAGCATCGCCGCCGGCTGGACCACCGACTGGACGAGGCCGGCATTGCCGATGGTGCGCATGTCGCCGGCGGCGGTGGCTTCGGCGGTGGCGAGCCGGATCACCGAGCGACCGGTCAGCGAGAGCACGAAGAGCAGCGCGTGCTCGGGCTGGACCGTGCCGGTCGCGGCGAGGACGGCCGCGACGAGGCAGAGCAGCGCCGAGAAGCCGCCACCGGTGGCCAGCGCCAGCCGGAAGGCGCGGCCGAGCCGGTCGGTGTCGCTGTCCTGGAAGAAGATCGCCTCGAAGCGCAGCAGCGCCGGGATCGAGACGATATTGACCAGCGCGGCATAGATCGCGAAATCGGCGAAGGCCTGCGGCGGGCACAGGGCCGCGGCGATCAGCAGGCCCCAGATCGAGAGCACGCGGGCCTGGACGTAGCGCAGCGCCAGCAGGAAGCCGGCGGCGACGCCCGCGGTCGGGCGAATCAGCGCGCCGATGGCCTTGCGGGCGATCGGCACCGGCGCGAGCGCGCGTTCGAAAGTGACGTGAGCAGCCATGTCCGCGGCCTCGCTCGCGATATCGAGATGCTCGGCGACGGGCGGAAACTCCGCCCCGTCGGCGGAACCGGAGGTGGGAGGGCGGGCCTGTGCAGCCTTGTCGCCACCCCTGTCCGGCCCTTTGGACGCTGCGCTCACTTGGTTAATCGTTCCTTAACGCCGGTCCTGCGCCCCGCGCGGTCGGGCTTTCCCCGGTCGGCGACGGTGCAGGACGATGGCGAGACGAACGTGGCTCCGCCCCTCGGGCCGCGGTGTCTTCGCATGACAGATCGGGGCGTCCGCTTAGCACGAGGCCGCGGACGCATGCAGCCCGAGAGTTAGCGCAGGACACAGGGTTTGCGACCCCGGGCCGACGCGGCCTTTCGGCGCAGGGCCGTCTCCGCTCAGGCGAAGTCGCGCTTCAGGGCCTCGAAGCGGGCGACCTGGTCGGGCAGCAGCTCGCGCGCCTTGTCGCGACGGACGAAGACCTTGAACATGGCCTCGCCGGCGGCATTGAAGAACTGCACCGAGCAGGAGCGCCGGCCGTGGAACTGCCGGTCGACCAGATAGATTGCCGTGCAGTTGGCGGCCTTGATGTGTCCGCCGATCGGGCTGTCGCCATGGATGTTGTAGTAGCCGTGGCCGAAGGAGCCGACGGGCAGCTCGCCCTCGCACTCCAGAACGATGTCGGGCGTGTGCACGATGAAGAGCACGGTGCCCCAGCCCGCGAGCTGCTTCCAGAGATCCTCGAAGCGCTCGGCCGGGATTTGGTGGCGCTGGTCGGCCGGTGCGGCCTCCAGCACGGCGAGCGTCGGTACGCCGTGCTCGCGGGCGACGGCCTCGATCACGCCGTCGGGCTTGGCGGCGAGGGCCTCGCGGACCCGCGCCATCGCGTCGGCGGAGGGCGCCGGCATGGTCATGGTCGACATGGCGGGCGTCACTCGGCGGCCTGGAGAGGCCGGTTCGGGTTGGTCTCGCCCAGCACCGACTCGAAGCCCTCGAACTCGGGATGGCCGAGGAAGAGCGGCTTCGGCCGCGGCTGGCCGGCCTTGCTGTGCGAGTCGCGGAACTGCTCGGAGCGGGTCCAGGCGGTGAAGTCGTCCTTGGTCTCCCAGACCGTGTGCGAGGAGAACAGGGTGTGGTCCTCCTTCTCCGGGCCCTTGAGCAGGTTGAAGGAGACGAAGCCCTTCATCTCGTCCAGGCGGGTCTTGCGCGAGGCCCAGACCTCGATGAAGGCGGCCTCTTCACCCTTGACGACCTTGAAGCGGTTCATGGCGATGAACATCGGTGTTCCCCGGACTGCTGACTGGCTGGACTGGTCGCGGCAGGCCGCCCGGCCGTGGTGCGGCCGCGCGGACGCAATTCCGCCGCTCTTGACCTCTCTTAGTAAAGCTGAATATTTCCGTCAATAAAGGCCAGTATATGTTGTTTTTAATAACTAAAAACTGGCTCCCAGTTTAGATGACATGCAGCTTCGACTCCGGGCTTCCGGAGGCGTGACGCTGTGCGAACCGACGAGGGCCGGATCCATGCTTCCTTCTCCGCAGCATCTGCCTTCGCCCGCTCCGCGGTCGCAGCGCCGTCGTCGCCTGGCCGTGGCCGCGCTGGCCGGCGCGCTGGCACTGGCGGCGGGCGGGTTCGCTGTAAGCGCCCAGGACAACAGCGCCGGTGCGAGCGCCCGCATCGTCGCGGTCGGCGGCGCGATCACCGAGGTGCTCTACGCGCTCGGCCTGCAGGACAAGGTGGTCGGCGTCGACACCACCAGCCAGTGGCCGCCGGAGGCGCTGAAGGAGAAAAAGAGCGTCGGCTATGTCCGGGCGCTCTCGGCCGAGGGCGTGCTCTCGCTGCGGCCGACGCTGGTCATCGCGGTCGAGGGCGCGGGGCCGCCGGACGCGCTCGCCCTGCTGCGCGAATCCGGCACGCCGATCGCCGACGTGCCCGAGGCCTTCACCGCCGACGCCGTGGTCAACAAGATCGCGGTGATCGGCAAGGCTGCCGGCGCCGCGGGGCCAGCGCAGGCCCTGGCGGAGCGGGTGCGCGAAGCCTTCGTCGCGCTCGACGCCCAGCGCGCCCGGCTGCCGGCGCGCAAGCGCGTGCTCTTCGTGCTCTCGACCCAGAACGGGCGCACCATGGTGGGCGGGCGCAACAGCACCGCCGACGGCATCATCGCGCTGGCCGGCGGCATCAACGCCGCCGCCGCGGTCGAGGGCTACAAGCCGATGACCGACGAGGCGATCATCAACGCCGCGCCCGACTACATCGTGATGATGCGCCACACTGCGGCGCACGGCTCCTCGGCCGACGAGCTGTTCGCGGCGCCGGCCTTCTCGCAGACCCCGGCCGCCAAGACCAAGGCGTTGATCCGCATGGACGGGCTCTATCTGCTCGGCTTCGGCCCGCGCACGCCGGACGCCGCGCGCGACCTGATGGGGCTCCTCTACCCCGAGGCCGGCATCGCGGTGTCGGATGCCGGCAAGGCGTACGCCGCGCCATGAGCCTCGCGATCAAGCCGGCGGCGCCGTCCGGCGTCGAGGCGCTGGCGCGGCTCGCCGCGGGCCGGCGCCAGCGCAACCTCGTCACCGTGCTGGTGCTGGCCGGCTTCTGCCTGCTGCTGCTGCTGCTCTCGCTCGGCGCCGGTGCCTTCGCGATCGCGCCCGGCCGCGTCGCCGAGATCCTGCTCGCCAAGCTCGGGCTGGCGCCGCAGGCGCTGCTCGACGGGCGCGAGGCGCTGGTCGTGCTCAATATCCGCATGCCGCGCCTGCTGCTCGGCGCGCTGGTCGGGGCGGCGCTGGCGATCTCGGGCGCGCTGATGCAGGGGCTCTTCCGCAATCCGCTCGCCGATCCCGGCCTGGTCGGCGTCTCGGCCGGCGCGGGGCTGGCGGCGGCGGCGACGATCGTGCTCGGCGACAGGCTGCTCGCCGGCATGGCGCTGAAGCTGCCCTTCGCGGCGCTGCCCTTCGGCGCCTTCTTCGGCGGGCTGGTTTCGACGCTGGCGCTCTACCTGATCGCGACGCGCAACGGCCGCACCTCGGTCGCGACCATGCTGCTGGCCGGCGTGGCGCTGGGCGCGCTTGCCGGCTCGCTCACCGGGCTGCTCGCCTATCTCTCCGACGACAGGCAGCTGCGCGACCTGACCTTCTGGTCGATGGGCAGCCTCGGCGGCGCGAGCTGGACCAAGCTTTCGGCGGTCGCGCCGATCGTGCTGCCGCTGGTGATCGCCGTGCCCTTCCTGGCGCGCGGGCTCAACGCGCTGATGCTGGGCGAGGCCGAGGCCTATCATCTCGGCATCCCGGTGCAGCGCATCAAGGCGATCGCGATCGTGCTGGTGGCGCTCTCAGTCGGGGCGAGCGTCGCGGCTGCAGGCGTGATCGGCTTCGTCGGCATCGTCGTGCCGCATCTGATCCGGCTCTCGGTCGGGCCTGACCACCGGCTGCTGCTGCCGCTCTCGGCGCTGGGCGGGGCGGCGCTGCTGGTCGGCGCCGACATCGTGGCCCGCCTGGTGGTCGCCCCGGCCGAGCTGCCGATCGGCATCGTCACCGCCTTCATCGGTGCGCCCTTCTTCCTGTGGCTGCTGCTGCGGCGCGGCCGGATCGCGGAGATCTGAGCATGGGCGCGATCCTGGAGGCACGCGATCTCGCCTTCTCCGTGCGCGGGGCGGCGCTGGTGCGCTCGGCCTCGCTCGCGCTCGAGACCGGGCAGATGACCATCGTCGTCGGGCCTAACGGGGCCGGCAAGTCGACCCTGCTCAAGCTGCTGACCGGCGAGATCGCGCCGAGCCGCGGCGAGGTGCGCCTCGAAGGCGAGCCGCTTTCGGCGACGCCGGCCTGGCAGCTCGCCTGCCGCCGCGCCGTGATGGTGCAGAACCAGAAGCTCGCCTTCCCCTTCAGCGTCTACGAGGTGGCGCGGCTCGGGCTCGAAGGCGTCGGCCGGGCGCAGGGGCGGGCGCAGAAGGACGCGATCGTCGCGCGGGCGCTCGACACCGCCGGCGTGATCGGCCTGGCCGAGCGCCAGTACCAGACGCTCTCCGGCGGCGAGCAGCAGCGGGTGCAGTTCGCCCGCGCGCTCTGCCAGCTCGAGGCCGGGCGCTCGCTGGCGCAGCGCCAGGTGCTGTTCCTTGACGAGCCGATTGCCAGCCTCGATCTCTGCCACCAGCTCTCGCTGCTCGATGCCGCCCGCGAGATCGCAGCCCAGGGCGCCGCCGTGCTGGTGGTGCTGCACGATCTCAACCTCGCCGTGACCTATGCCGACCGCCTGGTCGTGATGCACGAGGGCGCGATCGTGGCGCAGGGCGAGCCCTCGGCCATCCTCGACGACGAGTTGCTACGCGGCGTGTTCCGCGTCTCGCTGTCCTTCAGCCGCCTGCCGCCGGCCGGACAGCCCTTCCTGCTGCCGCAGCAGCATCTCTCCGGGCTCGGTTCGGTGGTCCCGATGCGTGCGGCGGGCGGCTAACGCGACAATTTTGCGGTTGTGCGCTGCGAAGGCAGGTCTATAGCCATGGCTTCCGCAGGCGGCGCGCGCCGGTGACCGACGCGCGCCTGCTCCAAGGCGCCCCCACGGACCAGCAGCCGCATCATGACCCTTCCGACCGACCGGCTTTCCTTCCCCAAGGACCGCATCCGCGTCCTGCTCCTGGAGGGAATCAACGATTCCGCCGTCGCCGCCCTGCAGCAGGCCGGCTACACCAACCTGACCCGGCTGCCCAAGGCGCTGGACGAGGCGCAGCTGATCGAGGCGATCGAGAAGACGCATGTGCTCGGCATCCGCTCGCGCACGCAGCTGACCGAGCCGGTCTTCGCCGCCGCCAAGCGGCTCTTCGCGGTGGGCTGCTTCTCGGTCGGCACCAACCAGGTCGATCTCGACGCTGCGCGCCTGCGCGGCATCCCGGTGTTCAACGCGCCCTTCTCCAATACGCGCAGCGTCGCAGAACTGACCATCGGCGAGATCGTCATGCTGCTGCGGCGCATTCCCGACCGCTCGCGCTCGGCGCATCAGGGCGGCTGGGACAAGTCGGCCAACGGCGCCTTCGAGGTGCGCGGCAAGACGCTCGGCATCGTCGGCTACGGCAATATCGGCAGCCAGCTCTCGACGCTGGCCGAGGCGATGGGCATGCGGGTGATCTATTACGATCACACCGACCGCCTGCGCCATGGCAACACCGAGCCGGTCGACAGCCTGAACACGCTGCTCGGCGCCAGCGACATCGTCTCGCTGCACGTGCCGGAGACACCGGCGACGCATGGCATGATCGGCGCCGCTCAGATCGCGGCGATGAAGAAGGGCGCCTATCTCATCAACAATTCCCGCGGCACGGTGGTCGATCTCGAGGCGCTGGCCGAGGGCTTGCGCTCCGGCCATCTGGCGGGCGCGGCGGTCGACGTCTTCCCGAAGGAGCCGGCCTCCAACAGCGAGCCCTTCGTCACGCCTTTGCAGGGCCTGCCGAACGTCATCCTGACCCCGCATGTCGGCGGCTCGACCGAGGAGGCGCAGGAGCGCATCGGCGCCGAGGTGGCGCGCAAGCTGGTCGACTATTCCGATGTCGGCTCGACGGTCGGCGCGGTCAACTTCCCGCAGGTGCAGCTCGGCGCCCGCTCGGCCGGGACGCGCTTCATCCATGTCCAGCGCAACGTGCCGGGCATGCTGCGCCGGCTGAACGACGTCTTCGCCAACCGCAACCTCAACATCGCGGCGCAGAACTACCAGACCGACGGCGAGATCGGCTACGTGGTGATGGAGGCCGATCCGGTCGGCGAGGCGGCGCGCGAGATCATTGAGGAGATCAAGGCGCTCGACGGCACGATCCGCGCCCGCCTGCTCTACGAACGCGGCTGAGGCGGCGGGGCCCGCTGGCGCTCAGGCGACGCCGAGCGCCAGCAGGTCGTGGACATGGACGAGGCCGACGGGCCTCGCTTCCGCATCGGCGACGATCAGCGCCGTCACCCGCAGCCGGTTCACGGTCTCCAGCGCCTCGACGGCGAGCGCGTCGGGGCCGATCCGGCGCGGATCCCTGGTCATCACGTCGCGGGCGAGCCGTGCGCCCCAGCCCGGGCCGAGCTTGCGGCGCAGGTCGCCATCGGTGACGACACCCGTCAGCCGTCCGTCTACGTCGATGACGATGGCGCAGCCGAAGCCCTTGGCCGTGATCATCTCGACCACGTCGGCCATCGCCGCCGTCTCGCCGACGATCGGCAGGCGCTCGCCGGCGTGCATGATGGTCGCCACCGTCTTGAGCTGCGCACCGAGCTTGCCGCCGGGGTGGTAGGTGTAGAAATCCTGCCGCGAGAAGCCGCGCGCCTCCAGCAGTGCCACGGCGAGCGCGTCGCCGAGCGCCATCTGCATGGTGGTCGAGGTGGTCGGCGCCAGCCCGTTGGGGCAGGCTTCCTGCGCCTTGGGCAGCACCAGCGCGACATCGGCCTCGCGCCCGAGCGCGCTGTCGGCATTGGCGGTGATGGCGATCAGGCCGACGCGGAAGCGGCGGGTATAGGAGACGATCGCCGAGAGCTCCGGCGCCTCGCCCGACCATGACAGGGCGATCACCACGTCCTGCGGCTGCACCATGCCGAGATCGCCATGGCTGGCCTCGGCCGGGTGGACGAAATGCGCCGGCGTGCCGGTGGAGGCGAAGGTCGCGGCGACCTTGCGCCCGACATGGCCGGACTTGCCCATGCCGGTGACGATCACCCGGCCGGCGGCCGTGCGGATCATGTCGACGGCGGCGGCGAAGGGCCCGGCGAGGCCGCTGCCGATCGCGGCGTGGAGCGCGTCGAGGCCGGCGCGTTCGGTGGCGATGGTCCGCTGGGCGGAGGCGCTGGTGGTCGCAGTCATGCGCGGGCCTCTAGCATGGGCGCGGCCCGGCCGGCCATAGCCCCGCGCGTTGACGCGGTATTAACCGTCCTCGTTCTAACTCCGTTAACCATGCGCGCCGATCCCGGCGTGCATCTGTTCGTCAGCGGAGCGCCGTCGGCCCGTGTCCCGTCTCGCCAAGATCCGCCGGCTGGCCGGCGTCGCAGGCTCCTGCGGCGCGGCGGTCCTGCTGGCCTGGCCCGGGCAGGCGCAGACCCAGGCGCCGCGCACCTCCGCTCCCCCCGCATTGCGCACCGGAACGCCGGCCGCCGTGTCGCAGGCGCAGGCTCCCGCGCCCGATCCGGCGCTGCCGGTCAACGCCGTGCCCGATACCGTCACCGATCCGGCCGCGGCGCTGCCCGCCTCGGGCGTGATCTCGCAGCGCCAGCCGCCGCGGGCCAGCCAGCCGATCCAGGCGCCCTCGCTGCGCGGCGTCACCCAGCGCCAGGTGCGCGCGCCGCAGCCGGTGGTGACCGGCCTGCCGCCCGTGACGCCGCCGGCGCCGCCGCCGCCGCGCCGCCGTGCGCCGGAGGAAGACCCTTACGCGCCGCTCGGCCTGCGCCTCGGCGGGCTGACGCTGCGCCCGGCCATCACCGGCTCGGTCGGCTATGACAGCAATCCGGCGCGCATCAGCGGGCCGAGCAAGGGCTCGCCCTTCACCCGCGCCGAAGGCGAGCTCGGCGTCCAGTCCGACTGGAGCGTGCATGCGCTGACCGGCATGCTGCGCGGCGGCTACAGCCGCTATCACCGGGCCGAGGACGCCTCGCGCCCGGATGCGGACGGCAATCTGGCGCTGAGGCTCGATGCCAGCCGCGACACTCGCATCCTGCTCGAATCACGCCTGCGCATCGACACGCAGCGCCCCGGCTCGCCGGACCTGACGGCGGCGGTGAAGGGGCGGCCGATCATCTATACCTACGGCGCCTCGGCCGGCGTGACGCATGACTTCAACCGGCTGCAGATGACGCTGCGCGGCTCGGTCGACCGTAACGACTACGAGGACGCGACCCTCACCAACGGGCGCAAGCTCAGCCAGGCCGACCGCAACCAGACCCAGTACGGCCTGCGCCTGCGCGCGGCCTATGAGGTGACGCCGGGCTTCACCCCCTTCCTGCAGGGCGAGGTCGACACGCGCCAATACGACCGCAAGGTCGATTCCAGCGGCTATATGCGCTCCTCCGACGGCTACACGCTCAGGGCGGGATCGAGCTTCGAGATCACGCGCCAGCTCAGCGGCGAGGTCTCGGCCGGCTATCAGGACCGGCGCTACGAGGATGCGCGGCTGAAGAACCTGCGCGGCATCGTCGGCGACGCGGCGCTGATCTGGACGCCGACGCCGCTGACCACCGTGACGCTGCGCGGCAGCTCCGAGCTGGGTGACACCACCGTCGCCGGCTCCAGCGGCACCACGGCGCGGCGCGTCAGCCTCGAGGTGGCGCACGCGCTGCGCCGGAACCTGACGGTCACCGGCTTCACCAGCCTCGCCCGCACCGATTACGAGGGGCAGGGCCTGCGCGAGATCAACACGACGCTCGGTGCGCGGCTCGAATACCGGCTGACCCGGACCTTCGCGGTGCGCGCGAGCTTCACCCATGAGCGGCTGAACTCGACGGCGCAGGGCTCGGACTACACCGCCAACGTCTCGCTGGTCGGCCTGCGCGTCCAGTTCTGAGGCGCCGGCGCGCCCAAGGCGATCCACGCAAGCCTGCTTCGCGAAAAAGGCCGCCCTCGCGGGCGGCCTTGCTGGCGGCGTGTCGGCTGGCGAAAGGCTCAGCCGGTCATCCGGGCGATCTCGGCGCGCAGTTGCGGACCCAGGTCCTCGCGCTCCAGCGCATAGGCGACATTGGCGGCGAGGAAGCCGATCTTCGAGCCGGTATCGTAGATCGCGCCGTCGAAGCGCACCGCGAAGAACGGCTCCTTCTCCTGCAGGGCAATCATCGAATCGGTGAGCTGGATCTCGCCGCCGGCGCCCTTTTCCTGCCTGGCCAGCAGCTCGAAGATCGAGGGCTGCAGGATGTAGCGGCCGGAGATGTGCAGGTTGGAGGGCGCGGTGCCCTTGGCCGGTTTCTCGACCATGCCGGTGATGCGTGAGACCTTGGCCGAGGCGTCCTCGACGCCGACGATGCCGTATTGATGGGTCTGGTCGTCGGGAACGGGGGCGACGGCGATGTGGTTGCCGCCATGACGCTCATAGGCCTCGATCATCTCGGCGAGGCAGCCCTTGCCGCCATGATGGAGCATGTCGGGCAGGAGCAGGGCGAAGGGCTCGTCACCGACGATGTCGCGGGCGCACCAGACCGCGTGACCGAGGCCGAGCGGCGCCTGCTGGCGGGTGAAGGAGGTGGCGCCGGCGGCCGGCAGGTCGTGCTTCAGCGCCGCGAGCTCCTTGGCCTTGCCGCGCTTCTGCAGCGTGTCGTCGAGCTCGTAGGCCATGTCGAAATGGTCCTCGATCACCGCCTTGTTGCGGCCGGTGACGAAGACGAAGTGCTCGATGCCGGCGGCGCGCGCCTCGTCGACCACGTGCTGGACCACGGGCCGGTCAACGATGGTCAGCATCTCCTTGGGGATCGCCTTGGTGGCGGGCAGGAAGCGGGTGCCGAGGCCTGCGACCGGGAACACGGCCTTGCGGATCTTCTTGGTCATGCGCATCCATCCCGCGCGCCCTCGGCGCGCGTTATCTGGTGTTCGGAAGGGCATGGAGAACCATGCCGGCGGCGCCCCCCATCCCGCCGGCGAAGCCAAGGCTGTCCGGCGATTTTGGCGAAAGCCGGGCCAGCTCGAGCCAGGATAGCGGACAAGCCTTTCTGCAACGTCAATTCCGCAGGCGGCCCGAGGTTCCCGCAAGGGCAGCGCTCTCACGCAATCTTAGAGAATTCGGGGCTATGGAGGCAGGAGAGCGCGCGGCGAGAGCGGGCAGGGGAGAGGCGCATGGCGATTCTGGTGTCGGGCGGGGCCGGCTATATCGGCAGCCACATGGTCCTCGAACTGCTCGACCGCGGCGAGCGCGTCGTGGTGCTCGACGATCTCTCGACCGGGGCCTGGTGGGCGGTGCCGCCGCAGGCCGTTTTCGTGCAGGGCGACATGGGCGACCAGGCTCTGGTCGAGCGCGTCATCGCCGAGAACGGCGTTACGGCGATCGCGCATTTCGCCGCGCGGATCGTGGTGCCGGACTCCGTCGCCGACCCGCTCGGCTACTATCTCAACAACACGGTGAAGACGCGCGCGCTGCTGGAGAGCGCGGTGCGCGGCGGCGTCCGCCATATGATCTTCTCGTCGACGGCGGCGGTCTATGGCGAGCCGTCGGTCTCGCCGGTGCCGGAGGATCTCGCGCTGGCGCCGATCAACCCCTATGGCCGCTCCAAGCTGATGAGTGAATGGATGCTGGCCGACGTCGCCCGCGCCCATGGTCTGAGCTATGTCGCACTGCGCTATTTCAACGTCGCCGGCGCCGATCCGCGCGGGCGCTCCGGCCAGTCGTCGGCGACCGCGACCCATCTGATCAAGGTCGCCAGCCAGGCCGCGCTCGGCGAGCGGGCGGGGCTCGAGATCTTCGGCGACGATTATCCGACGCCGGACGGCACCTGCGTGCGCGACTATATCCACGTCACCGATCTCGCCCGCGCCCATCTCGCGGCGCTCGACCATCTGCGGGCGGGCGGCGAGACCCTGACGCTGAACTGCGGCTATGGCCGCGGCTATTCGGTGAAGGAGGTCGTCGAGGTGGTGAAGGCGGTCTCGGGCGTCGACTTCCCGGTGAAGCTCTCGCCGCGCCGGCCGGGCGACCCGGCCTCGCTGATCGCCGGCGCCGACCGTATCCGCGAGGTGCTGGGCTGGCGCCCGGCCCATGAGGATCTCGCCGAGATCGTCGGCCATGCGTTGGCCTGGGAAGCGCATTTGCGCAGCCGCAACGACCGCTGAGTCGGGCGCGCGCGTTCCTTTCGGGGCGAAAGTGCCGGCTGCGACCTCGGCGCACGGCGATTTGGCGTCCGATTAACCCATGGTTAACCTCGTTCGGGCGGATGTGGAGGCATCCGTTTCCAGCGACCGTGCCAGGGGATTCCGACATGCGCCGCCTCACGCTTCTCGCCGCCGCGGCTCTGATCGGGCTGGGCCCGGCCATGGCGCAGACCACAGGCTCGATCGGCCAGGCCCGGGCCCAGTCGCCGACGCCGCCAGCGCGGCCCGCGGCGACCGCCGTTCCGGCGCAGGCCGGCAGCTTCGACGGTTTCGTCCAGCGGCTCTGGCCGCTGGCCCAGGCGCGCGGCATCTCGCGCAAGACCTTCCAGCTCGCCTTCGACGGCGTCACCTCCGACCCGTCGATCATCAAGCTGACCAGGCGCCAGTCGGAATTCGTCGCGCCGATCTGGAGCTATCTCGACAATGCTGTCGGCGGCGGGCGCATCGCGCGGGGCCAGGCGATGGTCTCCGCCCATGCCGGCGTGCTGGCGCAGCTGGAGAGCCGCTACGGCGTGCCGCGCGAGATCGTGCTCGGCGTCTGGGGGATGGAGACCAATTACGGCTCCTTCACCGGCGACAAGGACGTGATCCGCTCGCTGGCGACGCTGGCGAGCATCCGCTATCGCGGCGACTTCTTCCGTGACGAGCTGCTGGTGGCGCTGGAGCTGCTCGAGAAGGGCCATGCCGGGCGGCGCGAGCTGCGCGGCTCCTGGGCCGGCGCGATGGGCCACACCCAGTTCATGCCGTCGAGCTACCTGAAATACGCGGTCGACTATACCGGCGACGGCCATGCCGACATCTGGGCCTCGACGAGCGACGCGCTGGCCTCCACCGCCAACTACCTGCGCCAGCACGGCTGGGTGCCCGGCCTGCCCTGGGGCATGGAGGTGTCGGTGCCGCAGGGCTTCGACCATCGCAGCGACCGGGCGAGCTTCGCCGCCTTCCGTGCCGCCGGCGTGCGCCGGGTCGACGGGCGGGCGCTGCCGTCCGGCGGCGAGGCGCGGCTGTTCTACCCCGCCGGCCATACCGGGCCGGCCATGCTGCTCACCGCCAATTTCGACGTGATCAAGGCCTACAACTCCTCGGATGCCTATGCCCTGGCGGTCGGCCATCTCGGCGACCGGATCATGGGCCGCCCGGCGCTGCAGGCCGCCTGGCCCAAGCAGGCGCCGCGCCTCGACAAGGCGGGCATCGTCGACGTGCAGCGGCGGCTGGCGGCGCTCGGCCTCTACTCGCACGACGCCGACGGGCGCATCGGCACCGGCACGCGCACCGCGGTGCGGGCCTACCAGCTGCGCGTCGGGCTGCTCGCCGATGGCTGGCCGACGCCGGCCCTGCTGCAGCGCATGCGCGCCCAGCGCTGACTTCCGGCCGCGGGCGCGCTATGATCGCGCCCGACCGCCTTTGAGTGTCGTGGAGGAAGGGCCGGCCCGCGATGCGTCTGCGTAGCGTCCTGACCATGCTGGCGGCCGCCCTTCTCCTGCTGGCGACGGGCGGGCCGAGTTCCTTCGCCGAGGGCGACACCTTCCTGATGCGCGACCCGACGCTGCAGAAGCCGCGCGGGCTGTTCAATTTCTCGGTGACGCCGCGGCCGCAGCGCCCGGCGCCGCGCCAGCAGCGCGCCGTGCAGCCGCGGCGCACCGCGCCGGCGGTGGTGGTGCGCGACGACCCCGTCATCCCCAAGATCGACGTCCGCCATCATATCCTCGTGGTCGGCGACACGCTGGCCGACCAGATCTCGGCCGGGCTCGACGACCTGCTGGCCGATCGCGACGACGTCGCGGTGCTGCGCCGGGCCAAGCCCGACAGCGGCTTGGTCCGCAGCGATTTCTACGACTGGCCGCGCGCCGTGACCGAGATGCTGGCGGCCGATCCGAAGATCTTCGCCGGGGTGATCCTGGTCGGCCCGAACGACCGCCAGCCGATCCGCGAGGGCGACGTCACCCACGAGCCGCTGAGCGAGGCCTGGCTTACGCTCTACCGGGCCCGCGTCGAGAGCGTGATCGCCGCCTTCGCCGCCCGCAGGGTGCCGCTGATCTGGGTCGGCACACCGCCGATGCAGAACGGCCGGCTCTCCGCCGACCTCGCCGTGCTGAACGGCGTGTTCCAGAAGAGCGTCGCGCAGGCGGGCGGACATTTCGTCGAGCTGTGGACGCCCTATCTAGACGCCGACAACCGCTACAGCGCCATGGGCCCCGACGTGGACGGGCAGATCACCCGGCTGCGCCTCGGCGACGGGGTGCATTTCACCAAGGCCGGCGCGCGCAAGGCGGCGCATTTCGTCGATCTGATCGTCCGCCGCCTGCTCGACGGCGCGCCGGGCGAGCCGCTGCTCGCCATTCCCGCCGCGCCGCCATCGGCCGCCGTCTCGCTGGCGCCGGGCACGGTCGAGCAGCTGATCGACGCCATGATGCGCGGCCATGCCGGCGACCTGACCGGGCTGCCCTCACTGCCGGCGAAGCCGCTGGCGGGGCCGATCCTGCCGTTGACGGGGGCGCCGGCCGCGGCCGAGCCGGCGCTTGTCGCGACGATCGAGCAGGCGCGCGGCGGCGGCGATGCCGCGGCGCGGCTCGACCAGGTCTTCGGCGAGGGCGTCGCGCCGGCGCCGCTGCCGGGCCGGGCCGACGATTTCCGCTGGCCGCGCCCGGAGTGAGCCCGTCGCGCCGGCGCGTTCAAGCGAGCTGGAAGCGCTCGAACCGGTGCATCGCGTCGTCGACAGCGCGGCGCAGCTGCGCCGGCGGATCCGGCTCCAGCCAGGTCCAGCGCTGGACCAGAAGCTTGCGCGCGGCCCGGTCGGTCTTGAGGTCGGCCACGGCGACGAAGCGGTCGCCGGCCAGGAGCGGCAGGCCGAAATAGCCGAAGACCCGCTTCTGCGCCGGGAGATAGGCCTCGAAGCGGTGTTCGTAGCCGAAGAAGGCGGCGAGGCGCCGGCGCTGGATCACCAGCGGGTCGAAGGGCGAGAGGATGTGGATTCGGTCGCCGTCCGGCGGGGCGCAGGCGGCCTCCAGCAGGGCAGGCGGCGCCCAGTGCGCCTGCGTCGCCGCGCCCTCCAGCGCGACGGGCACCAGCTCCCGGCGCCGGACGCGTGCGGCGATCAGCTCCGCCACCGCGGCCTTGGCGGGCGCGTCGAGATGGCAGATCGACTCCAGGCTGACGACGCCCTGGGCGCGCAGCGCCCGGTCGAGCCTGTGGGCGGTGACCTGCCGCTCGGTCGCCGGGGCGGGGCGCTTCTCCCAGCCGAAATGCCGTTCGATCAGCTCATAGGTCTTGAGCATGCCGGCGCGCGCCGAGATCACCAGCTCGCCATCGTAGAAGGCGCGTTCGAGCAGGCCCTTGGACGGCTTCTTGCTGGCCCAGAGATGCGTCTTCTCGATCAGCTCCTCGCTGTCGATGTCGCGGATGGTGAGCGCGCCTTCCCTGCGGATGCGGGCGAGCAGCTTGCGGCTGTCCTCGCGGCTGCCGACGGCGGACCAGCGCTTCGGTTCGGCGCGATGGCGCTTCATGGCCGGCAGGAGGTAGCGCAGATCGGCGGCCGGCACATAGGAGAGCGCGTGCGTCCAGTATTCCAGCACGGTCTTGTCGTGCGTCTGGGCCTGGACGAGGTGCTCGCGGCGATAATCGGGAATGCGGCTGAACAGGATGTGGTGGTGGCAGCGCTCGATCACGTTGATCGTGTCGATCTGCACATAGCCGAGATGGGCGATGGCCGCCGGCGTCGCCTGCGGGCCGGCCCCGAAGGGCGCGGCCTCGTCGAGGCGCTGGGCGCGCAGCCAGATGCGGCGCGCCTGTGCGCGGCTCAAGGGCAGGGGAGAGCGTGTGCGGGGCGGCATGGGTGACACGCTAGCCGCCCGGGCGCGCCGGCGGAACCGGCCTAGCCCGCGGCTGCTGACAGGGGATGGCGGCGGCGACGATCATCGCGATCGGGGGAGGGCGGCAGCCCTGCGGTTCAGCACGCGTCGCGCAGCGCCTGTGCCAGCAGCTCCGGGGTCAGCTCGGCGAGCGGTGCCAGCACCTTGTAGGCCCTGGTCTTGCGGCCGGGCTCCATCACCAGGATCACCGTCTCGGTGCCGGGGCAGGCCGGGTCGGCGCAGACGATCTCGTTGACCGCGACGGCGGTGTCCTCGGGCAGGGCGAGCAGGGCGCGGACCTGGCGCCGCGCCGCCTCGACGCGCTCCGCTTCGGCCGGGTCGCGGCCCTTGCGTCCGAACAGGCCGAGGCGCATGCGGCTCAACTCGCCGGCAGGGTCAGCACGCCGGCCTGGCCGTCTTCCGTGCCGAAGGCGAGGTGCTTGCCGCCCTTGTCCCAGGCGAAGGCGGTGATGCCGCTGCCGCGCTGTGCCGCGCGCACCAGCAGCTCGGAGGCGTCGGTCAGGCGGATCAGCAGGACGCAGCCATCGTCATAGCCGGCGGCCAGCACCAGCGCGCCGGGATGGAAGGCGACGCGGGTGACGCGGGCATGGCGGACGCCGCATTCGCGCGGGGCCTTGCCGGTCGGCCCGTCGCCCTGGAAGGGCCAGACGATGGCGGCGTCGGCACCGGAGGAGGCGAGCCAGAGCCCGTCATGCGACCAGGACAGCGAGCGCGGCTTGGCCGGGTAGCCGGTCATGCGCATATGCGAGGGCTTCTCGCCGAGGCGCCAGCCATGCAGCGCGTTCTCCTGCATGGAGGAGACCACGAAGCGTCCGTCCGGCGACCAGACGACGTCGAGATGCGAGCCCTTCCACTCGAGCTGCTCGGGCGCGGCCTCGGTGTTGGGATACCAGAGCGCGACGCCGTTGGTCTGGGCGATGGCGAGCCGGTAGCCCTTGGGGGCGAAGACCAGTCCCTGCGGCGTCGAGACGACGTCGAGGCTGCGCAGCCGGCCCTTGTCGTCGCGGGCGCTGACGCTGCGGCCGGCGTTCCAGGCCAGGCTGCCGGACGCCGAGATCGCCACCGCGTCGATCCAGCGGCGCTTGGCGTCGCGGGCGATCTCGACCGGCTCGCCCTCGGCGCGGGTCTCGACGACGCGGCCGTCGTCGCCGCCGCTGACCAGGCGCTCGCGGTCGGCCGTGGCGCAGAGCAGGCCGCCGCCATGGGCTTCGACCGTGTCGCTCGCGCCGTCGCGCCAGCGCAGGATACGGCCGTCCGAGAGGGCGAGCAGCAGGGTCTGCTTCAGCCAGAAGGCACCGACGACATGCTCGCCGGCTTCGACGGGGACGACGTGCTCGCGCAGCGAGACGGGCTTGGTGATCGTGCTCATGGCGCGTCCATAGCAAACAAGGCGGCCGCCTGCGAAGGGCGATCATGCACGGCGGCCATGATGGTAGCCGTGACGATCGCTCCGGGCTGGCGCCGGCGGGCCGGTTCCCCGGCGCGCGGTCTTGCTCTACTGGAACGGCCATGGACGGCACGCGGCAAGACGGGGGAGGCGGGGGCACTGTCGAGGTGCTGATCCCGCTCGGGCTGGACCAGGCCTACAGCTACAAGGTCCCGCCGGGGCTGACGCTCGCGCCCGGCGACGTGGTTCTCGTTCCCTTCGGGCCGCGCGAGACGGCCGGCGTGGTCTGGGAGACCGGTGCCGGCAGCGGCGGCAATCTCAAGGCGGTCGCCGCCCGGCTCGACATGCCGCCGCTCGACCCGGCGCTGCGCCAGCTGGTCGACTGGGTGGCGTGGTACACGCTGGCGCCCAAGGGCTCAGTGCTGGCGCTGGCGCTGCGCCGCCCGCCGGAGGACAAGCCGGAGCGGCCGAAGCTTGGCATCCGGCTCGCCGGGCCGCCCCCGGCACGCATGACGCCGGCCCGTGCCCGCGCCATCGCCGCGGCGGAGGGCGGGCTGCTGATCGGCAAGAGCGCGCTGGCTGAAGCGGCTTCGGTCAGCGCGGCGGTGATCGATTCGCTGATCGATGCCGGCACCTTCTCGGTCGAGGCCCTGCCGCAGGAGGCGGTGGCGGCGAGGCCCGATCCCGAGCACCAGCAGCCGGCGCTCTCGCCGGACCAGCGCGCGGTGGCCGACGCGCTGACCGGGATGGTGCGCGAGCGCGCCTGGCAGGTGGCGCTGCTGGAGGGCGTCACCGGCTCCGGCAAGACCGAGGTCTATTTCGAGGCGGTGGCGGAGGCGGTGCGCCTCGGCCGGCAGAGCCTGATCCTGATGCCGGAGATCGCGCTGACGGCGCAGTTCCTCGACCGGTTCGAGGCGCGCTTCGGCGTGCGGCCCGGGCTGTGGCATTCCGGGGTGAGCGGCCGGCGGCGCGAGCGATTGCAGGCGGCGATCGCCCGCGGCGAGGCGCTGGTGGTGGCCGGTGCGCGCTCGGCGCTGTTCCTGCCCTATGCCGATCTCGGCCTGATCATCGTCGATGAGGAGCACGAATCCGCCTACAAGCAGGAGGATGGCGTCACGTACCACGCCCGCGACATGGCCGTCGTGCGCGGGCGCATCGAGAACGCGCCGGTGGTGCTGGCCTCCGCGACACCCTCGCTGGAGACCCGCGTCAACGCCGAGCGCGGGCGTTACCGCCATCTCAAGCTGCCCGAGCGCTATGGCGGGCGCAGCCTGCCGCAGCTCGGCCTGGTCGATTTGCGCCGCGACAAGCCGGAGCGCGGGCGCTGGATCTCCGCGGCGCTGGCCAGGGCGGTGGCGGCCAATCTCGAGGCGGGCGAGCAGTCGCTGCTCTTCCTCAACCGCCGCGGCTATGCGCCGCTGACGCTGTGCCGCGACTGCGGCCACCGCTTCCAGTGCCCCAACTGCTCGGCCTGGCTGGTCGACCATCGCTTCCGGCGCGCGCTGGTCTGCCATCATTGCGGGCATGTCGAACGCCGGCCGCACGAATGCCCCGCCTGCCACAAGCCCGAGAGCCTGGCGGCCTGCGGCCCCGGCGTCGAGCGGCTGGCGGAGGAGGTGGCGACGCTGTTTCCACAGGCGCGCGGCATCGTCCTGTCCAGCGATTTTCCCGGCGGCACGGAGCGCCTCAAGACCGAGCTGATGGCGGTGGCGAACGGCGAATTCGACATCGTCATCGGCACACAGCTCGTGGCCAAGGGGCACAATTTCCCGGGCATGACGCTGGTCGGCGTGGTCGATGCCGATCTCGGCCTGACATCCGGCGATCCGCGCGCCGCCGAGCGCACCTTCCAGGCGCTGCGGCAGGTCACCGGCCGGGCCGGGCGCGGCGAGAAGCCGGGGCGCGCCCTGCTCCAGACGCACGACCCGTCCCACCCGGTGCTGCAGGCGCTGATCTCGGGCGATCCCGAGCGCTTCTATGCGGCCGAGACTGCGGCGCGCGAGGCGGCGGGCCTGCCGCCCTTCGGCCGGCTGGCGGCGCTGATCGTCTCGGCGACGGGGCAGGCGGAGGCCGAGGCGCATGCGCGGGCGCTGGCGCGTTGCGCCGAGGCGCCGGCGGGCGTCGCGGTGCTCGGCCCGGCCGAGGCGCCGCTCGCCATCCTGCGCGGCCGCCACCGGATGCGGCTGATCGTGGGCACCGGGCGCGAGATCAATCTCCAGGCGTATCTCAGGGCCTGGCTGGCGCGGGCGCCGCGCCCCAAGGGCTCGGTGAGGGTGGCGGTGGACGTCGATCCACAGAGCTTTCTCTAGGGCCCGCGCTGCCGCTGCGCGAGCGCCCGGCGCAGGCAGGCGCCGCTCCTGCTTCCTTCGACCGCATCCAAAGCATGGCGAGGGGCTTACGCTCGGGTTGCGCCCCCCAAATCCGCATGTTAGTGCACCGCCGCATCCAAGCGCGCTCCGCCCTGGAAGGGCCGACCCGTGCTTGATCGTCGCAGCGCCGGGATCATGCACTCCGCCTTCGTCAGAAGGGGCCGGGGTGGTCCCTTGAAAGAAGAGAGCGAGAGCGTGGCCGAGGGCGGATCGCAGGACCAATCCCCTGTCTCGGGCGTCGCCGGGCGCTATGCCACGGCACTGTTCGAGCTTGCCAGCGAATCCGGGGCGGTCGATGCCGTCTCCGCTGATCTCGCGACCTTCGATGCGATGATCGCCGAGAGCGCCGATCTGCAGCGTCTCGTCGGCAGCCCCGCCTTCACGGCGCAGGAGCAGGTCTCCGCCGTGACCGCGCTCACCGCCAAGGCCGGCATCACCGGCCTCGCCGCCAATTTCATCGGCCTCGTCGCCAGCAAGCGCCGCCTGTTCGCGCTGCCGGGGATGATCCGCGCCTATCGCGCCCGGGTCGCCGAGGCCAAGGGTATCGTCAGCGCGCAGGTCACGCTGGCCGAGGAGCCCTCCGCCGCCCAGCTCAAGGACATCGCCGCGACCCTCAAGCAGGTCGCCGGCAAGGATGTCGACGTCTCGGTCAAGGTCGACCCGGCCATCATCGGCGGTCTCGTCGTGAAGATGGGGTCCCGCATGGTCGACGCGTCCCTGAAAACCAAGCTCAATTCAATTCGTCTCGCCATGAAAGAGGTCGGCTGATGGACATCCGCGCCGCTGAAATCTCCGCTATCCTGAAGTCCCAGATCTCCAATTTCGGCTCGGAAGCGTCGGTCACCGAGGTCGGCCAGGTCCTGTCGGTCGGTGACGGCATCGCCCGCGTCTACGGCCTCGACAAGGTCCAGGCCGGCGAGATGGTCGAGTTCGAATCCGGCGTCCGCGGCATGGCGCTCAACCTCGAGAGCGACAATGTCGGCGTCGTGATCTTCGGCTCCGACCGCGAGATCAAGGAAGGCCAGACCGTCAAGCGCACCGGCGCCATCGTCGACGTGCCGGTCGGCAAGGAGCTGCTCGGCCGCGTCGTCGACGCGCTCGGCAACCCGATCGATGGCAAGGGCCCGATCAAGACCACCCAGCGCGCCCGCGTCGACGTCAAGGCGCCCGGCATCATCCCGCGCAAGTCGGTGCACGAGCCGATGGCGACCGGCCTCAAGGCGATCGACGCCCTGATCCCGATCGGCCGCGGCCAGCGCGAGCTGATCATCGGCGACCGCCAGACCGGGAAGACCGCCGTGGCGCTCGACACGATCCTGAACCAGAAGTCGCTGAACGGCGAAGGCGCCCCGGAGAGCCAGAAGCTCTACTGCGTCTACGTCGCCGTCGGCCAGAAGCGCTCGACCGTCGCCCAGTTCGTGAAGGTGCTCGAGGAGCGCGGCGCGCTGGAGTACTCGATCGTCGTGGCGGCCACCGCCTCGGACGCCGCCCCGATGCAGTTCCTGGCGCCCTTCGCCGGCTGCGCCATGGGCGAGTTCTTCCGCGACAACGGCATGCACGCCGTGATCATCTATGACGACCTGTCGAAGCAGGCCGTCGCCTATCGCCAGATGTCGCTGCTGCTGCGCCGCCCGCCGGGCCGCGAGGCCTATCCGGGCGACGTGTTCTATCTCCATTCCCGCCTGCTCGAGCGCGCGGCGAAGATGGGCGAGGCCGCCGGTCTCGGCTCGCTGACGGCGCTGCCGGTCATCGAAACCCAGGCGAACGACGTCTCGGCCTACATCCCGACCAACGTGATCTCGATCACCGACGGCCAGATCTTCCTTGAGACCGACCTGTTCTACCAGGGTATTCGCCCGGCTGTGAACGTCGGCCTCTCGGTGTCGCGCGTCGGCTCCTCGGCGCAGACCAAGGCGACCAAGAAGGTCGCGGGCAAGATCAAGGGCGAGCTCGCGCAGTACCGCGAGATGGCCGCCTTCGCCCAGTTCGGCTCGGACCTCGACGCGGTGACCCAGCGCCTGCTGAACCGCGGCGCCCGCCTGACCGAGCTGCTGAAGCAGGCGCAGTTCTCGCCGCTGAAGATGGAAGAGCAGGTCGTGGTGATCTATGCCGGCGTGAACGGCTATCTCGACGCGCTGCCGGTCGCCAAGGTGCGCGAGTTCGAGGAGGGCCTGCTCTCCCTCGTCCGCACGAAGCATGCCGACCTCCTCAACGAGATCGGTTCGACGAAGGATCTTTCGGACGCGAATGCCGCGAAGCTGAAGGAGATCGTCGAGGGCTTCACCAAGTCGTTCGCCTGATCGGCGCTCCGCCAGGGCCGGGCCTCGTGCCCGGCCTGACGGAACGAGGTTGAAGACGCGGATGCTCCGGGACGACCCGGGCGACGGAGTGAGAGCAAGGCATGCCCTCCCTTAAGGATCTCAGAAACCGCATCGCCTCGTTCAAGGCGACGCAGAAGATCACCAAGGCCATGCAGATGGTCTCGGCCGCGAAGCTGCGCCGCGCGCAGACCGCCGCCGAAGCGGCCCGCCCCTATGCCGAGCGCATGGAGACGGTGCTGGCCAATCTGGCGTCCGGCGTCAGCGGCAGCAGCGCGCCGCGCCTGATCGCCGGCACGGGCTCCGACAAGGTGCATCTGCTGGTGGTCTGCACCGCGGAGCGCGGCCTGTGCGGCGCGTTCAACTCGTCGATCTCGCGCCTCGCGCGCGAGAAGGCGGTCGCGCTCAAGGCCGAGGGCAAGACGGTCAAGATCATCTGCGTCGGCAAGAAGGGCTACGACGCCCTGAAGCGGCAGTTCGAGAAGGACATCATCGAGGTCGTCGACCTGCGCGAGTTCAAGCAGATCGGCTTCGTCAACGCCGAGGCGATCGCCCAGAACGTGCTGGCCCGCTTCGCCGCCGGCGAGTTCGACGTCGCCACGATCTTCTTCTCCAAGTTCAAGTCGGTCATCTCCCAGATCCCGACCGCGCAGCGCATCATTCCCGCCGAGATCCCGGCCGGGACGTCGACCAGCGACGCGGTCTACGACTACGAGCCGGACGAGGGCGAGATCCTCGAGACGCTGCTGCCGCGCAACCTGACCGTCCAGGTCCTGCGGGCGCTGCTCGAGAACGCCGCCTCCGAGCAGGGCGCGCGCATG
This sequence comes from Allobosea sp. TWI1241, assembly GCF_039673065.1. Classification (NCBI taxonomy): domain Bacteria; kingdom Pseudomonadati; phylum Pseudomonadota; class Alphaproteobacteria; order Hyphomicrobiales; family Alloboseaceae; genus Allobosea; species Allobosea sp. TWI1241. Next base: position 231,976 of record NZ_JBDJKW010000003.1, on the reverse strand, counting down.
TCCGCCATGGACTCCGCCACGCGCAATGCCGGCGAGATGATCAAGAAGCAGACCCAGATCTACAACCGCTCCCGCCAGGCGATGATCACGAAGGAACTGATCGAGATCATCTCGGGCGCCGAAGCGCTCTAACCGACTAGACTCAAGGCCGGCGTGCCGGCCATTCCGACACGCTGAACGCGAATTTTCGAGGTTCGAACCATGGCCAAAGCCGCAACCAAGACCAAGACCGCCGACAAGCCCGCCAACACCGGCACCGGCCGCGTCGCGCAGGTCATCGGCGCCGTCGTCGACGTGCAGTTCGACGGCGAGCTGCCGGAGATCCTGAACGCGCTCGAGACTGACAACCTCGGCAACCGCCTGGTTCTCGAGGTCGCCCAGCATCTCGGCGAGAACACCGTGCGCACCATCGCCATGGACTCCACCGAAGGTCTGGTCCGCGGCCAGGCGGTGACCGACACCGGCGCCCCGATCTCCGTGCCGGTCGGCGACGAGTGCCTCGGCCGCATCATGAACGTCATCGGCGAGCCGGTGGACGAGCTCGGCCCGATCGGCGCCCCGACCACCCGCGGCATCCACCAGCCGGCCCCGAGCTACTCCGAGCAGTCGACCGAGGCGCAGATCCTCGTCACCGGCATCAAGGTCGTCGACCTGCTGGCGCCCTACTCCAGGGGCGGCAAGATCGGCCTGTTCGGCGGCGCCGGCGTCGGCAAGACCGTGCTCATCATGGAGCTGATCAACAACGTCGCGAAGGCCCATGGCGGCTACTCGGTGTTCGCCGGCGTCGGCGAGCGTACCCGCGAGGGTAACGATCTCTATCACGAGATGATCGAGTCGAACGTCAACAAGGACCCGAAGGCGAACGGTGGTTCGGCCGCCGGCTCCAAGTGCGCCCTGGTCTACGGCCAGATGAACGAGCCCCCGGGCGCCCGCGCCCGCGTCGCGCTGACCGGCCTGACCGTCGCCGAGCACTTCCGCGACCAGGGCCAGGACGTGCTGTTCTTCGTCGACAACATCTTCCGCTTCACCCAGGCGGGTTCGGAAGTGTCGGCGCTGCTCGGCCGCATCCCCTCGGCGGTGGGCTATCAGCCGACGCTCGCCACCGACATGGGCATGCTGCAGGAGCGCATCACCACCACCACCAAGGGCTCGATCACCTCGGTGCAGGCGATCTACGTGCCCGCCGACGACCTGACCGACCCGGCCCCGGCCACCTCCTTCGCCCACCTCGACGCTACGACCGTGCTCTCGCGCTCGATCGCGGAAAAGGGCATCTACCCGGCGGTCGACCCGCTCGACTCGACCTCGCGCATGCTGTCGCCGGCCATCGTCGGCGAGGAGCACTACGCGGTGGCCCGCCAGGTCCAGCAGATCCTCCAGCGCTACAAGGCCCTGCAGGACATCATCGCGATCCTGGGCATGGACGAGCTCTCGGAAGAGGACAAGACGGCGGTCGCCCGCGCGCGCAAGATCGAGCGCTTCCTGTCGCAGCCCTTCCACGTCGCCGAGGTCTTCACCGGCTCGCCCGGCAAGCTGGTCTCGCTCGAGGACACGATCAAGAGCTTCAAGGGCCTGGTCGAGGGCAAGTACGATCACCTGCCGGAAGCCGCCTTCTACATGGTCGGCTCCATTGACGAGGCGATCGAGAAGGCCCAGCGCCTGGCCGCCGAGGCCGCGTGACGCCCTGAGTGTCGCCCGGGCCGGTCGATCCGGCCGGGCGATGCCCCGCTGCTTCGTCCCGGGCTTCGGCCCCGGACGCTGCGGACGGGACGGAACTGGTTCCGTGACGGCCGGGCCCAGCCCGGCCCCGACGAACCCGGAGAGAGTTTACGATGGCCACCTTCAAGTTCGAACTCGTCTCGCCGGAACGCATCCTGTTCTCGGGTGAGGCCACCAGCGTCATCGTTCCCTCCGTCGAGGGCGAGATGACCGTGCTGGCCGGCCATGCGCCGCTGGTCGCGACGCTGAAGGCCGGTGTCGTTCTGGTCCAGACCTCGGACAGCAACGGCAAGGAATTCTTCGTCAATGGCGGCCTGATCGAGATCAACCAGGTCTCGGCGACGATCCTGGCCGAGCAGGCCCGCTTCATCGAGGACGTCGACGCCGCCGTGCTCGACGCCGAGATCCTCGCCGTCGAGACCCGCCTGGCCGCGACCACCGACGAGACCGTGAAGAAGCGCCTGCAGGAAATCCTCGTGCAGCTGCGCGAGTTCAAGCATGTGTTCGAGGGCCGCAAGGCCGCCTGAACCGGACGCATCCGAGCAGACTGAAACGACAAGGCCGGGAGCGTGCTCCCGGCCTTTCGTGTTTGACGGCGCCGCTCAGCCGGCGATCGCCTCGGCGATGGCGATGGTCCGGCGAGCCATCTCGGCGTGCAGCAGCTCCACCATCCGGCCGTCGAGCTGGATCGCGCCCTTGCCGGCGTTCTCGGGCAGGGCGAAGGCGGCGACGATCGCGCGGGCGCGCGTCAGCTCCTCCTCGTCGGGGGCGAACACCGCATTGGCGGTGGCGACCTGGCCGGGATGGATCAGCGTCTTGCCGTCGAAGCCGAGATCGCGGGCCTGCTCGCATTCGGCGCGTAAGCCGGCCTCGTCCTTCAGCGCGTTGTAGACGCCGTCGATCACGTCGACGCCATGGGCGCGCCCGGCGAGCAAAGCGGTCGTGAGCCAGGACAGCATCGGGGCGCGACCGGGCACGAAGCGGGCGCGCGTCTCCTTGGCGAGGTCGTTGGTGCCGAGCACCAGGCAGTCGAGCCGCGTGGCGGGATCGCGGGCGGCGCGCGCGATGCGCTCGCAGTCGAGGATGGCGAGCGGCGTCTCGATCATCGCCCAGATGCGGGTGCGCTCGGCCGCCCACAAGCCGGTGAGGCGCTGGCCGACATCGACGAGCGTCTCGGGCGAGGACACTTTCGGGAGCAGGATGGCGTCGGGCGCCGCCTCGGCCGCGGCGGCGAGATCGGCCTCGAACCAGGGCGTCTCGGGGGCGTTGACGCGAATCACCAGCTCGCGCCGGCCATAGCCGCCGCCCTTGACCGCGGCGCAGACCTGGGCGCGCGCCGCTTCCTTGGCCTCTGGCGCCACGGCATCCTCGAGATCGAGGATCAGCGCGTCGGCAGCGATCTCCCTGGCCTTTTCCAGCGCGCGGGCGTTCGAGCCGGGCATGTAGAGGATGCTGCGCCGCGGGCGGATATCGGTCATGGTCGGTCTCCGGAAGCCGTCTCTCGTGCTGCAATGCACACCAGACGGGCTGGCGATGCAATGCCGGGCGGGGCAGGGGGGACGGGCCGATGCGGATCGCGGGGGTGGACGGGTGCCGGGCCGGCTGGATCGCGGGGATCGCGACGCTGGGTAGCGACGCGCCGCCGGAGCTGTCCGTCTTCCCGCACTGGCCGGCGCTGGCGGCGGCGCTCGGATCCTTCGCCGTCGTCGCTGTCGACATGCCGATCGGCCTGCCGGAGCGGATCGACGGCTCGGGGCGCGGGCCGGAGCAGGCGGTCAGGCCGCTGCTCGGGGCGCGCCAGTCCTCGGTATTCTCGATCCCCGCCCGCGCCGCGGTCGAGGCGGCCGACTATGGCGAGGCCTGCCGGCTGGCGGCCGCGCAGTCGCAGCCGCCGCGCAAGGTCTCGCAGCAGGGCTTCCATCTCTTCCCGCGCATCCGCGAGCTCGACGCCTGGCTGCGGGCGCATCCGCAGCTGGCGGACCGGGTGTTCGAGACGCATCCCGAACTCGCCTTCCGCACGCTCAGGGGCGCGCCGCTGCTGCATCCCAAGAAGATCCGCGGCGCGATCAATCCCGACGGCATGGCCGAGCGGCGCTCGCTGCTGCTCGGCGCCGGGCTGCCGGTCGAGACGCTGCTGGCGCGCCCGCCGCGCGGGGCGGGCGCCGACGACCAGCTCGACGCGCTGGCGGCGCTGGTGGTCGCCCGGCACATCGCCGCAGGGCGCGGCCGGCCCTTCCCCGATCCGCCCGGACGCGATAGCCACGGTCTGCCGGTCGCGATCTGGTCGTTCCGGGCCGCCCGCGACGCCACCGAGGAGACGCCGATGCCAGCCCTGCCCCTGAACCGCAGCGAGATCGACCGCGCGGCGGAGCTCATCGCCGGCCATGTGCGGGTGACGCCGGTGATGCGCCCCGGCGCCGGCAGCTTCGGCCTCGATCGCAGCGTCTCGCTCAAGCTCGAGTGCCTGCAGCACGCCGGCTCCTTCAAGACGCGCGGCGCCTTCTACAACCTGTTGTCGCGCACCGTGCCGCAGGCCGGCGTCGCTGCGGCCTCCGGCGGCAATCACGGCGCGGCGGTGGCCTATGCCGCCGGCCGGCGCGGGGTGAAGGCGACGATCTTCGTGCCGGAGATCGCCTCGCCGGCCAAGATCGAGGCGATCCGCCGCTTCGGCGCCGAGGTGCGTATCGGCGGGGCGCAATATGCCGAGGCGCAGGCCGCCTGCGACGCCTTCGTGGCGGAGACGGGCGCGCTCAAGATCCATCCCTTCGGCGAACTCGCGACGGTGACCGGGCAGGGCACGCTGGCGCGCGAATGGCAGGCGCAGGAGCCGGAGCTCGACACCGTGCTGGTCGCGGCCGGCGGCGGGGGGCTGGTCTCGGGCATCGCTGCCTGGTTTGCCGGCACGCCGGTCAAGGTCGTGGCGGTCGAGCCGGAGGGCTCGCGCGCGCTGCATGCGGCGCTGGCCGCGGGAAGGGCGGTCGACGTGCCGGTCGCCTCGGTCGCGGCCGACTCGCTCGGCGCCCGCAATGTCGGCGATCTCGTTCATGCGATCTGCCGCGAGGCGGTCGAGCGGGTGGTGCTGGTCGAGGATGCGGCGATCACGCGGGCGCAGCGCCTGCTTTGGCGCGATTGCCGGCTGGCGGTCGAGCCCGGCGGGGCGGCAGCGCTCGCGGCTCTGGTCGACGGCGCCTATGTGCCGGCGCCAGACGAGCGCGTCGGCGTGCTGGTCTGCGGCGCCAATGTCGATCTTGCGGCGCTGGTGGCGCTCGCCGGCTGAGCGTCGCGGCGGGCAGGCTGGACGCCGGCCCATCCCGCGGCGCACAATCGGCGGGCAACCAACCGGACCTGACCATGCCGCAGCCGAGCAAGACCGACCCGGGCCGCTTCTTCGAGGATTTCCGCCTCGGCGAGACGATCGTCCACGCCACGCCGCGCACCGTCACCGCCGGCGACGTCTCGCTCTATACGGCGCTCTACGGGCCGCGCTTCGCGGTGCAGTCCTCCGACGCCTTCGCCCGGTCGCTCGGCTATCCGGCAGCGCCGGTGGACGATCTGCTGGTCTTTCATATCGTCTTCGGCAAGACAGTGCCGGACGTCTCGCTGAACGCCGTCGCCAATCTCGGCTATGCCGACGGGCGCTTCCTCGCGCCGGTCTATCCCGGCGACACGCTGGCGACGACCTCCGAGGTGATCGGGCTGAAGCAAACGTCGGGCGGCGATGCCGGCATCGTCTATGTCCGCTCGGTCGGCGTGAACCAGCGCGGCGAGGCGGTGCTGAGCTATGTGCGCTGGGTGCTGGTGCGCAAGCGCCTGCCGGGCACGCCCGCGGCGATCGAGCATGTGCCGGAACTGCCCAAGGCGGTCGCGCCCGAGGCGCTCGGCGCCGCCTGCCCGCCGCTCAGCGCGGGGGCATACGACGACAGCCTCGCCGGCTCGCTCTTCCGCTGGGGCGATTACGAGCCGGGGGAGCGCGTCGACCATGTCGACGGCATGACCGTCGAGGAGGCCGAGCACCAGCTTGCGACCCGGCTCTACCAGAACACCGCAAAGGTGCATTTCGACGCGCATGCGGCGCGCGGCAGTCGCTTCGGCCGCCGGCTGATCTATGGCGGGCATGTCATCAGCCTGGCGCGGGCTTTGTCCTTCAACGGGCTCGGCAACGCCTTCCATGTCGCGGCGATCAATGCCGGCCGCCATGTCGCGCCGCTCTTCGCCGGCGATACGGTCTATGCCTGGAGCGAGGTGCTGGAACGCGAGGCGCTGCCCGGCCGCGAGGATGTCGGCGCGATGCGCCTGCGGCTGGTGGCGACGCGCGACCTGCCCTGCGCCGACTTCCCGCTGCGCCGCGACGAGGGCTATGCCGAGGGCGTGCTGCTCGATCTCGACTACTGGGCGCTGCTGCCGCGCTGAGCCCGGTAAAATGACAATAATGCGATTCTGTAACCGCATTATCCCCTCCCGCATTGCAGCAGCGCGCGGGTTTCGTTAGAGAGCCATACACTCTAGAACGATACCAAGCGATCCATCGCTCCATATCACGTCGATAGGTCGGGAGTCTCAAACTTGGCCGAGGTCAAACCGGCGGCACGCCCGCTTTCGCCGCATCTGCAGATCTACCGCTGGTCCTGGACCATGGCGATGTCGATCGCCCATCGCGCCACCGGCGTCGCTCTTTACTGCGGCACGCTCCTGATCGCGCTCTGGCTGGTCGCGGCCGCCAGCGGTCCCGGCCCCTACGAGACCGCCCAGGCGATCGCCGGCTCCTTCCTCGGCCGCCTCGTCCTGTTCGGCTACACCTTCGCGCTGCTGCACCACATGGTCGGCGGCCTGCGCCATTTCGTCTGGGACATGGGCCGTGGCTTCGAGCCGCAGGCGCGCATGAACCTCGCCAAGTACAGCGTCCTGGTCTCGGGCGGGCTCACCGTGCTCGTCTGGGCCGTGGCCCTGACGCGCTGAGGGAGAGTTCCATGCTGTCGAAATCTTCGATGCGCACCCCGCTCTCGCGAGTCCGCGGCCTCGGCTCCGCCAAGTCCGGAACCGGGCATTTCTGGCTGCAGCGCGTCACCGCGGTCGCCAATGTCGTGCTGGCGCTGGCCTTCCTCTGCGTCGTGATCTCGCTGATCGGCAAGCCCTATCCCGAGGCGGTGGCGACGCTGTCGCGCCCGGTCGTCGGCATCCTGATGCTGCTCTTCGTGGTCTCGGGCGCCATCCACATGCGGCTCGGCATGCAGGTGGTGATCGAGGACTACGTCCATGGCGAGGGCCTCAAGGTCCTGGCCGTGATGGCCAACACCTTCTTCGCGGTCGCGGTCGGCGCCGCCTGCGCCTTCGCGCTGCTCAAGATCTCGTTCGGAGGCTGATCATGGCGATCACCCGCGCCCGCCCCGTCCCGGCCTATACCGGCCAGGCCTACGCCATCACTGACCACACCTTCGACGTGGTCGTCGTCGGCGCCGGCGGCGCGGGGCTTCGCGCCACGGTCGGCTGCTCGCAGGCCGGCCTGCGCACCGCCTGCATCTCCAAGGTGTTCCCGACGCGCTCGCACACCGTCGCGGCTCAGGGCGGCGTCGCCGCCTCGCTCGGCAATATGGGCAAGGACACCTGGCAGTGGCACATGTTCGACACCGTGAAGGGGTCGGACTGGCTCGGCGACCAGGACGCCATCGAGTATCTGGTGCGCAACGCGCCGGCCGCCGTCTACGAGCTTGAGCACTGGGGCGTGCCCTTCTCGCGCACCGAGACCGGCAAGATCTACCAGCGGCCCTTCGGCGGCATGACCACCGAGTTCGGCGAGGGCCCGCCGGCCCAGCGCACCTGCGCCGCGGCCGACCGCACCGGCCACGCCATGCTGCACACGCTCTACGGGCAGGCGCTGCGCTACAACACCGAGTTCTTCATCGAGTATTTCGCGATCGACCTCATCATGGACGATGAGGGCCATTGCCGCGGCGTGATCGCGCTGAAACTCGACGACGGCACGCTGCACCGCTTCCGCTCGCAGCAGACCATCCTGGCGACCGGCGGCTATGGCCGCTCCTATTTCTCCGCCACCTCGGCCCATACCTGCACCGGCGACGGCGGCGGCATGGTGCTGCGCGCCGGCCTGCCGCTGCAGGACATGGAGTTCGTGCAGTTCCACCCGACCGGCATCTACGGCTCGGGCTGCCTGATCACCGAGGGCGCCCGCGGCGAGGGCGGCTATCTCACCAATTCCGAGGGCGAGCGCTTCATGGAGCGCTATGCCCCCTCGGCCAAGGACCTCGCCTCGCGCGACGTCGTCTCGCGCTCGATGACGATGGAAATCCGGGCCGGCCGCGGCGTCGGCAAGAACAAGGACCACATCTACCTGCACCTCGACCATCTCGATCCGAAGATCCTGCACGAGCGCCTGCCGGGCATCTCGGAGAGCGCCAAGATCTTCGCCGGCGTCGACGTGACCCGCGAGCCGATCCCGGTGCTGCCGACGGTCCACTACAACATGGGCGGCATCCCGACGAACTTCCACGGCGAGGTGCTGACCAAGGTGGACGGCAACCCGGACACCGTGGTGCCCGGCCTGATGGCGATCGGCGAGGCGGCCTGCGTCTCGGTGCACGGCGCCAACCGCCTCGGCTCCAACTCGCTGATCGACCTCGTGGTCTTCGGCCGCGCCGCGGGGCTGCGCTGCGCCGAGACGGTCAAGGCCGGCGAGAGCCAGCCGGAGCTGCCGGCGAACTCGGCCGACCTGTCGCTGACCCGCCTCGACCGCTACCGCAACGCCAAGGGCGGCACGCCGACCGCGGTGCTGCGCGACCGCATGCAGCGGACCATGCAGAACAACTGCGCGGTCTACCGCACCGGCGAGACGCTGGAAGAGGGCTCCAAGCTGATCCACGAGGTCTGGGGCGGCATCGAGGACATCGGCACCACCGACCGGTCGCTGATCTGGAACTCGGACCTGATCGAGACGCTCGAGTTCGAGAACCTGATCACCCAGGCCGTTGTCACCATGGACTCGGCGCTGCAGCGCCCGGAGAGCCGCGGCGCCCATGCCCGCGAGGACTATCCGAACCGCGACGACAAGGACTGGATGAAGCACACGCTCGCCTGGATCGACGATTCCAAGCGGACGGTGACGCTCGACGACCGCCCGGTGCACACCTACACGCTGTCCAACGACATCGAGTACATCAAGCCCAAGGCGCGGGTGTATTGAGGACGATCTGACCGATGGCCGAATTCAATCTCCCGAAGAACTCCCGCCTGACCGAGGGCAAGGCCTGGCCGAAGCCGGCCGGCGCCAAGAAGGTCACCGAGTTCAAGGTCTATCGCTGGGACCCGGATACGGGCGCCAATCCGCGCACCGACACCTATTATGTCGACCGCGACGATTGCGGCCCGATGGTGCTCGACGCGCTGATCTGGATCAAGAACAAGGTCGACCCGACGCTGACCTTCCGGCGTTCCTGCCGCGAGGGCATCTGCGGCTCCTGCGCCATGAACATGGACGGGAAGAATGGGCTCGCCTGCACCACCGGCATCGACGAGTGCGGCGGCTCCAAGGGCTCCTCTGGCAAGGTCGCGATCTACCCGCTGCCGCATATGCCGGTGGTCAAGGACCTCGTCCCCGACCTGACCCGCTTCTACGCGCAGCACGCCTCGATCGAGCCCTGGCTCAAGACGACGACGCCGGCGCCCGAGAAGGAATGGTCGCAGGCCCGCGAGGATCGCGAGAAGCTCGACGGCCTCTACGAGTGCATCCTGTGCGCCTGCTGCTCGACCTCCTGCCCGAGCTACTGGTGGAACGGCGACCGCTATCTCGGCCCGGCCGCGCTGCTGCAGGCGTATCGCTGGCTGATCGATTCGCGTGACGAAGCCACCGGCGAGCGCCTCGACAATCTCGAGGACCCGTTCCGGCTCTATCGCTGCCACACGATCATGAACTGCGCCAATGCCTGCCCGAAGGGGCTGAACCCGGCCAAGGCGATCGCCGAGGTCAAGAAGATGATGGTGGCGCGCCAAGTCTGACCGCGCGAAGTCTGAGCGCATCAGGTCTGAGCGCGCCCGCAGGGCGGGGTTTTCGGTCCCGCCCGGCATTCCCGTCGCGTCGCCCGCGTCGTCGCGGCGGTTGACCTCGCCGCGTTTCGGGCCGGCAATGCGGCCCTGTTCGAATCGGCTGCGAGGTCCGCATGAAGACGCATGGTTCCGGCATCGACCCAGTGAAGCTCGACCGCCTTGCGCAGGTCGCGGTCAAGGTCGGCCTCAATCTCCAGCCGGGGCAGGACCTGTTCCTGACCGCCCCCGTCGCGGCGCTGCCGCTGGTCCGGCTGATCGCCGAGCACGCCTACAAGGCCGGTGCCGGGCTGGTGACGCCGATGCTCGCCGACGAGCAATTGACGCTGGCGCGCTATCGTCATGCCGCCGATGCCAGCTTCGACCGGGCGCCGGGCTGGCTCTATGACGGCATTGGCAAGGCCTTCGCCGCCAACACCGCCCGCCTCGCCATCGTCGGCGACAATCCGATGCTGCTCTCGGGCGAGGATCCGGCCAAGGTCGCGCGCGCCAACAAGGCGAATTCGGTCGCCTACCAGCCGGCGCTGGAAAAGATCGCGAATTTCGACATCAACTGGAACATCGTCGCCTTCCCGGGCGCGGCCTGGGCCCGGCAGGTCTTCGCCGGCGACGCCGAGGAGGTCGCGGTCGGCCGGCTGGCGGAAGCGATCTTCGCCGCCTCCCGCGTCGACCGCGACGATCCGATCGCGGCCTGGGCCGACCATAATGCGGCGCTGGCGACCCGCACGCGCTGGCTGAACGGTCACCGCTTCGCGGCGCTGCACTTCAGCGGCCCGGGCACCGACCTGACCATCGGCCTGGCAGACGGGCACGAATGGGCGGGCGGCGCCGCCACCGCCAAGAACGGCGTGACCTGCAACGCCAACATCCCGACCGAAGAGGTCTTCACCACCCCGCACGCGCTGCGCGTCGAGGGCCGGGTGGCGGGCACCAAGCCGCTCTCCTATCAGGGCACCCTGATCGAGGACATTTCGGTGCGCTTCGAGGGCGGACGCATCGTCGAGGCGCAGGCCAGCCGCGGCGAGGCCGTGCTGGCCAAGGTGCTCGACACCGACGAGGGCGCGCGCCGGCTCGGCGAGGTGGCGCTGGTGCCGCATTCCTCGCCGATCTCGCAGAGCGGCATCCTGTTCTACAACACGCTCTTCGACGAGAACGCCTCCTGCCACATCGCGCTCGGCCAGTGCTACGCCAAGTGCTTCGTCGACGGCACCAAGCTGACGCCGGAGCAGATCGCGGCGCAGGGCGGCAACAAGAGCCTGATCCATATCGACTGGATGATCGGCTCCGGCCAGATCGACATCGACGGCATCGGCGCCGACGGCAGCCGCACCCCGGTGTTCCGCAAGGGCGAGTGGGCCTGAGGGCACGCCGCTTCTCGCGCCGGCTTGTCGATCCCGGCCGGCCGCGCGCGGGCCGGGAGGGCGCGCGCCGGCGCGGGGACAGGCCGAGCGCTCAGTCCGTCTCGATCGTCAGCGGGTCGACGGAGATCGAGCGCTTGAGCGCGCGCAGCCCGAAGGTGCTGCGCGAATGGCGCAGGCCCGGGAGCCGGTAGATCTTCTCGCGCAGGAAGCGCTCGTAATGGGCCGTGCCGCTGACCACCGCCTTGACCAGGTAGTCATAGTCGCCAGTGACGAGATGGGCCTCGACGACTTCGGGGATCCGCGCCAGCGCCTCGCCGAAGGAATCGAGCAGCTTGTCGTCATGCTTGTCGAGGGTGATCTCGATGAAGACGACATTGTCGAGGCCGAGCGCCTTGTGGTTCAGCACCGCGACATAGCGCTCGATCGCGCCGCTCTCCTCCAGCCGCTTCACCCGTGTCCAGCAGGGTGAGGGCGAGAGGCTGACCTGCTCGGCCAGCGCGTTGATCGTCAGCCGCCCGTCGCGGTGCAGGGCGGAGAGGATGCGCTTGTCGATAGCGTCGAGTGCCTCGGCGCGGCGGGATCTGGCGGTCATCGGATGTTTCGTCCGTCATTTCCTCTGATGTCGGAAAGATCATCCGCCGATGAGCCGAAGGCAAGGCCATTACGGCAAGATTCCGCGCCGCTGCGGCGCTAGCATCTGAGGATCAGGCCGGCAGGGCGCGAGGGGCGCCCGCGATCGGCCCGGCCGCCGTCTTGCCGCCATCTCCGGATGGCGGGATGCTGGACCGGCAGGATCTAGGGAGCGCGGACATGACCACCTCCTCACCATTGCGGTTCAACGTCCCGCAGCCGCCGAGCCGGCCGGGCGAGAAGCCCGATTTCTCCCATGTCGTCATTCCGCGCGCCGGCACGGTCGATCGCCCGCCGGTCGATGTCGAGCCGCGCGAGATCCGCGACCTGGCCTATTCGATCATCCGCGTGCTCAACCGCGAGGGCGAGGCGGTCGGTCCCTGGGTGCCGGAGCTCTCGGCCGAGGAACTGACACGGGGCCTGCGCCACATGATGACGCTGCGCGCCTTCGATGCGCGCATGCAGATGGCCCAGCGCCAGGGCAAGACCTCGTTCTACATGCAGCACACCGGCGAGGAAGCGGTCTCCTGCGCCTTCCGCATCGCGCTCGGCCCGCAGGACATGAACTTCCCGACCTATCGCCAGGCGGGGCTGCTGATCGCGCACGACTATCCACTCGTCGAGATGATGTGCCAGATCTACTCGAACGCCCGCGATCCGCTGCGCGGGCGGCAGCTGCCGGTGATGTACTCCTCCAAGGAGAACGGCTTCTTCTCGATCTCCGGCAATCTCACCACCCAGTTCGTGCAGGCGGTGGGCTGGGCGATGGCCTCGGCGATCAAGGGCAACACCCGCATCGCCGCAGCCTGGGTCGGCGACGGCTCGACGGCGGAATCGGATTTCCATGCCGCGCTGGTCTTCGCCTCGACCTACAAGGCGCCGGTCGTGCTCAACGTCGTCAACAACCAGTGGGCGATCTCGACCTTCCAGGGCATCGCGCGCGGCGGCTCCGGCACCTTCGCGGCGCGCGGCCTCGGCTTCGGCATCCCGGCGCTCAGGGTCGACGGCAACGATTATCTCGCCACCTATGCCGTGGCGAAATGGGCGATCGAGCGGGCCCGGCGCAATCTCGGCCCGACGCTGGTCGAATACGTCACCTATCGCGCCGGGGCGCATTCCACCTCCGACGACCCCTCCGCCTACCGGCCGAAGACCGAATCGGACGAATGGCCGCTGGGCGACCCGATCGAGCGCTTGAAGCAGCATCTCGTCGTGATCGACGCCTGGTCGGAGGAGCGCCACAAGCAGGCCGAGGCCGAGGTGATGGCGACGGTGATCGCGGCGCAGAAGGAGGCCGAGAGCTTCGGCACGCTGCATTCCGGCGGCAAGCCCTCGGCCCGCGACATCTTCGAGGACGTCTACGCCGAGCTGCCGCCGCATCTGCGCCGCCAGCGCCAGCAGATCGGGGTGTGAGGATGCGCGCGAACCACGCCGTCTTTCCGGGGCATCGCGCAGCGATGAGCCCGGAAGCCATGAACACCTCGCCAGTCCAGTCCAGTCCGGCGCGCTCCCGCAGCGCCGCGGTCATGCCTGCATCCTCGTGGCCACGGGTTCCGGGCTCGCCCCTGCAGGGCGCCCCGGAAAGACGGGCGTTGCGTGTCGGAGGATCGGTCTGATGCCCCGCATGACCATGATCGAGGCGATCCGTTCGGCGCTCGACGTCTCCATGGGGCGCGACGACAATGTCGTCGTCTTCGGCGAAGATGTCGGCTTTTTCGGCGGCGTCTTCCGCTGCACCCATGGGCTGCAGCAGAAATACGGGGTCAATCGCTGCTTCGACGCGCCGATCAGCGAACTCGGCATCGTCGGCACGGCGATCGGCATGGCGGCCTATGGCCTGCGCCCCTGCGTCGAGATCCAGTTCGCCGACTACATGTACCCGGCCTATGACCAGATCGTCTCGGAGGCGGCGCGGCTGCGCTACCGCTCGGCCGGAGACTTCACCTGCCCGATGGTGATCCGCATGCCGACCGGCGGCGGCATCTTCGGCGGGCAGACCCACAGCCAGAGCCCGGAAGCCCTGTTCACCCATGTCGCCGGGCTGAAGACGGTGGTGCCGTCCAATCCCTATGACGCCAAGGGCCTGCTGATCGCCGCCATCGAGGATCCCGACCCGGTGATCTTCCTCGAGCCCAAGCGGCTCTATAACGGCCCGTTCGACGGGCATCACGACCGGCCGGTGACACCCTGGTCGAAGCACCCGCTCGCCGACGTGCCCGACGGCCACTACACCCTGCCGCTCGGCAAGGCGGCGCTGCGCCGCGAAGGCGAGGCGGTGACCATCCTCGCCTATGGCACCATGGTGCATGTCGCGTTGGCCGCGGCCGAGGATACCGGCATCGACGCCGAGGTGCTGGACCTGCGCACGCTGGTGCCGCTCGATCTCGAGGCGATCACCGCTTCCGTCGCCAAGACGGGGCGCTGCATCGTGCTGCACGAGGCGACGCTGACCTCGGGCTTCGGCGCGGAATTGGCCGCTTTGGTGCAGGAGCACTGCTTCTACCATCTCGAAGCGCCGGTGATGCGCGTCACCGGCTGGGACACGCCCTATCCGCATGCGCAGGAATGGGACTATTTCCCCGGCCCGGCCCGCCTCGGGCAGGCGCTGCGCGCGATCACGGAGGCACGCTGATGGCCGAGCGCATCGTCAAGCTGCCGGATGTCGGCGAGGGCATCGCCGAGGCCGAGCTGGTCGAATGGCACGTCAAGGTCGGCGACGTCGTCCGCGAGGACGACCTGATCGCCGCGGTGATGACCGACAAGGCGACGGTGGAGATCCCCTCGCCGGTCGATGGCGAGGTGACCTGGGTCGGGGCCGAGATCGGCGACACGGTCGCGATCGGCTCGGCGCTGGTGAAGCTGAAGGTCGCCGGTGCGGCCGGCGAGCCGGAGCCGGAGCCCAAGCGCGAATCGGAGCCGGACGGTGGTTCCGAGCCTCCCGCGGCCGCCGCGGCCGAGAACGCTCCTAAGAGTGCGCCGCCCAAGACCACGCAGCCGAAGAGCGCGCCACCCGCAGCGGTGGACCCGAGCTCGCCAGCGCCGAAGCCGGCCGCGGTCGAAACGCTCGCCCGTGCGGCGGCCAGGGCGGCACCGGTGGCGAGCGCTCCCGCTGCGCGCCGCGCTCCCGGCGAAAAGCCGCTGGCCTCGCCCGCGGTCCGGCTCGCCGCCCGTGAGGCGGGCATCGACCTGCGCCAGGTCCAGGGCTCCGGCCCGGCCGGCCGCGTCACCCATGAGGATCTCGACGCTTTCCTCCGCCGCGGCCCGGATGCTCCGGCCAGCGGGCTGGTCGCCCGGACCGGCGTGACCGAGGTCAAGGTCGTCGGCCTGCGGCGGCGGATCGCCGAGAAGATGGCGCTGTCGAAATCGCGCATCCCGCACATCACGATCGTCGAGGAGGTCGACGTCTCGGCGCTCGAGGACCTGCGCGCCGCGCTCAACAAGAAGCCGACGGCCGAGCGCCCGAAGCTGACGCTGCTGCCCTTCCTGATGCGGGCCATGGTCAAGGCGCTCGCAGAGCAGCCGGCGCTCAACGCGCTCTATGACGACGAGGCCGGCATCGTGCACCGGCATGCCGGCGTGCATATCGGCATCGCGACGCAGACGCCGTCCGGCCTGGTCGTGCCGGTGGTTCGCCATGCCGAGGCGCGCGACCTCTGGGGCTGTGCGCTGGAACTGGCGCGCCTCGCCGAGCGGGCCCGCGACGGCAGTGCCAGCCGCGAGGAGCTCGGCGGCTCGACCATCACCATCACCTCGCTGGGCGCGCTCGGCGGCATCGCCACCACGCCGGTGATCAACCATCCGGAGGTCGCGATCGTCGGCGTCAACAAGATGGTGGTGCGGCCGGTCTGGGACGGCGCCGGCTTCGTGCCGCGCAAGATGATGAACCTGTCGTCGAGCTTCGACCACCGCGTCGTCGACGGCTGGGACGCGGCGGTGTTCGTGCAGCGCCTGAAGGAGCTGCTGGAGACGCCCGCGACCCTGTTCGTGGACCTGTGAGCGGCGGGAGCGCGCCATGACCGACATCACCTGCAAGCTGCTCGTCATCGGCGCCGGCCCGGGCGGCTATGTCTGCGCCATCCGCGCCGGGCAGCTCGGCCTCGACACCGTCATCGTCGAGAGCACCAAGCTCGGCGGCAGCTGCCTCAACGTCGGCTGCATCCCGTCCAAGGCGATGATCCATGTCGCCGAGGAATTCGAGAAGGCGGCGCAGGCCGCGGCCGGGGCGACGCCCTTCGGCCTCTCGGTCTCGGCGCCGGCCCTCGACCTCAAGCAGGCGGTCGCCTGGAAGGACGGTATCGTCCAGCGGCTCAACAACGGCGTCGCCGCGCTACTGCGCAGGGCGAAGGTCAAGATCGTCCATGGCCAGGCGCGCTTCAGCGACGGCAAGACTGTGATCGTCGAGACCGAGACCGGGCCGAAGACGATCAGCGCCGAGGCGGTGGTGATCGCCACCGGCTCGGCGCCGGTCGAACTGCCGATGCTGCCCTTCGGCGGCCGGGTGATCTCCTCGACCGGGGCGCTGGCGCTGACAGAGCTGCCGAAGCGGCTGGTCGTGGTCGGAGGCGGCTATATCGGGCTCGAACTCGGCACCGCCTTCGCCAAGCTCGGCAGCAAGGTCACGGTGGTCGAGGCGCAGGAACGCATCCTGCCGCTCTATGATCAGGAGCTCACCGCGCCGGTCGCCAAGCATCTCGAGGGGCTCGGCGTGACGGTGCTGACGGGCGCCAAGGCGCTCGGGCCGACGCCGAAAGGCGACGGGTTGCGCATCGAGACCGCTGACGGCAAGGAGAAGAGCCTGCCGGCCGAGCGCGTCCTCGTCACGGTCGGCCGCCGCCCGGTCACCGACGGGCTCGGCCTGGAGAACCTGGTGCTCGACATGGACGGGCGCTTCATCCGCATTGGCGAACGCTGCGAGACCGCGATGCGCGGCATCTACGCCATCGGCGACGTCACCGGCGAGCCGATGCTGGCGCATCGCGCCATGGCGCAGGGCGAGATGGTGGCGGAGATCGTCGCCGGCGAGCGCCGGGCCTGGGACAAGGCCTGTATCCCGGCGATCTGCTTCACCGATCCCGAGATCGTCTCGGCCGGGCTGTCGCCGACGGAGGCCAAGGCGGCGGGCAGGAAGGCCGGCTTCGAGATCAAGACCGGGCAGTTCCCCTTCGCCGCCAATGGAAGGGCGATGACCCGCCATGCCGAGACGGGCTTCGTGCGCGTGGTGGCGCGGGCCGACAATCACTTGGTGCTCGGCGTCCAGGCCGTCGGGCAGGGCGTGTCCGAGCTTTCGGCCGCCTTCGGGCTCGCCATCGAGATGGGCGCGCGGCTGGAGGACGTCACGGGGACGATCCACGCGCATCCGACGCTGGGCGAAGGCTTCCAGGAGGCGGCACTGAAGGCGCTCGGCCAGGCGTTGCACATCTAGACTGACACGCTGCGCCGGCGCTGGACTTCGCGCCGCGCCGCCCGCATGGTCGCCGCTGTTTCCTCCAGCGTGTCCGGCCCGCCCCGCATGACAGCCTCCCTCAATCCGCGCCAGCTCGCGCTCGTGCAGCAGGCGCGCGAGGACGGCTTCGTGATGATCGAGGAGGCCGCGACCCGGCTCGGCGTCACCACCCAGACGATAAGGCGTGATCTGGCGCTGCTCTGCGACGGCGGCGTGCTGACCCGCTTCCATGGCGGCGCGGCCTTCCGCTCCAGCACCGCCAATCTTCCTTATGAGGCGCGTCGCGGCAGCTTCCAGCACGAGAAGGAGCTGATCGCGGCGATGGTGGCCGAGGAGATCGAGGACGGCTCCTCGGTCTTCCTCGACATCGGCACCACGGCTGAGGCGGTGGCGTTGAGGCTGCGCGACAAGCGGGCGCTGCGTATCGTCACCAACAACATCAACGTCGTGACCCTGCTGGCCGAGCGCGAGA
Source organism: Allobosea sp. TWI1241 (assembly GCF_039673065.1). Classification (NCBI taxonomy): domain Bacteria; kingdom Pseudomonadati; phylum Pseudomonadota; class Alphaproteobacteria; order Hyphomicrobiales; family Alloboseaceae; genus Allobosea; species Allobosea sp. TWI1241. Next base: position 214,299 of record NZ_JBDJKW010000003.1, on the reverse strand, counting down.
GCTTCGCGATCACCATCGTCGGCGGCAGCGTGCGCAATCGCGATCTCGCGGTGAACGGCGATGCCGCTGCCGGCTTCATCGAGCGCTTCCGGCTCGACTACAGCGTGCTCGGCGTCGTCGCGATCACCGAGAGCGGCGAGATCCTCGATTTCTCGCTCGACGAGCACCGGCTGACCCAGGCCGTGCTCGGCTGCGGCCGGCGCGCCTTTGTGGTGGCGGACCGCAGCAAGTTCGGCCGGCCCGCCATGGCCTCGGTCGGGCACCTCTCGCAGGCCGACACGCTGTTCACCGACGCGCTGCCGCCCGGTCCCTGGGCGGGGCTCGCCGAGATCGTGCGCCTGCGCACTGCGGAAGGGGCCGGCGCGCGCTGAACGGCAACAGCGGCGGCGACTGCGACGCCTGTTGTTTTATGTCGTATTCTGTCCTCTTATGAACATGGCGTCGCGATCGGCCGCCGGGAGGACATGTCGGGATGAAATGGGCACGCCACCGCGCCTTGCAGGCGCGGTTCTTCGCGGGAACCTGGCTGAACATGGGCTCGGCCGATTCCGCCGAGATCGCCGGGCTCGCCGGCTATGACTGGGCGCTGATCGATCTCGAGCACGGCTCGCGCGACCATCGCGAGCTGGCGCACCAGCTCCAGGCCATGGCCCGCTTCGACACCGCCGCCATCGTGCGCGTGCCGGTGATCGAGGCCGACATGTTCAAGCAGGTGCTGGATCTCGGCCCGGCCGGGCTGATGATCCCGAATGTCGAGACGCAAGAGCAGGCGCAGACGGTGATGCGCTATGCCCGCATCCCGCCGCTCGGGATGCGGGGCGCCGCGACCTCGACCCGCAACAGCGACTACGGGCTGCAGTACCGGCGCTATCTCGCCGAGGTGAACGACAATCTCCTGATGGTGGCGCAGATCGAATCGGCGCTCGGCCTGGCGAATGTCGAGGCGATCGCGGCGGTGGACGGCATCGACGTGCTCTTCGTCGGGCCGACCGATCTCGGCATCGCACTGGGGCTCGATGGCGATCCGGCGGTGCCAGCCTTCCGGGCGGCGCTGGAGAAGGTGGCGGCGGCCGCCGCCGCCCATGGCAAGCTCGCCGGCTCGCTGGTGCGCAATGCCGAGCAGGCCAAGGCCTATGCGGCGCTGGGCTATCGCTTCGTCGCGCTCGGCTCCGACCGCTCGATGATCGTCAAGGGCATGGCGGCGAATGCCGCGGTGCTGGCGGAACTCGGCGGCGGGCGATGAGCCGGGCGGGCGGTATCCGCACCCTGCTCGCGGTCGATCTCGGCACGCAGAGCCTGCGGGTCTCGGCGCTGGGCAGCGATGGCAGCCGTCTGTGGTCCTGGGGCGCGCCGGTCGAGTCCGAGGTCGCGGGAGAGCGCTTCGAGCAGTCGCCGGCGCATTGGCGGGCGCTGCTCGACGCGGCGCTGGACGAGGCGGCGAAGGCCGGCATCAGGCCGGATGCCGTCACCGCCGCCGGCCCGCTCGCCGGCTATGTCGCGCTCGATGGAGACGGCACGCCGCTGACGCAGGCGGCGATGTACACCGACAGCCGCTCCCTGCCGGATGTGGCCCGTGTCGCGACCGCCTTCGGGGCCCAGGCGCGCTATCGCCCGTTGATCTCCGACCCCTGGCCGCATTGGCTGCGCCTGTGCCGCGAGCAGCCGGAGATCGCGGCCCGGACCCGGCATTTCGTCGATGCCACCGGCTGGCTGAGCTTCCATCTCAGCGGCTGCGCCACCCTCAACGCCTATACGGCGCTGCGCCTCGGGCCGGCCGATGCCGAGGCCAGGCTCGGCCTGTCGCCGGCGGAGGCGCCGCGCTTCGGGCGACCGGTTGCGATCGGCGAAACCATCGCGCCGCTGGCCGCCGGGCTGGCTGGGCGCTTCGGCGGCGGCACGATCCCGGTGATCGCCGCGACCTTCGACAGCAAATGCGCCTATCTCGGCAGCGGCATCGCGCAGCCGGGCGAGGCGCTCGACATTTCGGGCACGGTCACCTCCTTCGGCCTGGCCTCGGCAGCGCCGGTCGATGATCCCGCACAGCGGGTCTACAGCGTGCCCTTCGGTGCGGCTTGGCTGCTGCGCGGCTCGACGGCGGCCGCCGGCAGCACGCTGGAATGGGCGCGCCGGACCTTGCTGCGCGACGCCGATTTCGCGGCGATCGACGCGGCGGCGGCTTCCGTGGCACCGGGGGCCGAGGGGCTGAGCTTCCTGCCCTATCTTGCCGGCGAGCGCACGCCTTGGTGGAAGCCGCGGGCGCGCGGCGCGCTGCTCGGCCTCGGGCTCGATACCGGGCAGGCGGCGATCGCGCGCGCAGTCTATGAGGGGCTCGCCTTCTCGCTCGCCCATATCGTCGCGACGATCGGCGAGGGCGGCGCCGCGCCGCGCGAGATCAGGCTGGCGGGCGGGCTGGCGCGCAACGACCTGCTGGCGCAGATCAAGGCGGACGTGCTCGGCGTGCCGCTGGTCCGCTTGGCCGATCACGAGCTGACCACGCTCGGCCTCGCCGCCATCGCCTGCGTCGGCCTCGGCCTCCAGCCGGATCACGCCACTGCCGCGGCCGGCTTCACCCGCGCCGAGCGGCGCTTCCTGCCCGATCTGGCCGCCGCTGCCGCCTATGCGCCGGCCTTCGCGCGCTATCGCGCCTTCGCGCAGGCGCTGCTGCCGACCTTCGACTGAGGCCGGCGGGCACCATGTCCCGCCGGCCCCCGCCCCCTCAGCCGTACAGGTATCTCGGCAGCCAGAGCGCCACGCCCGGGAAGACGTAGACGATCACCATCGCGAACAGGACGAGGCCGAGATAGGGCATCACCCCCGCGAAGATCTGGTTGATGCTGACATGTGGCGGTGCGATGCCCTTGAGATAGAAGGGCGCCATCGCCACCGGCGGCGACAGGAACGAGGTCTGGATGTTCAGGGCGATCAGGATGCCGAAGAACAGCGGATCGATCTGGAACAGCTCGAGCAGCGGCAGGAAGATCGGCACGAAGATCACGATGATCTCGGTCCATTCCAGCGGCCAGCCGAGGATGAAGATGATGATCTGCGCGGTGATCAGGAACATGGTCGGCGACAGGTCGAGCGCCAGCACCAGCGTCTTGATCGGCTCGTGCCCGCCGAGGATCGCGAAGATCGAGGAGAAGATGTAGGAGCCGACGAAGAGCCAGCAGACCATGGCCGAGGTGCGGGCGGTGAGGACCACCGATTCCCTGACCTTGCCGAAGCTGAGCGAGCGATAGGCCGCGGCGAGCAGCAGCGCGCCCATGGCGCCGACGCCGGCGGCCTCCGTCGGCGTGGCGAAGCCGAAGAAGATGGCGCCCAGCACCGACATGATCAGCAGGGTCAGCGGGAAGAAGCTGGTCGCCAGCGCCCGGAGTGCGGTGCTCCAGGGTACCTCGGTCTCCTCCCGCGGCAGCTTCGGGGCCAGCGCCGGATTGATGATGCAGCGCACCAGCACGTAGATCATGTAGAGCGCCGCCAGCAGCAGGCCGGGGAAGAAGGCGCCGGCATAGAGCTTCGGCACCGAGACGCCGGCGGTCGCGCCGTAGAGGATCAGCATCACGCTCGGCGGCAGCAGGATGCCGAGGCAGCCGCCGGCGCAGACCACGCCGGCCGAGAGGCGGGTATCGTAGCCAGCGCGCAGCATGGCCGGGAAGGCGAGCAGCCCCATCAGCGTGACCACGGCGCCGACGATGCCGGTGGCGGTGGCGAAGATGGCGCAGGTCGCCAGCGTCGCGATGGCGAGGGAGCCCGGCACGTTGCCGAGCGCGATCTGCAGCGAATGGAACAGCCGGTCGAGGATGTTCGCCCGCTCGATGATGTAGCCCATGAAGATGAAGAGCGGGATCGAGACGAGCACGTCGCTCGCCATCACCGAATAGGTCCGCTGCACCACCAGGGCGAAGATGGTGTCGCCCATCGCCATATAGCCGAAGCCGACGCCCAGGGCCATCAGGGTGAAGGCGATCGGGAAGCCGAACATGATGAAGACGATGAACAGGCCGAGCATCAGCACGCCCAGCTCGGGATTGGTCATGCCGAACATTCAGATCGCCTTCTGCTGGGAGGAGCCGGAGAGCTCGGCCGCATGGTCGAGGATGACCTTCTCGGTCTCCTCGACATCGTGCAGCCGCGGCGGCCATTGCCCCGTCCGCAGGCAGATGATGCAGCGCCCGACCTCGGCGATGCCCTGGACCGTCATCAGCACGCCGGCGATCGGGATCAGCGATTTGAAGTGGTAGAGCGGCGGGCCGTTGGGCGAATTGGAGGAATGCTCGCGGATCGCCCAGGAGAAGGCGGCGAAGTTGTAGCCGGCCCAGGCGAGGGCGATGATGCCCGGGAAGAAGAACAGGAAGAACAGCACGAGGTCGAGCCAGGCCTGCGTGCGCGGCGCCCAGGCGCGGTAGAGGAAGTCGCCGCGGACATGGGCGTTGCGCGCCAGCGTGTAGGGACCGGCCAGCATGAACAGCGTGCCGTAGAGGATGTAGCTCGCGTCGAAGGCCCATTCGGTCGGGCTGCGCAGCGCGTAGCGGGCGAAGACCTCGTAGCAGATCGCCAGAGTGAGGATCAGGATCGTCCAGCCGGCAAGCTTGCCGATGGCGGTATTGACCCTGTCGACGGCGAGAATCCAACGCATCGCATCGTCCCGGTGCAGGAGGAAGGCGGGGGCCGCCGGTCCGCAACGCGGCCGGGCGCGAACGCCCGCCGCCAGCCGCGGCGGTGGCGGGCGCTGATCGCCGCGGGCACGGGGACGTGCCGCGGAGACCGCTCTCGTCGCCGGCGTCACCGACGCCGGTTTCCCGGCCCGGTGACGCGCAGGCGCAGCGTCAGCTCTTGAAGAAGTGGTCGTAGGCGAGCTCGGCCGGCGGGGTGTTGATCAGCTCGTAGGCGACGGTGCGCTTGGCCCAGGCCTTCTGCGAATCGACCACCTTCTTGAAGAAGGCGTTCTCCCCACCGAGCTTCTCGAGCACCTTGTCCCAGGCGGCGAGCTGGGCCTTGAGGATCGCCTCGGGCGTCTTGATCACGTTGACGCCCTTGCCGCGCAGCATCTCGAGATCCTTGGAATAGCGATCGATCGCCTTCCAGTTCATGTCGGAGGACGCGGCCTCGGCGGCATATTTGACGATCGCCTTCTGCTCGCCGGAGAGCGCGTCGAACTTGCCCTTGTTGAACAGCAGCTCGAAGCTCTCCGCCGCCTGATGGTAGCTCTGCAGCATGAAGACCTTGGCCACGTCGGAGAAGCCGAGGATGGCGTCGGAAGAGGGATTGTTGAACTCCGCCCCGTCGATGACGCCGCGCTCCAGGGCCGGCACGATCTCGCCGCCGGCGAGGATGGTGACCGCCGCACCCATCTCGCGCTTGAGATCGGCGGCGAGGCCGACGGTGCGGTATTTCAGTCCCTTGAAGTCGTCCGCCGTCTTCAGCTCCTTCTTGAACCAGCCGAGCGGCTGGCACGGCATCGGCCCGGAGAACAGGCCGACGATGTTGAGCTTCATCTGGTTGGTGACGAGATCGTTGTAGAGGTCGTAGCCGCCGCCATAGTTCATCCAGGACAGGAAGTTGGTGGCGTCCCAGCCCAGGGCCGGCGGCGTGCCGAACAGCGAGAAGGCCTTGTTCTTGCCGTACCAGTAGGCGCTGACGCCGTGGCCGCCATCGAGGATGCCGGCATGCACCGCGTCCTGGAGCTGGAAGGCGGGCACCACCGCGCCGGCCGCCAGCACGTCCAGCTTGAGCCGGCCGCCGGTCATCTCGTTGACCCGCTTGGCGAAGTCACCGGCGAATTCGTGGAAGATGTCCTTGGTGGGCCAGGTCGACTGGAATTTCCAGGTGACGGTCTGGGCCCGGCTGACCTGCGGCATGGCGATCGTGCCCGCCCCGGCCAGTCCGGCGATCTTGAGAAAACGGCGCCTGTCGGCGCGAGTCGTCGTCGCGTCTGACGTCATGCTTCCCTCCCTGAGGCCGCGCCGGCGGTGCCGGAACGGTCTATTGCGGCTCTTGCGGCCGTTGATCCGCAAGACTTCCGGTCGCGGACCGGGAAGGCAAGAGCCAAGGAGGGGTAACTTTGATCCGTCAGGGAAAGAGTGATGTTCCCTTAGGGAAATAAAAAAGCCGCCCGGAGGCGGCTTCTTCTGGTCTTGCGCTGCGCGCTCGGCTCAGCGGCGGCCTTTGCCGGCCACCCGCATTTCCATGTACTGCACGGCTTCGAGCAGGACGCGGCGCGGACGCTCGGCATCGCGCTTGGCCTGCTCGGCCTTGCGGATCGCCTCGCGCTCGGCCTCGGCGATGCGTTCGGCCTCCTCGCGGGCGGCGCGCTCGATGGCCGCCAGACGCTCGGCCTCGCGGCGAGCCTCTTCCTTCTCCGCCTCGCGGGCGAGGCGCGCCGCGGCGATCGCCTCGCGCTCGGCCCGTCGCTGCACCATTACCGGGTCGTCCGGGCCGGGGCGCGATTTGAAACGCTCCAGCAGGGCCTTCTTCGCACTGGCGGATTTGGCCTGACGGTCGGTGAAATGGCGGTCGTTCGGGTTCTTCAAGGCGGGCCTTCTCTCTGTTGCACGGGCGAAAGCGGTGCCCGCGCGCAGCGATTTACGGGAAAAACGTCGCGATGGCTACCGACATGGGTGCGCAGCCGATGCGCCCCCGACGCGGGCCTCGCCTCGGCTTCAGCCGCGAACGCGGGGCTTCGGCTTGGCGATGAGGCCTTCGCGCTGGGCCTGCTTGCGGGCCAGCTTGCGGGCGCGGCGCACGGCGTCGGCCTGCTCGCGCACGCGGCGCTCGGAGGGCTTCTCGTAGGCGGCGCGACGCTTCATCTCGCGGAACACGCCTTCGCGCTGCATCTTCTTCTTCAGAACGCGAAGAGCCTGGTCGACGTTGTTGTCGCGCACGAGAACCTGCATTCACAACTCTCCTGAAATCCTCGTCCGGATCGCGGACGCAAAAGCGGTCCCGGGGCGGGACGGATGATCGAATTGCGGCTCGGCTAGCAGACAAGCCGGCGAAACGCCAGTATTTTTCAAACGGGCGTGCGCTTTTCCGGTTCGCAGCCGCTGCGCGGCGCCTGGGCTGCGCCGCCCAGGCCTCGGGTCGCGCCGTCCGGAGGGCCTTCGCGGAGAATGCGCGAGGAGGCGGGCTTGGTCGCGGCGAGGCCTCATGCTTTGCTCTTGGCGATCGCGGCTCCTGGCGATCGCGTTCGACGAGGCTCCATGGACCCAGCGCCCAGCCACGAACTCTTCCCGCATATCCGCATCGTGATGGGCATGGTGATCGGGCTCGGCATCACCCGCCTGCTCACCGGGATCGCCGGGCTGATCCAGCACCCCAAGCGCCACCGCCGCTCGGCCATCCACCTGATGTGGGTGTTCTCGATGCTGGTCGAGCTGGTGCTGTTCTGGTGGTGGGAGTTCGCGCTGTCGCGGGTGCCGAACCTGAATTTCGGCATCTTCCTGTTCCTGATCTTCTACGCGATCACGCTGTTCCTGATCTCGGCGCTGCTCTTCCCCGACGATCTCGACGAGTATGGCGACTACGAGGAGTTCTTCCTCGACCGAAGGCGCTGGTTCTTCGGCCTGTTCGCACTGACCTTCTTCTTCGACATCGTCGACACCGCGATCAAGGGCGCTGAGCATTGGGGGCAGTTCAGCACGGCCTATGTCGTGCAGATCCCGCTCGGCCTGGCGCTGTGCGTCGTCGCTTGCCTGACGCGGCGGCGCTCGGTGCAACTGGCAGTCGCCGCCTTCCATATCGGCTACCAGTTCTTCTGGCTGGCGACCGTGCTCGAGGCGACCGGATGATGCCGCCCCGCCTGCGCTCGCGGAAGGGCGGGTTGCGTGTCGCGTGCTTTACAAGCGCGCGGAATTGCCCAAGACGAAACGTCAGGCATCCCCGGATCCCGGTGCGCCCCTCGTCGCGCCGCCATCGTCCAGTATCGGTTTCATCCGCGTGAGCACGCCCGCCCTCGCCCAGTTCCGCCGGATCGTCGTGAAGGTCGGCTCGTCGCTGCTGGTCGACCGCGCCGCCGGGCGGCTGCGCCATGCCTGGCTCGCGGCGCTGGCGGAGGACCTCGCCGAGCTGCATGCCGGCGGCGCCGACGTGCTCGTGGTCTCGTCGGGCGCCATCGCGCTTGGACGCACCGTGCTGAAGCTGCCGGCCGGTGCGCTGAAGCTCGAGGAAAGCCAGGCGGCCGCCGCGATCGGCCAGATCGCGCTCGCCCGCAACTGGGCCGAGGCGCTCGGCCATCACGGGCTGGTCGCCGGGCAGATCCTGCTGACCCTCGCCGATACCGAGGAGCGCCGGCGCTATCTCAACGCCCGTGCCACGCTCGGTCGCCTGCTCGACCTGCGCGCGGTGCCGGTGATCAACGAGAACGACACGGTCGCCACCTCGGAGATCCGCTATGGCGACAACGACCGGCTGGCGGCGCGCGTCGCCACCATGGCCGGCGCCGACCTGCTGGTGCTGTTCTCCGACATTGACGGGCTCTACACCGCGCCGCCGCAGGCCGACCCTTCGGCCCAGCTGATCCCGCTGGTGCCGGCGATCACCCCGGCGATCGAGGCGATGGCCGGCGGGGCGGCCTCCGAGCTCTCGCGCGGCGGCATGCGCACCAAGATCGAGGCGGGCAAGATCGCGACCGCCGGCGGCGCCCATATGCTGATCGCCGACGGGCGCGGCAAGAATCCGCTGCGGCGCATCGCCGAGGGCGGGCGCTGCACCTGGTTCCTCAGCCATTCGACGCCGGCGACGGCGCGCAAGACCTGGATCGCCGGCACGCTGGAGCCGCGCGGCACGCTGCATGTCGACGAGGGCGCCGCGCGCGCGCTCGCCGGCGGCGCCAGCCTTCTGCCGGTCGGCGTCACCCGCATCGAGGGCGCCTTCAGCCGCGGCGACGCGGTGACGATCCGCGATCGCGACGGCGTCGAGATCGGCCGGGGGCTCGTCGCCTATGACGCGCACGAGGCCGGACGGGTGCTCGGCACCGCCTCGCGCGACATCCCGGCCATTCTGGGCTATCCCGGACGGGCCGAAATGGTGCACCGGGACGACATGGCGCTGCGGGTCGGCTACGATCGCGGCGCATGAGGAAGCATCGGGCCCAGAATGACGACTGAGAGCGCACGGCGGATTCCCGCGCCCGATAACGAGAACGGCGACGTCGCCGCGCTGATGCTGGCGCTCGGCCGCGCGGCGCGGGCGGCCGCCCGGCAGGTCGCCAATTCGCCGTCCGCGCGCCGCGACGCCGCCCTCACGGCGATGGCCGAGGCTCTGCGCGCGCAGGCGCCGGCCATCCTCGCCGCCAACGAGGCCGACCTCGCCGATGCGCGCGCCGCCGGCCAGGCCGCCTCCTTCATCGACCGGCTGGCGCTCGACCCGGCGCGGCTGGAAGCCATCGCCGCGGCCGTGGCCGAGATCGCCGCGCTGCCCGATCCCGTCGGGCGGGTGCTGGCGCAGTGGACCCGGCCGAACGGGCTGGAGTTCGAGCGGGTCGCGACGCCGCTCGGCATCGTCGCGGTGATCTTCGAGAGCCGGCCCAACGTCACCGCCGATGCCGGCGCGCTGTGCCTGAAGAGCGGCAATGTCGCGATCCTGCGCGCCGGCTCCGACAGCTTCCGCACCGCCTCGGCCATCGCTGAGGCGATGCAGGCGGGCCTCGCCGACGCCGGCCTACCGCGCGAGGCGATCCAGCTGGTGCCGACGCGCGACCGCGATGCGGTGGGGGCGATTCTCGCCGGGCTCGGCGGCAATGTCGACGTGGTGGTGCCGCGCGGCGGCAAGAGCCTGGTCGCCAGGGTGCAGGCTGATGCGCGCGTGCCGGTCTTCGCCCATCTCGACGGCAACTGCCATGTCTACGTCCATGCCGCGGCCGATCTCGCCATGGCGCGCAGCATCCTGTTGAACGCCAAGCTGCGCCGCACCGGCGTCTGCGGCGCGGCCGAGACGCTGCTGGTCGACCAGGCCTGCGCCGGGACGCATCTGGCGCCGCTGGTCCAGTCCCTGCTCGATGCGGGCTGCGAGGTGCGCGGCGACGCCGCGACCGTCGCGGTCGATCCGCGCGTCGTCGCGGCCGGGGAGGCGGACTGGGCGACCGAGTTCCTCGACCGCATCATCGCGGTGAAGGTCGTCGACGGGCTCGACGCGGCCATCGCCCATATCGAGGCTTACGGCTCGCACCACACCGACGCGATCGTCACCGCCGACGAAGCGGCGGCGGAACGCTTCCTGGCGGAGGTCGATTCGGCCATCGTCGTTCACAACGCCTCGACCCAGTTCGCCGATGGCGGCGAGTTCGGCTTCGGCGCCGAGATCGGCATCGCCACCGGGCGCATGCATGCGCGCGGCCCCGTCGGCGTCGAGCAGCTGTGCTCCTTCAAGTACCGGGTACACGGCCGGGGACAGGTACGCCCGTGAGGCGCGAGGATCTGCGCCTGCCGCCGCACGCCCCCGGGCTGCGCGTCGGGCTGTTCGGCGGGAGCTTCAACCCGCCCCATGACGGCCATCGCATGGCGAGCATCACGGCGCTGCGGCGCCTGCAGCTCGACCGTGTCTGGTGGCTCGTCACGCCCGGCAATCCGCTGAAGAACAACAACAGCCTGCCGCCGCTGGCCGACCGCCTCCAGCAGGCGCGCGAGCTCGCCGACCATGGCCGGATCCACATAACCGGGATCGAAGCCAAGATGCGCACCCGCTATACGGCGGACACGCTGCGGGCGCTGATGCGGCGCTGCCCCGGCGTGCGCTTCGTCTGGATCATGGGCTCGGACAACCTCGCCAATTTCCATCGCTGGAACGAGTGGCGGGCGATCGCGCGGATGATGCCGATCGCGGTGATCGACCGGCCGGGCACCACCCATGTCTCGGTCGCCTCGCCGGCGGCGAACTGGATGGCGCGCTGGCGCCTGCCCGAGAATCAGGGCGCGGCGCTGGCGGTGCGCACCCCACCGGCCTGGATATTCCTGCACGGCCGGCGCTCCGATCTGTCCTCGACAAAACTGCGCGAAAGCGCCGACGCAGTTGAAGTCGAGGGCCTCCAGCCCTAAAATGAAACCCGTCGCGCCATGAGCGCGTCGTCAGGCGAGGACACTGAACTGACCCGTGAACCCATCGGCGAAGCGGAACCAAGCCCGCTGCCGCCGGCCCATATCACCGAGAACCCTGCCGCCGCCGGCGTCGAGCTCGCCCTGCGCATCCTCGAGGAGATGCAGGCCGAGGACATCACGGTGATCGATCTCGTCGGCAAGACATCCCTGGCCGATGCCCTGATCATCGCCTCCGGCCGGGTGAACCGTCATGTCGGTGCCATCGCTGACAGCCTGATCGAGGCCTTCAAGGCCGCGGGCTATCCGACGCCGAAGGTCGAGGGCCAGCCGGCCTGCGACTGGGTGCTGATCGATACCGGTGACCTGATCATCCACATCTTCCGGCCCGAAGTGCGCCAGTTCTACAATCTCGAGAAGATGTGGGGCGCCGACAGGCCGCATGAGCGTCTGGTCGGCTGACGCCGGCTCGCCATGCGCCTCGGCCTGATCGCCGTCGGCCGTCTCAAGGACGGGCCGGAGCGTGACCTCTGCAGCCGCTATCACGAGCGCGGGCTTGGGCTCGCGCGCGGCCTCGGCTTCTCCGGCCCCGACATCGTCGAGCTGGCGGAGAGCCGGGCGCGCCGGCCAGAGGAGCGCCAGCGCGAGGAAGCGCGCCTGATCGGCGAGCGCCTGCCGGCCTCCGGGCTGGTGATCGCGCTCGACGAGCGCGGCCGCAGCCTCGACAGCGAGGCCTTCGCGAACCGTCTCGCGGCAGCGCGCGACGCCGGCACCCCCACGGCGACGCTGGTGATCGGCGGGGCGGACGGGCTGGCGCAGGAGATCCGCGAGCGGGCCGGGCTGGTGTTGTGCTTCGGCGCGCTGACCATGCCGCACCAGATCGTGCGCGCCCTGGCACTCGAACAGCTCTACCGGGCGATGACGATCATGTCCCGCCACCCCTATCATCGGGCATGACCCGCAAGGCCGCCCCGATTCGCCGCCGCGCCGCGGCCGCCTTGCCGCTGCTCGTCTGCGGCTGCCTGCTCGCTGGGCCCCTTGCGGCGCAGGAGCCGGAGGCGCAGGCGCCCGAGGCCGAGCGCTTCGCCGGGGAGATGCAGCGCAAGCGCGAGGAGAAGCAGGCGCGCGAGGCCGAGCTCAAGGCGATCGAGGCGCGGCTCGCCGGCAATGCCGAGGCGCGCGCCCGGCTGGAGGCCGAGATCGCCGAGATCCGGGCCGACCGGGCGCGGCTCAACGCCGCCCTGCTCGACGCCGCCGGCAAGACGCAAGCGGCCGAGGGGCGGCTCGCGGCGCTGGAAAAGCGGCTCGGCCTGCTGCAGAGCAGCGAGGCGGCGATCCGCCGCTCGCTGGACAGCCGCCGCGGGCTGATCGCCGAGGTGCTGGCGGCGCTGCAGCGTATCGGCCGGCGCCCGCCGCCGGCGGTTCTGGTGCGGCCGGAGGACATTCTCGAGGCGGTGCGGGCCTCCATGCTGCTCGGCGCCGTGGTTCCCGATCTTCGCCAGGAGATCACCATCCTCGCCACCGATCTCGCCGAACTGGTGCGCCTGCGCGACGGCATCGCCAGCGAACGCCAGGCGATCGCGCAGGAGATGGAGGATCTCGCCGGCGAGCGCACGCGCCTGGCCTCCCTCGTCGAGGCGCGGCGCGAGCGCGAGACGGGCGCGGCGCGCGACATCGAGGCCCAGCGCCGCGCCGCGAGCGCGCTGGCCGCCGAGGCGAAGACCCTGCGCGATTTCGTCGAGCGCATGGAGAAGGACATCTCGGCGGCGAATCGCGCGGCGGAGGCGGCGCGCGCCGCGCTGGAGGCGGAGACGCGCGAGCAGCGCGAGCGCATGGCCAAGCTCGCCTTCCGCGACCCGGCGCGGCTGGCGCCGAAGATCGCCTTCAATGAGGCGCGGGGCATGCTGCCGCTGCCGGTGGCGGGATCACGATTGCGTGGTTTCGGCGCGCCGGACGATATGGGGGCGCCCGCGCGCGGAATCTCGTTCTCCACGCGGCCCAACGCCGTTGTTTCGTCACCTTCGGATGGCTGGGTGGTGTATGCGGGACCGTTCCGGTCCTTCGGCCAACTCTTGATACTCAACGCCGGCAACGGCTACTATATCCTTCTGGCGGGCATGCAGCGTATCGATGTTTCGCTGAACCAGTTCGTGCTCGCCGGCGAACCGGTCGCGGCAATGGGCGAGACGGCAGAGGCCGCCGCCGCCAATGTCGGGGCGGGGACCGGGGAGCCGGTCCTCTATGTCGAATTCAGAAAAGACGGCGTGTCGATCGATCCGGCGCCGTGGTGGACAAAACCGCAAAGCGAAAAGGTTCGCGGATGATGCGCAAGGTCTCTCTCGTTCTCGCAGGCGCGATCGCCGGGGCGGGGCTCACCGGTCTTGCGACGCAGACGGGTCTGTTCACCTCGAACCGGGCCGTGGCGGCCTCCGCCGAGGTCTATCGCAGCCTCAACCTCTTCGGTGACATCTTCGAGAAGATCCGCACCGACTATGTCGAGAAGCCCGACGAGCAGAAGCTCATCGAGGCCGCGATCAACGGCATGGTCTCGTCGCTGGATCCGCATTCGGCGTTCCTCGACGCCAAGAGCTTCCGCGACATGGACATCGACATGCGCGGCCAGTTCGGCGGGCTGGGCATCGAGGTGACGATGGAGGACGGCGTCCTCAAGGTCGCCCGCCCGATTCGCGACACGCCCGCCTCCAAGGCCGGCATCCTGACCGGCGACATCATCCGCCAGATCGACGGCGCCGAGGTGAAGGGGCTCAGCCTCAATCAGGCGGTCGAGAAGATGCGCGGCATCATCAACACCCAGGTCGTGCTGAAGATCGAGCGCGCCGGCAAGCCAGAGCCGCTGGAGTTCACGCTGACCCGCTCGAACATCGTCGTCCCGGCGGTGGAGGAGCGCGTCGAGAAGGATGTCGGCTACATCCGCATCGGCACCTTCAGCGAGCAGACCTATGAGGGCCTGCGCAAGGCCATCGACAAGCTCGACAGCGAGATCGGCTCCGACAAGCTGAAGGGCTACATCATCGACCTGCGCAACAACCGCGGCGGCCGTCTCGACCAGTCGGTGCTGGTCTCCGACGCCTTCCTCGATCGCGGGCGCATCGTCTCGACGCGCGGCCGCAACGCCGAGGAGACCCAGGTCTTCAACGCTAAGGCCGGCGACCTGACCAAGGGCAAGCCGATCGTCGTGCTGATCAACGGCTCCTCGGCCTCGGCGGCCGAGATCGTCGCCGGCGCCCTGCAGGACCACAAGCGCGCGACCGTGATGGGCTCGCGCTCCTTCGGCAAGGGCTCGGTGCAGACCGTCATCCGCCTCGGCGACAATGGCGGGCTGCGGCTCACCACGGCGCGCTACTACACCCCGTCCGGCAACTCGATCCAGGCGAAGGGCATCACGCCCGACGTCGAGATCATCCAGGACGTGCCGGCCGAGCTGAAGGACAAGGTCGACAACAAGGGCGAGGCCTCGCTCAAGGGCCATCTGCGCAATGGCGACGAGAAGGACGAGCAGACCGGCTCGCCCTCCTATGTCCCGACCGACCCGGCCAAGGACACCCAGCTCTCCGCGGCGCTCGACCTGCTGCGCGGCGTCAAGAAGGACGCCGCCGCGCCCGCCCCGACGCCGGCCCCGGCACCTGTCGAGGCGAAGCCGGCTCAGGACGAGCCGAAGAAGCAGGACTGACGCCACGAGGATCCAGACGGGGCGGCACCGGCCGCCCCTGTCGCGCGACAACGCCCCGTGAGGGGCGTTTTCCGCATTGGCGGTTGATTCCGGGGCGAATCATCCGACTCTAGCGCAGCGGGCTGATTCGGCCCGGACCGCAGCAGCGGGGGACGGCTTCTTGGCGGGACTGCCGCTCAGCGATCTCGATCGGCCCTTGGGGCAGGGCAGGCGGCTGCGCCGCCGGCGGCCGCGCTGGCTTCGCCATGCCCTGCGCGGCGGCGGCATCGCGCTCGGAGCCCTGCTCGCCGGCCTCGTCCTCTATGCCCTGGTGAAGCGCGATCCCGATGGCGGCGAGCCGATCGCCATCGCCGAGATCAGGATCAGGCCGCCCGCGCCGGAGCAGGCCGCGGCGCAGCCCGTCGCCGAAACCGCGCCGGTGCGCCAGGCGGGCGGCCCGGCCACAGCCGGCCAGCTCGAATCGCAGGCCGGCGTCACCGTGGTGCGTCCCGGTTCCGACGTGCCCGGCGCGATCGTCATCACCATTCCCGACGAGGGCGGCGTCTGGCTCGCCCCGTCGCCCGATCCGCGGCTGGTCGAGCGCACCCGCCAGGGCCCGCTGCCGAAGGTCGGCGACGGCGTCACGCCGCTGCAGGTCTATGCCCGTCCGCTCGGACCGGCGCCCTCCGTCGCGCCGGTCGGGCGCATCGCCATCCTGGTCGGCGGCCTCGGCATCAGCCAGAGCGCGACCAGCGAGGCGATCGCGCGGCTGCCGGGCGAGGTCTCGCTCGCCTTCGCGCCCTATGGCGCCGATCTCGAGAAGACCGTGGCGCGCGCCCGGGCCGACGGTCACGAGGCCTTCCTGCAGGTTCCGATGGAGCCGTTCGACTATCCCGACAACGATCCGGGGCCGCACACGCTGCTGACCGGGCCGAAGGGCGCGGAGAACCTCGACAGGCTGCGCTGGGCGCTCGGGCGCTTCACCGGCTATGTCGGCATCGTCAACTTCCTGGGCGGCCGCCTCACTGCCGACGAGGCGGCCTTGTCGCCGCTGTTGCGCGAGATCGCCGGGCGCGGGCTGATGGTGGTCGACGACGGCTCCTCCGCCCGCAGCCTGCTGGCGCCCGGCGCGGCGCGCGCGCGCATCCCGGCGTTGAAGGCCGACATCGCGCTCGACACGGTGGCGCGCGGCGAGGCGATCGACGCCGAGTTGCAGCGCCTCGAACTGCTGGCGCGCGAACTCGGCATCGCGGTGGCGACGGCGAGCGCCCTGCCGGTCACGGTCGAGCGCATCGGCCGCTGGGCCCGCACGCTGGAGGGCAAGGGCCTCGTCCTCGTCCCGGTCAGCGCCGCCCGCAGTTTCCGCAATCCGCAGAGCACCGGTTCCCTGAGATGATGACGCGACCGCCCGCGGGCTACCGGCCCTGTGTCGGACTGGCCCTGTTCAACCGCGAGGGGCACGTCTTCGTCGGCCGGCGCGCTAATCGCAGCCAGCGCGAGCATGTCGCGCCCGGCCATGAATGGCAGATGCCGCAGGGCGGGATCGATCCCGGCGAGGCGCCGCTCGCCGCCGCCTATCGCGAGCTGCGCGAGGAGACCAGCGTCGCCTCCGTCTCGCTGCTGGCCGAGGCGCCGGGCTGGCTGAGCTACGACCTGCCGCGGGAGATCGGCAAGGAGGCCTGGCGCGGGCGCTATCGCGGCCAGGCGCAGAAATGGTTCGCGCTGCGCTTCGAGGGCGACGAGGACGAGATCGACATCCTCACCCCCGTCGGCGGTCACAAGGCGGAGTTCGACGCCTGGCGCTGGGTGCCGCTGGCCGAGACGCCTGCGCTGATCATCCCGTTCAAGCGCGAGGTCTATGTCGAGGTGGCGCGCCTGTTCGAGCCGTTCGCGGCGGGCTGAGCCCAAGGCCGCCGCGCCGGCGGTCAGCACAAGCCGCGCGACTGTCACGAAAGCCTTACATGCGCGGGCGATCCTGGCGGAATGACCGATTCCGTCTCCAGGCTCCACGCCGCCGTCCTCGATGCCCGCCGCCGCGACCCCGGCCTGTCGCGCACTGCGCGGCTGGCGCGCGCCGGCGTGCCCAAAATGGCGAAGAAGCTGGCGGAGGAGGCGGTCGAGGTCGCGCTCGAGGCGGTGCGCGGCCGGCGCCAGGCCGCGATCGAGGAAAGCGCCGACCTCGTCTACAATCTCGTGGTGCTCTGGGCCGGGATCGGCATCACGCCGGAGGATGTCTGGCGCGAGCTCGACCGGCGCGAGGCGCTCTACGGCATGGCCGAGAAGCTGCCCAAGCGGCCCGCCGCCCGGATCGCGGCGCTCTGACCCGCAGCCGCCACAGCGCGCCGCAGGGCGATCTGTGGATGGCGAAAAAACCTGGCGCGAACCTGCACGAACGGGCTTGCCAAGCGCGGACGAAGCCTTTAAGTCCGCATTCATCGACGGAGACGACGTCAATCGCCTCCGCGGCACGCGCCCGTAGCTCAGCTGGATAGAGCATCAGACTACGAATCTGAGGGTCAGAGGTTCGAATCCTTTCGGGCGCGCCACTCCACTTTCTTGCTTAGCAACCTCCCTTAAAACCGTTGAGCGGTCAGGCGAGTCTCGGGTTCAACAACCCGTTTTCGCGGCTGTCAGCGATGCGCTCCGCAAGGGCGAGGCGAAGCGCCATCCGGCGCAGGACGAGAGCCCGCAGCTCCGCAGCCGCAGATCCGCCAACTGACAAGTCTGGCTCCCCGCTGAGGCGTCAAACGCCCGCTGTCCGATCGCCGGCGATCGGGGTGGTGCTTCGCGGAAGACGGATCATGTCGCGGCGGCGATCGGAGCGACGCGGCGTCTAGCCCATCGCTGAGGTGAAGCCCACGCATAGTCGCCGTAATGCGACGACGTAGGGGTTGCGCGCCAGGAAGCTGGCTTCGCCGAAATAGATCGGAATTTCGGGCAGTTCCGGCAAGCCGATCGCCGTCACCGTGCTCTCGGTCCCGTCCATGCACCAGGCCGGGATGACCGCGTAGCCGAGCCCGGTCTCGACGCAGCGCTTCACGCTCGAACTGCCGGAGGTCGAGATCGTGATCTCCATCTCCGAGCCGTCCGGACGCAGATAGTCGATGGCGAGGTTGCGCAGCAGCTGGCCGGGCTCATAGGTCACGAAGGGGCGGCCCTTCGCCCATTCCCGAATCGCGCCGGGCGCGGGCGCCGCTCCCCAGGCCGTCGGGAAGACGAGCGCCGGCCGATAGCTGCAGACCAGATGCTGCGGCACATTCGGGTCGCCGAAATAGCGTTCGGTGATGCACAGGTCGAGGCTGCCATCCTTGATCATCTCCGGCAGGGCGGTGTCGCGCTCATAGGCGAGGATTTCGACCTGCGGGAAGAGCTCGCGGAACCGGGTCAGGATCGGCGGCAGCAGATAGTAGAAGATCGCCTGCGGCAGGCCGATGCGCAGCACCGGCCGCTCCTTGTCGAGCGTGCGTTCGAGCCTTGCCAGCACCGTGTCCAGCTCCGGCAGCAGCAGCTTGTAGAGGCTGCGCCCGCGCGGCGTCAGCATCACCGTCTTTGCGCCTTGCTCGGACAGGACGAGGCGCTCCTCCAGCACCTGCTCGAGCCGGCGGACATGGTTCGCGGCCGACTGGTAGCTCATCCCCAGCTTGCGTGCCGCGGCCGAATAGGAGCCGTCGCGCGCGACGATGAAGAAGGTCTGGATCAGCGTCAGATTGGCTTCGCGCATGGTTCGTTCCGCGGCGGGGAGCCCCACTCTTATCCATAGGCCGCCCGTCTCCGCCACTTGCAAACAATGGTGCAAGTCGGGGCGGATCATTTGGATCGACCCGGAAGGCCGTGCGAACGAGGCTTGCGCATCGTTTTCCAGGACGCCCGCCGCCTCGCATGGCTCGCTCTGCTTCCCTCCATGTCGCCGTGATCGGCGCCGGAATCGTCGGCGCGGCGGCCGCGCATTTCCTGGCGGCCGCCGGGGCGCGGGTGACCCTGCTCGACGCGTCAGGTCCCGCCGCCGGCGCGACGGGGGCGTCGGATGGCGCGGTCTCGGTCGCGAGCAAGAAGCCCGGGCCGATGATGGACCTCGCCCGTCACGCCCGCGCGTTCTATGGAGCCTGCGAGGCCGATGGATTGCTCGGCGGCCTGTTCCATCGCCGCTCGACCTTCCTGGTCGCGCGCACGCCGCTCGAAGCCGATCTCGTCGCCGAGCATGGCGCCGATCTCGCCGCAGCCGGCGAGCGCGTGCTCGATGTCGACCGGCCGACGCTGCTCAGCCGCATTCCCGGCCTCGGCGACGGCGTCTGCTTCGCCCTCGAAATCCCCGATGACGGGCATGCGCTGGGCTACGAGATCACCCAGCGCCTGCTGCAGGGCAGCGGCGTCACGGTCCGGCGCAACGCGTCCGTCTCCGAGATCGTCATGCGGGCCGGGCAGGCAGTCGGCGTCGCGGTCCGGGGCGACGTGCTGGCGGCCGATGCGGTGCTGGTCGCGGCCGGAATGGGCTCGGTCGGCCTGCTCGGGCTCGGCGACATCCTGATCCCGCGCAAGGGCCAGATGGTGGTGACCGACCGCGCCGCCGCCGGTCGGCCGGCGATCGACGGGCATCTGATGGCGGCCTCCTATCTGGCCGCCAAGCGCGGCATCGTCCGTGACAACGCCCATATCGGCCTCGTCATCGATCCGCTGGTCACCGGCCAGTTCCTGATCGGCGGCAGCCGCGAGGAGCATCGCTGCGACCACACGACCGATGCCGTCACGATTTCGGCGATCCTGCGCGATGCCCTCGATCTCTATCCGCCGCTGCGCGAGCGCCGCGTGCTGCGGACTTTCGCCGGCGTGCGCACCGCGTCGCGCGACGGCCTGCCGATCATCGGACCGCACCCGCATCTGGGAGGCGTCACCATCGCCACCGGATTCGAGGGCGACGGCATCTGCCTGGGCCCGTTCATGGGTGCCTACGCCGCCCGGATGATCCTCGGCGAGGCGCCAGGCGTCGATCTCTCGATGCTCGCGCCCCAGCGCTTCTCCAGAGTCGAGGCTCTGGCATGAATCCGTGCTTCTACTGGATCGATCGCCCGGTTTCCTTCCGCCCGGGCGAGACTATCGCCGCGGCCTTGCTGCGCGCCGGCATCGCCGATCTCGGCGCCGGGGGCGGCATCGTGCCGGGGCGCGTCTTCTGCGGAATCGGGGCCTGTCAGGCCTGCGTCGTCGCGGTCTTGGGCGAAGGCGCCGTCGAGGCCTGCCTGACGCCGGCGCGACCGGGGATGCGGCTTGCTCCGCCGCCCAGCCTCGGACCGCACCATGAGCGAGCAGGCCATGAGTGAGCTGCCGATTCTTGTCGTCGGGGGCGGGCCGGCGGGCGTTGCTGCGGCCGTCTCCCTTGCGGAGGCCGGCCTGCGGGTCCTGCTGGTCGAGCAGCGCGAGCGGCTCGGCGGCGCCATCCATCGGCAGCCGGCGCCCGACGCGCCACAGATCTGGAGAGGTCCGGCTCGGCACCGACGCAACTGGACCCAGCTGACGTCACGCCTGGAACGGGTCGCGGCGCGGATCGAGCTGCGGACATCGAGCGTTTTCCTTGGCGTCGACGGGGCAGGGCGGTTCCTGTGCGAGGATCGCCGGGCCGGCCAGGTCTTTGCGCGTCCCGTCCGGGCCGCGATCGTCGCAGTGGGCGCGGTCGAGAGGATTCGTCCGTTCGAAGGCTGGGAACGGCCGGGCGTGATGAGCGCCGGTGGCGCCCAGGTCCTGCTCAAGGAGACCGGGCGGCCGCCCGAAGGCCCGATCGTCGTCGCCGGCAGCGGGCCGCTGCTGCTTGCCGTCGCGGCGCAGCTGGCCCGCGCCGGCAATCCGCCGCTGGCGGTGCTGGAGCGCGGAAAGCCCTGGAGCCGGCCGAAGGCTCTGGCCAGCCTGATGATGGCGGGGCCGCAGCTCGCCGAGGCTGCTGCCTATGCGACGGCGCTCGCCTTGAACCGCGTGCCCTATCGCCTCGACAGCGAGGTGCTCGGCGTCAGCGAGGCCGGGCAGGGGCTGGCGATCCGCGTCCGCCTCGGGACGGTCGAACGCGTGCTCCAGGCCCGGCAGCTGCTGGTTCATGACGGGCTCGAACCGAACCGCGTCGGCATCTCTTTGCCGGCTCCGGAGGCGGACGTCCCGGTCGTCCTTGCCGGAGACGGCCGCGAGATTGTCGGCGCCGATGCGGCTCTGCTCGATGGCCAGCGCGCCGCCGCCGCCGTGCTCGCGCGCCTGGGGCGCGCGGTGCCCGTTGCAGCGCTGGAGGCAGCACTCGGCAAGGCGCGCGCGTTCCAGCGCGATCTTGCCGACGCGCTGAAGAGCCCGCCCACGCTGCCTTCGCCCGAAACCATGATCTGCCGCTGCGAGGGGCGTCGCTATGCCGATTTCACGGCGCTGCCGGCAGAGGCCTCGGCCCGCGAAATCCGGCTGATGGGGCGCTTCGGGCTGGGTGCGTGCCAGGGGCGCTTCTGCGGCCCGACGCTGGCTGAACTGCGGGGCGAGCCATTGCCGCCGGCGTCGCCGCCGCGCTGGCCGCTGCGGCCGGTGTCTCTCGCCGCGCTCGCCAGTTTTTCGATGGATCAGACGGAGACCTAGAGCCGTGAACAGCACTCTCGCGAAACACTCTTTCAGACATCGCGCCCAGCCGGCGATCGACGTCTTCAACCCCTTCTCCGGCGTGAGCGTCGGGACGGTCGAGGCCGCCGATGAGGTCTCGGTCGCCGATGCGCTGCGTGCGGCCCGCAAGGCCTGGCGCGCCTTCCGCTTCAGCACGCCGGCCGAGCGCAAGGGCCTGCTTTACCGCCTCGCCGCGCTGCTCGCCGAGGATGCCGAAGGCATGGCGCAGATCATCTGCGCGGAGGTCGGCAAGACGATCACCGAGGCGCGCAACGAGGTCCGTCGCGCCCAGAACACGCTGCGCCTCAGCGGCGATGCGATCACCGTACTGCATGGCGAGGTGCTGCCGACGGCGATCGTGGCGGGCGCCCCGAGCAAGCTCGCCGCGATCACCTACGAGCCGGCCGGCGTCGTCGGCGCGATCACGCCGTTCAACTACCCGCTCAACTTGCTCTGCCACAAGCTCGGCCCCGCCATCGCTGCCGGCAATGCCGTCGTCGCCAAGCCGTCGCCGAAGGCTCCGCTCGCGGCCGATCGCCTCGGCGTGCTCGCGGTCGAGGCGGGCTTCCCGGAGGGGCTGTTCAGCGTCGTCCATGGTGGAGCCGAGGTCGCGGCGATGATCGCCAGCGGCGATATCGACCTGCTGAGCTTCACCGGCGGCCCCAGTGCGGGCCTCGCGCTCAAGAACGCCTCCGGCCTCGTGCGCTGCCTGATGGAGCTCGGAGGCAACGACCCTCTGATCGTGATGCCGGATGCCGATCTCGACCGTGCCGCGCAGACCGCGATCGAGCATCGCTTCGAGATCGCCGGCCAGAGCTGCGCCGCCGTGAAGCGCCTCTATCTGCACGAGGCGATCCGCGACACGATGATCGAGCGCATCACGGCGCGCATCGAGACTGTCCGCACCGGCGATCCCGCCGATGAAGCGACGGTGATGGGCACCGTCATCGACGAGCCGGCGGCTGCCGAGGTCGAGCGGCGGGTCAAGCTCGCCGTCGCGCAGGGCGCCAGCGTCGTCGCCGGCGGCCGGCGCCGTGGAACGGTGTTCGCGCCGACCCTGCTCGACGATGTCCCGGCGGAGGCCGAGCTCGTTCGCAGCGAGACCTTCGGCCCGGTGCTGGCAGTGCGCCGCTTCAGCGATCCCGGCGAGGTGATCGGCGAGGTCAGCGACAGCCCCTACGGCCTGCAGGCCGGCCTCTTCACCAACGACCATGCGCTGGTGAAGCGCTTCTCGCGCGAGCTGCGGGTCGGCGGGGTGATGATCAACGAAGGCCCCGATTTCCGCGCCGAGAACGTGCCCTTCGGCGGCATCAAGTCCAGCGGGCTCGGCCGCGAAGGCATCCACATGACCTTGCGCGAAATGAGCGAGACCAAGGTCGTCATCGACTGATTTGAGATGAAAGCGAAAACGATGATCGATTCAGAGCTGCGCCGCCGCCTGTCCGGCGTCTTCACCGCCCTCGTCACGCCGTTCCGCGACGGCGTGGTCGACGTGCCCGCCCTCGAGCGCCTGATCGCAGTCCAGCTGGCTGCGGGTGTCTCCGGCCTGGTGCCGGTCGGCACGACCGGCGAGGCGGCGACCCTGTCCGAAGCGGAGGCAGACGAGGTCATCCGCGTCACGGTCGCTGCGGCGAAGGGGCGTGCCTTCGTCATGGCCGGCACGGGCTCGAACGCGACCGCTCTTGCCGTCGCCAAGGCGAAGCGCGCGGAAGCCCTCGGCGCCGACGGCATCCTCGTCGTCACGCCCTATTACAACAAGCCTTCGCAGGATGGCCTCTACGCGCATTTCGCGGCCGTTGCGGAAGCCGTGACCATCCCGATCATGCTCTACAGCGTGCCCGGCCGAACCGGCGTCGAAATCGCTACGGCGACGGCGGCGCGGCTGGCCAAGGCCTATCCCCATATCGCCGGGATCAAGGAGGCCGGCGGCAGGACCGAGCGGATCACCGAGCTGCGGCGCGCGCTCGGCGAGGATTTCGTCGTCCATTCCGGCGATGACGGGCTGACCCTGCCGTTCCTCGCGGTCGGCGCCGATGGCGTCACCAGCGTCGCCTCGAACCTGCTGCCGCGGGAAATCGTGGCTCTGTGCGCCGCCTGGGGCAGGGGCGAGACAAGCGAGGCGCGCCGTCTCCACCAGGCTCTGTTCGACGTCACCGGCCATCTTTTCATCGAAAGCAACCCGGTGCCCGTCAAGACGGCCCTGGCGCACAGCGGCGCGATCTCGCCCGAGGTGCGTGCGCCGCTCGCCCCGCTCCGGCCCGAGAACCTGAAAGCGCTCGAAGCCAGCCTGGCGGCCTTCGAGAGCGCCCGGAACATATAAGAAAACCGGTAGGCGAGCGGTCTACTCTCGCATTGTTTGCTGAGGTGCCTTCCTTAGGCTCCTCCGATACCCCGGTAAGCCGGGGGCAAGACCGACAATCATCGGCAAGGGAACGGAGGCAATCGTCGTGAAGAAGATCATCAGTGCCATTTTTGCGGCTGGCCTGGGCTTGGCTGCATTCCAGTCGCCGGCGCAGGCGCAGGACAGCATCGAAGCCGTACGGTCGCGCGGCGTGCTGCGTATTCCCGGCATCATCAACGAGGACCCGTATTTCAACAAGGATCCGCGCACCGGCGAATGGCGCGGCTTCGCCATCGAGATGGCGCGCGACATCGCCAAGACGCTCGGCGTCAAGCTGGAAGTGGTGGAGTCGAGCTGGCCGAACTCGATCCTGGACGTGCAGAGCGGCAAGGTCGACCTCGCCCTCGGCGTGACCGCGACGCCGCAGCGCGCCATGTCGGTGGCCTTCTCGGCGCCGACCTACTTCAACAGCTTCGTCATCGTCTCTCCGAAGCCGGAGCTGTCCAAGCTGAGCTGGGCCGAGCTCAACGACGCCAAATATACCTTCTCGGTCGATCTCGGCTCCTCACAGGACCTGATCGCCCAGCAATACCTGCCCAAGGCCAAGATGCTGCGCTTCAAGACGCGCGACGAGGCGATCGTCGCCGTCGTCAGCGGCAAGGCCGATGGCCTCGTCAACACCATGCTCAACGGGCTGGTGATGACCAAGCGGGCCAACGGCATCGGCAAGGTGATGGTGCCGAGCCCGGTTCTCTCGACGCCGTCGGTGGTCGCGATGAACTGGAAGGGCGACGAGAAATGGCGCGCCTTCATCTCGGCCTGGGCCGAGTACAATCGCCGCATCGGCAACAATCAGACCTGGATCGTCAACAGCCTGGCGCCCTTCGGCATCACGCTCGACGACATGCCGGAAGGCTTTGGCTTCGGCGGTTGAAGCAGAGGGCGGCGCGAAAAGCGCCGCCCTTCCCCAAGGAAGGCTAGCAAGACATGTATACTTGGAGCTTCGCCCCGATCATCCAGGCCCGCGATCTCTTCCTGTGGGGGGCGTGGATCACCGTCCTCTACACGGTTGGGTCGATCGCGATCGGCCTGGTCCTCGGCCTCGCCGTCTGCTTCGCCAGGCTCTCGGGCATCGGGCCGCTGAACTGGTTCGCGCAAGGCTTCCAGGAGTTGTTTCGCTGCACGCCGCTGCTGGTCCAACTGCTCTGGATCTATTACGCGTTGCCGCTGCTGCTCGGCTTCGACATGCCCAATTGGGCCGCGGCGCTGCTGACGCTCTCTCTCTATGCGGCGGCATTCTATGCCGAGGTCTTTCGCGGCGGCATCGTCTCGATCGACAAGGGCCAGTTCGAGGCTGGCGCCGCGATCGGCATGTCCGGCTGGCAGGTGATGCGGCGCATCATCCTGCCGCAGGCCATCCGGCGGATGATGCCGGCTTTCATCAACCAGTCGGTCACCCAGTTCAAGAACACCTCGCTGGTCTCGGTGATCTCGGTCGCGGACCTGACCTATATGGCCAGCATCGTCAACGGCCAGACCTATCGGCCGCTCGAATCCTACACGGTAGTGGCGGTGCTCTACTTCGTCATTCTCTTCCCGATGATGAAGTTCGCCGACTACATCGAATACCGCATGCGCCGCGGCAACTGAGCGAGAGCGCCCATGACCTCCGTTTCACCCGCAGCTGCTTACCCGGCATCGGCTTCGGCCCAGAACGCCGCCGATATCGTGCTCGAGGCCCGCGGCATCACCAAATGCTTCGGGGCGCTGACCGTGCTCCATGGCATCGATCTCGCCCTCACGGCCGGCGAGGTCGTCTCGATCATCGGCCCTTCCGGCTCCGGCAAGTCGACCTTCATCCGTTGCATGAACATGCTGGAGAAGCCCGACGCCGGCGAGATCCTCTTCCGCAACCGCCGCGTCGGCGAGAAGCATCGCGGCAACGGCGATCTGCTCGGGCAGGGCGAATTGCGCCGCCATGTCGGCATGGTCTTCCAGCACTTCAACCTGTTTCCGCATATGAGCGTGCTGGAGAACGTCATCGAGGGCCCGGTGATCGTGCAGCGGAAATCGCGCGCCGAGGCTGTCGAGATCGCGATGGACTACATCGCCAAGGTCGGCCTCGCCGAGAAGCGCGACGCCCGGCCGGACCAGCTCTCGGGCGGCCAGAAGCAGCGTGTCGCCATCGCCCGGGCGCTCGCCATGCAGCCCGACGCGCTCCTGCTCGACGAAGTCACCAGCGCGCTCGATCCCGAACTCGTCGGGGAAGTGCTCGGCGTGGTCCGCGATCTCGCCAATCAGGGCATGACCATGGTCATCGTCACCCACGAGATCTCGTTCGCGGCCGACGTATCCGACCGGGTCGTGTTCATGGAGAATGGCCGTATCGTTGCGCAGGGCTCGCCCGAGACCATCCTGCGCCGGCCCGACAATGAACGCCTCAAGGCATTCCTCTCGCGCTTCCATGGCTGAGCCCGTGCGACAGGCCGCGCATCCGTTCAAGGTGGTGATCGTCGGCGCCGGCCGCGTCGGCTCGGCGTTGGCGCTGCTGCTGAAGGAGGCGCCGGAATTCGAGGCGATCCTCGTCGACCCGACCGAGCCGGCCCGCCGCAGGAGCGAGGAACTCGGCCTGCCGATGGCGGAGGTCGATCCCGGCAACAGCGCTCTGTTCGACCGGCTCCTGGCGCAGTCGCAGGCCGTCGTCGCAGCCCTGCCGGCCTCGGCGACGCCGATGGTCGCCGCCGCGGCGCGCCGCAGCGGCATTCACTATCTGGATCTCGGCGACGATACCGCC
Source organism: Allobosea sp. TWI1241 (assembly GCF_039673065.1). Classification (NCBI taxonomy): domain Bacteria; kingdom Pseudomonadati; phylum Pseudomonadota; class Alphaproteobacteria; order Hyphomicrobiales; family Alloboseaceae; genus Allobosea; species Allobosea sp. TWI1241. The sequence continues at coordinate 187,855 of NZ_JBDJKW010000003.1, read as the reverse complement.
GTCCTCGATGCCGTTCGCCATGAGGCCGGCTCGGCCGCCGGCTGCTTCATACCGCAATGTGGTATCGCGCCGGGCCTCGTCTCGCAGCTGGTGCTCGATCTGGTCTCCCGGAGTTCGGGGGCGGCCGAGATCGATGTCCGCATCGGCACCTTGCCGCGCGAGCCGGTCAATCGGCTCGGCTACGGGCTGACCTGGGATGTCGATGCGCTGCTGCGCGAATACATCCAGCCCTCGACGGCGCTGGTCGACGGCAGGCGTGCCAGCCTGCCGGCCCTCAGCGATCTCCGCAGCTTGCGCCTCGGCGGCCGCGACTATGAGGACTTCATTTCCGGCAGTATTCCGGCCAGCCTGTGCGCGCGCCTGGAAGGCAAGGTCGCCCGGCTGACCTCGCGCACGATCCGCTATCCCGGCCATCTCGACTATATGCGCTTCCTGCTCGACGACCTGAAATTGCGCGGCAGGATCGATCTCCTGCGCAACCTCTTCCTCAACGCGCTGCCGGAGATCGTCGACGATCGCCTGCTGGTTTCGATCAGCGCGACCTCCCGGGACAATGGGCGCCGCGTGGAGGAGCAGTTCACCCGCGAGGTCGCCCCGGCGACGATCGGCGGCAGCACGGTCAGCGCGATGCGCCGCACCGCCGCCGTCCATGTCGCCGCGGTGCTCGATCTCTTGCGGACCGGCGTGATCGGCGCGCCAGGCCTCTGCGCACAGGAGGAGATTCCCTTCGCCGCCCTGAGCGGCAACCGCTTCCTCTCCTGGTTCTTCGCGGCTGGTGCGGAGCAGACGGGCTGACGGGGACCGGCCCTGCGCCTTTTGCGTGGGCTGTGGTGAAGTACGGCGTCGCTGTGCCTGCGGCGTTGTCCTCGCCGATGGGCCAATGCACTTAACCGGCGGGGCTTTCGTATCCTCTTAGCGGGCCGGCGGCGGCGCGCCGAGAGCAGGCGGCGCCGCTGCGAGCGCGACCCGGCGATGAGCGGGCGCAAGCCCGGTCCCGTGGCGATCGTTGCCGGCCTCACTCGGCCCGCGGCAGTTCCTCCAGCAGCGCGGCGACCGCGCCCGACATGATCGTGGCGGTGGCTGGTCGGCGCTCCAGGCAGCGCGAGGTCGGGCCGGCGACGACGATGGCGAGCCGGCGCGCGCCGACCGGCAGGGCGAGCGAGACGCCGGCGAGGTCGGGGATGTATTCCGACGCGCTCTGATGATAGCCGCGCTCGGCCGCCTCCTCGAGCTCGGCCTCGATGCGTTCGACCGAGATCGGCGTCGTCGCCGAGAACTGCTCGAAACTCAGCTTGCGGTAGATGCTGCGGCGCTCCTCGGGTGTGTGCTGCGCCAGGATCGCCCGGCCCACCGAGCTGGCATGGAGCGGGACGCGGTCGCCGACCGCGGCGAAATAGCGGACCGCCTGGCTCGATTCCACCACCTCCAGGAACAGCGCCGAGGTGCCGGCCAGGGCTGCGATGGCCGTGGTCTCGCCGGTCTCCTCGGCGATGTGTGCCGCCAGCCGGTGGACGCTTTCGGGCAGGGGCTCGGCATCGGCGACGATGCGGGCGAGCGTCAGCCAGCGCGGGCTCGGATAGAAGCTGCCGCGCTGGCGCGGCTCGTAGAGCCAGCCCTTCTCGGCGACGGTGCCGACCAGGTTGAAGGTGCTGGAGCGCGGCCAGCCGAGATCGTCGGCGATCTCGGCCATGGTCGCCGGCCGCTTGCGGCGGGCGAAGTACTCCATCAGCTCCAGAACGTTCGCCGCTTGCCTGACCAGCATCTTAACCCTGCTTCCGCGCTTACGGGACGGCGATCCGTCCATCTGCCCGCGCCGCCGCGTCCGATCAAGCCGAAGCGGGGCCTGGCCGGCAAGCCCTGCCGTGGCTTGACAGTATATTCACGATCATGTTTTTTGAATTCATAAACAAGAATAAGCGTGCCCGCAGCACGGGCGTTCGCGAGAGCCGCAGGCTCCGGGGAGGACATCGATGGCTGGGAACAGGACCAGGGGATGGAGTGGCGTCGCGCTGGCGGCGCTGATCGCGGGGGCGGCGCAGACCGCGACCGCGCAGGAGATACCGGTGAAGCTCGGCGTCCTGGCCGACATGTCCGGCATTTTCTCCGATATCGGCGGGCCGGGCGCCACGGTCGCGACCCAGATGGCGGTCGAGGACTTCATGAAGCGGCCGGGCTCGGAGCGCTTCAAGATCGAGGTCGTCGCGGCCGACGCGCAGAACAAGCCGGACGTCTCCAGCGCCATCGCCCGCAAATGGTTCGACACCGACGGCGTCGACGCGCTGGTCGACCTGCCGACAAGCGCGATCTCGCTGGCGATCGCGCCGATCGCGCAGGAGAAGAACAAGGTGGCGCTGTTCACCGCCTCGGGCACCTCGGACCTGACCGGCAAGGCCTGCACGCCGAACTCCGTGCACTGGACCTACGACACCTGGGCGCTCTCGCACGGCACGGCCGATGCGATCACCAAAGCCGGCGGCAAGTCCTGGTTCTTCCTGACGGTGGATTTCGCGCTCGGCCATTCGCTGGAGCGGGACGCCGGCAGCGTGGTGAAGCAGAATGGCGGGCAGGTCGTCGGTGCGGTGCGCCACCCGACCGACTCCAAGGACTTTTCGTCCTATCTGCTGCAGGCGCAGGCCTCGAAGGCCGATGTCATCGCGCTGGCCAATGCCGGCGGCGACACGATCAATACGATCAAGCAGGCCTCCGAGTTCGGCATCGTGCAGAGCGGGCAGAAGCTCGCCGGCATGCTGCTCTTCATCTCGGACATCCATTCGCTCGGCCTGCCGGTGGCGCAGGGTCTGCAGCTGACCACGGCGTTCTACTGGGACCTGAACGACAAGACCCGCGCCTTCGGCGAGCGCTTCGCCAAGCGCAGCAATGGCCGCCATCCCTCGATGAACCAGGCCGGCGCCTATTCGGCGACGCTGGCCTATCTCGAGGCGGTCGCCAAGGTCGGCTCGGCCAAGGATGGCGCTGCGGTGGTCAAGGCGATGCGCGCGGCCGGCACCTTCGACGATCCGCTCTTCGGCAAGACCTCGCTGCGCGAGGACGGACGCGTGCTGCATGACATGATGCTGGTCGAGGTCAAGAAGCCGGCCGAGTCCAAGAAGGCCTTCGACTACTACAAGGTGCTCGCGACCATCCCGGCCGATCGCGCCTTCCGGCCGCTCAAGGATGGCGGCTGCCCGCTGGTCAAGTGACCCTCTGGCCGTCCGGCCCACCGGGCGGCCAGCCCTCCGTTCGGCCCGTCCTCCGTCGTCCGGGCGGCGGCGGCGTGCTTCCCATCGACCCGCTATCCCCCTCGCGAGAGACCATCATGCGCCTAGCCGACAAGCTCGTCATCGTCACCGCCGCCGCCTCCGGCATGGGGCGCGCCGGCGTCGATCTCTTCCTGCGCGAGGGGGCCCGGGTCGCCGCGATCGACATCAACGCCGAGGCACTGGCCGCGCTCGCGGACGATGCGAAGGCGAAGGGCCATACGATCGCGACGATCCAGGCCGATCTCTCGCAGCCGGAGCAGATGCGCTCCTCGATCAACGATGCGGCGGCGGCGCTGGGCGGGCTCGACGTGCTCTGGGCCCATGCCGGCATTCCCGGCCCGGCCGGCATCGAGGATCTCGACCTCGCGGCCTATGACCAGGCGATCGCGCTCAATGTCACCTCGGCGGCGCTGGGGGCCGGCGAGGCGATCAAGCACATGCGCAAGCGCGGCGGCGGGGCGATCGTCTTCACCTCCTCGATCTCCGGGCTGATGGGCTCGATGTTCTCGCCGATCTACTCGACCGCGAAATTCGCCGTCGTCGGCCTGACCAAGTCGCTGGCGCAGACCTTCGCGCCCGACAATGTCCGGGTGAACGTGGTCTGCCCCGGCCTCGCCGACACGCCGATGAAGATCGGTTTCACCGGCCGCTCGGGCGATCCGCAAGAAGCCGAGGCCAACCAGGCGAGGCTGCTCGCCTCGGTGCCGATGGGGCGGCTGTGCCGGCCGGAGGAGGCGGCGCATGCCGTGCTCTGGCTCGCCTCGGACGACGCCTCCTTCGTCACCGGCGTGGCGCTGCCGGTCGATGGCGGCTTCACGGCCCGCTGAGCGAAGGGCCGACGCCATGCCGGGGCCGCTCCACGGGATCAGGGTCGTCGACCTGACCACGGTCATCGCCGGCCCCTACGCGACGCAGACGCTCGGCGAGATGGGCGCCGAGGTCGTCAAGGTCGAGCCGCCGGGCGGCGACATCATGCGGGCGCCCGGCCCGGCACGCTCGCCCGGCATGGGCGCCGCTTTCCTCAACTGCAATCGCAACAAGCGCAGCATCACGCTCGACCTGAAGCAGGAGGGCGACCGCGCGGCGCTGCGGGAGCTGGTGGCGGGGGCAGACGTCCTCGTCCACAACATGCGGATGGACGCGGCGCGGCGCGTCGGGCTCGCCCCCGAGCCGCTGCTGGCGGCGCATCCGCGACTGATCTACTGCGCCATCGTCGGCTTCGGGCAGGATGGGCCCTATCGCGACCGGCCGGCCTATGACGACGTGATCCAGGCCGCCTCCGGCTGGGCCGCGCTGGCGGCGCAGGCCGGGGACGCGCCGCGCTACGCGCCGACCATCGTCGCCGACAAGACCACGGCGCTGTTCGCGGTCGGGGCGATCAACGCCGCGCTCTATCACCGCGCGGTGAGCGGAGAGGGGCAGGCGATCGAGATCCCGATGTTCGAGGCGATGGTGGCCTTCCTCGCCGTCGAGCATCTCGGCGGGCGCAGCTTCGAGCCGCCGCTCGGCCCGCCCGGCTATGGGCGGGTGCTGTCGCGCCATCGCCGGCCCTATCGCACCGCGGACGGGCATATCGCGGCGATGCCCTATACGGCGGCGCATTGGCGCGCCTTCTTCCGCGCCGCCGGGCGCGAGGACTGGGCGGCGGAGCCGGCGCTCGACGACAATGCCGCCCGCGCCGCGATGATCGACACGCTCTATGAGCGGCTCGCCGGCTGTCTGACGGCGCGCGGCAGCGCCGCCTGGCTGGAGCTGCTCGAGGCGGCCGACGTGCCTTGCGCCCCGGTCAACGGCTTCGACGAACTGCTCGCCGATCCGCATCTCGTGGCGACGGGCTTCTTCGAGCGCGCCGTGCACCCGACCGAGGGGCAGCTCGTCGGCGTGCGGTCGCCGATCCGCTTCAGCCGGACGCGCTGCGAGACGACGGCGCAGGCCCCGGCCAGGGCCTGAGGCCCGGGCGGGAGCTCAGCCCTTCATCACACCGAGCAGGCTGTCGGCGCCGCGTGCCAGCAGCACCGCATCCGAGCCGCAGGCGACGAAGGAGAAGCCCTCGGCGAGCAGGCTGCGCGCCAGCTTGGGGTCGAACACCAGCGTGCCGACCGGGATGCCGGCGGCCATGAGTTCGCGGGCCGTGGCGCGGATGACCTCCCAGACCGCCGGATCGTTCGGCTTGCCGAGCATGCCGAGATCGGCGGCGATGTCGGCCGGGCCGAAGAAGACGCCGTCGACGCCGTCGACCTTGCCGATCTCCAGCGCCTGCACCAGCGCGGCACGGGTCTCGACCTGCACGATCACCGCCGTCTCGTCCTCGATGCGGCTGAAATAGTCGCTCATCCGGGCGAAGCCGTTGGCGCGGGTGCAGCCGCTGACGCCGCGCACGCCGCGCGGCGGATAGCGCGTCGCGGCGACCGCCTGCGCCGCTTCCTCGGGCGTCTGCACCATCGGGAAGAGCAGGCCGGGGGCGCCGATGTCGAGCAGGCGCTTCACCAGCACGGTGTCGTTCCATTCGGGCCGGACGATCGTCGTCACCGGATGGGCGGCCAGCACCTGCAACTGGCTCATCACGCTGGCAAGGTCGTTGGGCGAATGCTCGCCGTCGATCAGCAGCCAGTCGAAGCCGGCGCCGGCGACGGCCTCGGTGGCGTAGGGGCTGGCGAGGCTCAGCCACAGGCCGATCTGCGGCTGGCCGCTCCGGATCGCGACGAGGAAACGGTTCGAGGGCAGTTTCATGATCGCACTCTCTCGATGGGATGCGCGGCTTCGGTCAGGTCAGCGCGGCAGCTCGCCTCGCCGCGCCGCGGACAGGATCGCCGAGATCCGATCCGCGGACAGGCCGTAATCGGTGCGTGCGGCGTCCGCCGAGATATAGCCCAGCGCCAGGTCGCGCTCGATCCTTTCCGGCGCGCGCTCCTGCGGCGCGCCGTAGCCGGCCCCACCGGGGAAGGCCATGACCACCTTGCGGCCATGCGGCACGAACTGCTTGCCCTTGCCCTTCATCGCGGTGCCGTCGTCGAGCGCCACAGTGGTCGGCGCGCCGCCACCGCCGCCGCGCCGGCCGCGGGCGGGATGGTGGACGCGATCGAACATCGCCTGGATGTCGAACTCGTAGCCCTCCCAGGCGCCGACCTCGACATGCTGGCCGAGGCCGCCGCGATTGCGGCCCTTGCCGCCGGAATCCGGCCGAAGCTCCTTGCGCCAGACGATCACCGGGCCGACCTGCTCGGTCGCCTCGACGGGCATGGTCATCACGCCGGAGGGGAAGGCGGTGGCGTTCATGCCGTCGAGCGCCGGGCGGGCGCCCGAGCCGCCGGAGTTGAAGGTCAGCACCTCGGCGCGCACCGGATCGGCCGGCCAGGGGCCGTCGCTGCGCGGGCGCAGCGAGACCTGGAAATTGCAGAGGCTGCCGGCGCCCTCGGCCGGGACGAGGCCGGGCAGTAGCTTGTCGAGCGCGTCGTAGATCGTGTCGGGCACCATGTGGCCGATGATGTGGCGCAGCGCCACCGGCGCCGGCCAGACCGCGTTGACGATGGTGTGCTCCGGCGCCGTGACGCGGAAGGGCTCCAGCGATGCGGCGTTGTTCGGGATCTCGGGCGCGATCGCGCATTTCAGTGCGTAGCAGGTATAGGCCTTGGTGTAGACCAGCGGCACGTTGATGCCGTTCTTGTCGACGCCGGAGGTGCCGTCCCAGTCGCAGAGCACGCCGTCTTCGGCGATGGTGATCTTCACCTTGAGGTCGATCGGCCGGCTGTAGCCATCGATGCGCATTGCGCCGTCGGCCTCGCCGCGCGGCAGGGCGGCGATCTTCTCCAGCGTCGCCTGGCGCGAATTGGTCAGGATGAAGCCGGAGATGCCGCCGAGATCGGCCAGCTTGAACTCGACCATCATGTCGACCAGCCGGCGATGGCCGATCTCGTTGCAGGTCGCCAGCGCGTAGATGTCGCCGACCAGCTGGTCGGGCTCGCGGACATTGCCGCGGATGATCGTGACCAGCGTCTGGTCGACCGTGCCGCGGTCGACGAACTTCATGATCGGGATGTGCAGGCCTTCCTCGTAGACCGAGTTGGCGTCGCCGCCGAAGCCGCGCCCGCCGATGTCGACGATATGGGCCGTGCAGGCGAAGAAGCCGACATGCCGCCCCTGGTGGAAGGAGGGGCTGACGACGGTGATGTCGTGCAGGTGGCCGGTGCCTTCCCAGGGGTTGTTGGTGATGTAGACATCGCCCTCGGCGATGTTCTCGCGCCCGATGCGACGGATGAAATGCGCGACGGCATCGGCCATGGCGTTGACGTGGCCGGGCGTGCCGGTGACCGCCTGCGCCAGCATCTCGCCCTTCTCGTTGTAGACGCCGGCCGAGAGGTCGCCGGCCTCGCGCACCGAGGTGGAGAAGGAGGTGCGGATCAGCGCCTGCGCCTGTTCCTCGACGACCGAGATCAGGCGGTTCCACATGACCTGGTAGGCGACCCGGGAGATCTCAGACATGGGCGGGCTCCTTGCGCTCGGTCGCCGCGGCGGGGCTCTGCGCGTCGGTGAGGCGAATGTCGATGCAGCCATCGGTCAGGGTGACGGCGAAGCGGCTGGCCGGCAGGACGATGGTGGTCTCGTCCTCGGTGACGACGCCGGGGCCGGCGATGCGGCTGCCGGGCGGCAGGGCGGTGCGGCTATAGGCTCCGGCCTCGACGCGGCGTCCGAGGCCGGCATCGAAGAGCGAGCGTCCGCCGGCTGCCGGGGCGTCCTCGAGGCTGCCGACGGGGACGACCGGGGCGACCGCATCCTGCGGGGTATGGGCGTTGACCGACCAGACGGTGATCTCGGCGGCCAGCCCCTGCACGGTGCGGCCGAAGAGATTGGCGTATTCGTGCTCGAAGCGCGCCAGGATCACCGCCGGATCGGCGGCGCGCGCCTCCTCCGGCGTCAGCGTCACCGGGATCTCCCAGCCCTGGCCGGCATAGCGCATATAGATCTTGTACTCGGCCTGGATCGCGCCGCTCCAGCCGCAGGAGCGCACGACGCGCGTCGCTTCGTCCTCCATCTCGACGAAGAGCCGGGTGACGCGGATCGCGTCGAACTGGGCGAGGCGCATGAACAGGGTGCGGTTGGCCTCGAAGCTGAACGGCGCCCGCAGGAAGCCGATCGCCGAGCCGACGCCGGCGCCGGGCGGCACCAGGCAGCGGGCGATGCCGAGCTTCTCGCAGAGCCGGCCGGCATGTAGCGGAGCGGCGCCGCCGAAGGCGATCATCGTGTATTCGGACAGGTCCTCGCCGTTCTCGACGGCGTGGACGCGGGCGGCGTTGGCCATGTTCTCGTCGACCACCTCGGCGACGCCCCAGGCGCTCTCCTGAGCGTCCATGCCGAGCCGGCCGCCGATCTCGCCTTCCAGCGCGGCGGCCGAGCGGTCGGCATGGAGCGGGATCGTGCCGGCGGCGAAATTGTCGGGGTCGATCTTGCCGAGCACGACGTCGGCGTCGGTCACGGCGGGCCGCGTGCCGCCGCGGCCATAGCAGGCCGGGCCGGGCTCGGAGCCGGCGCTTTCGGGCCCGACGCGGATCTGGTTCATCGAGTCGACATGGGCGAGGCTGCCGCCGCCGGCGCCGATCTCGACCATGTCGATCACCGGGATCGAGATCGGCATGCCGGAGCCCTTCTTGAAGCGATAGGTCCGGGCCACCTCGAAGACGCGGGCGGTCTTCGGCGTGTAGTTCTTGATCAGGCAGATCTTGGCGGTGGTGCCGCCCATGTCGAAGGAGAGCACCTTCTTCAGCCCGTGGCGGGCGGCAATGTCGGCCGCGAAGACCGCGCCGCCGGCCGGGCCGGATTCGACCAGGCGCACCGGGAATTCGGAGGCGCTGTCGAGCGAGATGATGCCGCCGCCCGAATGCATCAGGAAGATCGGGCAACTGGCGCCCTCGGCGGCGAGCCGGCCCTTCAGCCTGACGAGATAGCTCTTCATCAGCGGCTTGATGTAGGCGTTGGCGATCGTCGTGTTGAAGCGCTCGTATTCGCGCATCTGCGGCGAGACCTCGGAGGAGAGCGAGATCATCGCGCCTGGCAGGCGCTCGGCCAGCACCTCCTGGATCAGGCGCTCATGCGCGTCGTTGACATAGGAGTGCAGCAGGCCGACCGCGATGCTCTCATAGCCGGCCTCGCTCAGCTCGTCGGCCAGCGCCTCGACCGCGGCGCGGTCGATGGGCAGCAGCACGTTGCCGCGCGCGTCCATGCGCTCCTTCACGGTGTAGCGGCGATTGCGCGGCAGCAGCGGCTCCGGCAACGTCAGGTTGAGGTCGTATTGCTCGAAGCGGCTCTCGGTCCGCATCTCGATGACGTCGCGGAAGCCCTCGGTGGTGATCAGCGCCGTCTTGGCGCCGCGGCGCTCGATCAGCGCATTGGTCGCCAGCGTGGTGCCGTGGATGATCTGGCCGATGGCGGAGGCGGCGATGCCGGCCTTCTCGCAGACCCGGTGCATGCCCTCGACGATCGCGTCCTCGGGGGCCGAATAGGTGGTGAGGACCTTGGTCGAGAACCGCTGTCCGCCCTGCTCGAGCACGACGTCCGTGAAGGTTCCCCCGATGTCGACGCCCAGGCGGGCCCCGAGAATGGACATGACGCGATCGCCTCCGTTGCCTGTCTCAACCCGAGGATGGAACGCGGCGGCCGATGTCGTCGAATTATTATTCTCTATGCTAATCGATAAGCGGGATTTATCGGCGGCAGGCGCGCTCGGGAGGCTCTGCGTGCTGAGGCTGCCTCAATGGCGTTTGGCGGCCCGTTCCATGGCGAGCTCCGCCGAGCGCCGCAGCAGGAAGCTCGCCGGGGTGTGGGCGAAGGAGGCGGTGAAGGCCAGCGCGCTCGGCATCCAGTCATAGGCGATCTCGACGAGCGTGCCCGCGGCGAGCTCCCTGGCGACCAGGGTGCGCGGCAGGGGCGCGATGCCGAGCCCGTCCAGGGTCATCTGCAGGCAGGCGGAGAGGCTGCTCGACGGCACGATCCGCACCGGCTTCTCCCAGAGATCGCGGAAATGCGCCGAGAGCTCGACGAAGTGCCGGGTCGAGCGGGCATGGGTCAGGATCGAATGGCCGGCGAGCGTGGCGATGTCCGCCGGGCCGGCGAGGCCGAGCCTGGGCGAGGCCGTCCAGAGATAGGGCACCGAGCCGAGATCGAGATTGGTGATGTTGAAGTTGGAGATCGGCCCGTTGAGCAGGCAGAGGTCGAGCGAGCGCGAGACCAGTTCCTCGCGCAGGTTCAACGTCAGGTCGACCTTGAGCTCGACGTCGACATTGGGGAAGACCTGGCGCAGGTCGAGCAGGAATTCGTGCAGCCAGGTCTGGGCGATCAGCTCGGCGACGCCGAGGCGCAGCACCCCGATCTGCTGGTCGGAGCGGATCGACTGCTGCGAGAACTCCTCCGAGGCCTGCAGCACCCGTTCGGCCTGCGCCAGCAGGGAGTGACCGTTCGGCGTCAGCGCCACCGAGCCGGAATCGCGATGGAACAGCCGGACGCCGAGGACCGATTCCAGCTGCGAGATGCGCACCGAGATGTTCGGCTGGGTGGTGTTCAGCCGCTCGGCCGTGGCGCGGAAGCTGCCGAGCTTGGCGACCCAGACGAAGCTTTCCAGCTGCTTCAGCGTCCAGTTCGGCATGGCGGCGGGCTCCCGGACAGAATGCAATTTTCAGGCCGCCATCTGCGCCCATAAATAAAATCTATCGCAAGAACAGATAAATTCAATTGGCTGCTATCGCCGGAACGCAGTGGACTATCTCTCCAGCATCGTGCGGTCTTTCGGGCCGCGCCGGCGCCGGAACCAAGCGCGGCCGCGAGCGGCGCGACAAGAACGAGGGGAACCATGAACCGCAGAGCTCTGATCGCGTCCGCCGCCCTTGCCACCGCCTTTGCCGTCAGCCTGGGCTTCGCCGCTCCCGCCAGCGCCCAGACGAGCTGGACCATGGCCTCCGGCTATCCGGAGAGCAGCTTCTTCACCCAGAACATCCGGGAGATGATCAAGGAGATCGAGGAGAAGAGCGGCGGCAAGCTGAAGATCGACCTGCGCTCGCATGACAGCCTGATCAAGCTCGACGCGGTCAAGCGCGCGGTCCAGTCCGGCCAGATCCAGATCGGCGAGATCCGCCTCGGCGTCTACGGCAACGAAGGCGCGATGTACAATCTCGACAACATCCCCGGCGTCGCCACCACCTATGAGCAGGCGACCAAGCTGACCGAGGCGCAGAAGCCCTTCTTCGAGGCGCTGTTCAAGAAGAACGGCATGCGCGCCATCACCTACGTCGCCTGGCCGGGCCAGGGCTTCTACACCAAGGCGCCGCTCAAGGGGCTGGCGGACCTCAAGGGCCAGAAGCTGCGCATCTATTCGAAGCAGACCCAGATCATGGGCGAGAAACTCGGCATGGAGGCGCTGATCCTGCCCTTCGCCGAAGTGCCGCAGGCCTTCTCGACCGGCATGATCCAGGCGCTGTGGACCAGCGCGCAGACCGGCACGGACGTGCAGATCTGGGATTACGTCAAGAACTTCACCTACACCGGTACGATGCACAACAAGAACGCGATCCTGGTGAACGAGCGGGCCTTCCGCCAGCTCGACGCGGCGACGCAGAAGGTGGTGCTGGAGGCCGGCGAGGCCGCGACCACGCGCGGCTGGGAGATGTCGAAGAAGGCGGCGGAGGAGCGCGAGGGCGTGCTGAAGAGCCATGGCGTCGCCATCGCCCAGTCGCCCAAGGACATCCTCGACGCCATCGAGGCCGCCGGCAAGGGCATGGTCGCCGACTGGCTCGCCGGCGCCACCGCGGAGGAGAAGGCAGTCTACGAGACCTATCAGAAGAGCCTGAAGTAACCGCTTCCCGCACGCGACCTTCTCCCCAAAACGATAGCGGAGCGACCGGCGATGCGCGGGATTCTCGACAAGTTCTACGAGGCGTGCGGCTATCTCGCCGCCGCCTTCATGGTCGGCATCGGCCTGGCCATCCTGGCCCAGATTCTCGCTCGCTTCCGGGGCGTCACGCTCGACGCCACCGAAGCGGCGGGCATGTGCCTGGCGGCTTCGACCTTCTTCGGGCTCGCGCACACCTTCCGCCGCGGCGGGCATGTCCGCATCAACCTGATCGTCGACAAGCTGCCGCAGCACTGGCGCCACCGCGTCGAGATCCTGGCCTGCCTGCTCGGAACCGTCGTCGTCTCGTTCCTGGCCTGGCATATCGCGTCGCTGGCGCTGCAATCGCACGCCTTCAACGACGTCAGCCCGGGCCTGCTGGCCATGCCGTTCTGGATTCCGCAGACCGGCGTCGCGATCGGGGTGACGGCGCTGGCCGTCGCCTTCATCGACGAGCTCGTCTGGCTGATCGGCGGCGGCAGGCCGCGCTACGAGGCACCCGACGAGCTCGAGCTCGACCGGCCGGTGGCATAAGGCGCTGCGACGATGGACACCACCGCTCTCGCCTCCCTCGTTCTCGCCGCCTCGCTGCTGCTGCTGCTCGCCGGCGGCGTCTGGGTGGCGCTGTCGCTGCTCAGCGTCGGCATGCTGATGATGGCGCTGTTCACCACGGCGCCGATGGGCTCGCTGATCGCCTCCACCCTGTGGGATTCCAGCTGGGGCTGGGCGCTGACCTCGCTGCCGCTCTTCATCTGGATGGGCGAGATCCTGTTCCGCTCGCGGCTCTCGGCGGACATGTTCCAGGGCCTGGCGCCCTGGGTCTCGCGCCTGCCGGGGCGGCTGCTCCACGTCAACGTGCTGGGCTGCGGCATCATGGCGGCGGTCGCCGGCTCCTCGGCGGTGACCTGCGCCACCATCGGCCGCATCAGCGTGCCGGAGCTGGAGAAGCGCAACTATCCACTCAACATGACGATCGGCACGCTGGCGGGCTCGGGCACGCTCGGCCTGCTGATCCCGCCCTCGATCATCATGATCGTCTACGGGGTCACGGCCGAGGTCTCGATCTCGCGGCTGTTCATCGCCGGCGTGCTGCCGGGCCTGCTGCTGATGCTGCTCTTCATGGGCTACACGGCGATCTGGAGCCTGCTCAACCCCGACAAGATGCCGGCGGCCGAGCCCTCCGTGCCCTTCTTCGAGAAAGTCTACCGCTCGCGCCGGCTGATCCCTGTGGCGCTGCTGATCGCCTCGGTGGTCGGCTCGATCTATGGCGGCGTCGCGACGCCGACCGAAGCCGCGACCATCGGCGTGATCGGGGCGCTGATCCTGGCCGCTGTCGGCGGCGGGCTGACGCGCGCCACCTTCATGGACGGGCTGATGGCGGCCATGCGGACCTCCTGCATGATCTCCTTCATCATCGCCTGCGCCGCCTGCCTGACCATCGCCGTCGCCTTCGTCGACATTCCGCGCTCGCTGGCGATCTGGGTGCAGGCGATGCAGCTCTCGCCCTATGCGTTGCTAGCGGTTCTCGCGGTCTTCATGTTGATCCTCGGCTGCTTCCTCGAAGGCATCTCGATCATCGTGCTGACCTCCTCGGTGATGCTGCCCATGGTCCAGGCGGCCGGGATCGACCTGCTCTGGTTCGGCATCTTCGTGGTGGTGCTGATCGAGGCCGCGCAGATCACCCCGCCGGTCGGCTTCAACCTCTTCGTGCTGCAGAGCATCACCGGCAAGAACATCCTGCAGGTGACGAAGGCGGCGATCCCCTATTTCTTCGTGCTGATGCTGCTCCTCGTGCTGATCACGGTCTTCCCGCAGATCGTGACCTTCCTGCCGAAGATGATGGCGGGGTAGCGCGGACAATCGCCACGGTGACGGAGCGACGATCGGGGGCCCATGGCCCCCGATCTCGTTTGCGGGGCGTGCCTGCCGGTGGTGCCGCCGTTGCCGCCTCCCCGCGGAGGGGCTGGGATCGCGGGGCTCAGAGCGCGGGTTCGGGCAGGCCGAGCTCGCGGGTCAGCCAGTGCGCGAACAGGCGGATCGGCCGGCGCGCCTTGGCGACGCGCGGGAAGACCAGGTAATGGCCGACATAGCCGATATCGCTGGCGCGACCGGCGAGCGGCCGCACCAGCCGGCCGTCGGCGATCTCGCGCTCGGCGAGACGGGTCGATTCCAGAGCGACGCCGAGCCCGTCCACCGCCGCTGCGATCGCCATGAACGAGCGGTCGAAGCGCGCGCCGCGGGGGCCCGGCGGGCTGAGGCCGTTGGCGGCGAACCAGCCGGCCCAGCGCACCCGCTTGTTGTCGCTCTCGATCAGCGTCTGTTCGAGCAGGTCGCGCGGCGTGGCGATCCGGGCGGCGATCTCCGGGGCGCAGAGCGGGGTGACGGTCTCCTCGCCGAGCGGCACGGTGATCAGTCCCTCCTGCCGCGGCGGGCCGTAGCAGATGTCGGCGTCGAAGGCGTCGTGCTCGAAGCGCGGATAGTCGACGCCGGCCGCCAGCCTGACCTCCAGCCCTGGCTGCGCGGCCAGCAGGTCGCGCAGGCGCGGCAGCAGCCATTGCGCCGCCATGGAGGGGGCGCAGTGCAGCCGCAGCAGGTTGCCCGAGCGGGCGCCGACCGTCTCGATGCCCTGGCGCAATTCGTCGAAGCCGGCGGTGACATGGCGCAGCAGCGCCTCGCCTGCGACGTTGAGATGCACGGCACGGCTCTGGCGCTCGAACAAAGCGGCGCCGATCAGGATTTCGAGCTTGCGGACCGCATGGCTGATCGCGCTGGGCGAGATGCCGAGTTCCTCGCCGGCGGCGCGGAAGGAGCCGGTGCGCGCGGCCGCCTCGAAGGCCTGGAGCGCGGAGAGGGGCAGGCGTCGCATGGCTTTGTCTCCCGACCTATCGCGCGTGTGCGGAGCGATCGATGAATTTGGTTCATGTCATCGCGTATTCTTTGCGTTGTCCATCGCCGCCAGCATGAGCCACCCTCAGGCAAGGGATGGATGCGCGGGGGACAGGGCATGCTGCTGGCGGGCAAGACGGCTGCGATCTCGGGGGCGGCGAGCGCGCGCGGCATCGGGCGGGCGACCTCCTTGCTCTTCGCCGAGCACGGCGCGCGCGTCGCCATCCTCGACATCGACGGGGCGGCGGCGCAGGCGGCCGCCGCCGAGCTCGGACCGCAGCATCTCGGGCTGTGCTGCGACGTGGCCGACAAGGCCTCCTGCACGCAGGCGGCCGAGCGGGTGCTCGGCGCCTTCGGCGTGCTCGACATCCTGATCAACAATGCCGGCATCACGCAGCCGGTGAAGACGCTGGAGATCGACGAGGCGAGCTGGGATCGCATCCAGGACGTCAACACCAAGGGCGTCCTGTTCCTGAGCCAGGCCTTTCTCCCGTCGATGCGGGCGCGCCGGCAGGGCGCGATCGCCTGCATGTCTTCGGTCTCGGCGCAGCGCGGCGGCGGCATCTTCGGCGGCCCGCATTACTCGGCGGCCAAGGCCGGCGTGCTCGGCCTCGCCAAGGCGATGGCGCGCGAGTTCGGGCCGGACGGTATCCGGGTGAACTGCGTCGCGCCCGGCCTGGTCCAGACCGACATCACCGCGGGCAAGCTCAGCGATGCGATGCGGGCGGAGATCGTCAGGGGCATCCCGCTCGGCCGGCTCGGCGAGGCGCGCGACGTGGCGGGGATCTTCCTGTTTCTCGCGTCCGACCTCTCGGCCTATGTCACCGGCGCGGTGATCGACGTGAACGGCGGGATGCTGATCCATGGCTGAGCCCGGCGCATCTCCGATCGCCCGTGCGCGGGAGGCCCGCCGATGAGCCCCGCGCCGCGCGGCCACAATGTCTCGCTCGAAAGGCGGGCCTGGGGGATCCGCCGCCATGCCCTGCTGATGGGCGAGGTCCAGGGCCAGGGCTACATCGCCCAGGCGCTCGACATCGCCGATGTGCTGGCGGTCGCCTATTTCCATGCCATGCGCTACCGGCCCGACGATCCGGAGTGGGAGGGGCGCGACCGCTTCCTGCTCTCGAACGGCCATTATGCGATTGCGCTCTATGCGGCGCTGATCGAGGCGGGAATCGTGCCCGAGGAGGAGCTGGAGAGCTACGGCGCCGACGAGAGCCGGCTGCCGATGTCGGGCATGGCGAGCTACACGCCGGGCATGGAGATGTCGGGCGGCTCGCTCGGGCTCGGCCTTGCGATCGCGGTCGGCCGCTGCCTCGGCCTGAAGCACAAGGGCTCGGATGCCCGCGTCTACACGCTGTTCTCCGATGGCGAACTCGACGAGGGCTCGGTCTGGGAGGCGATCATGGCGGCGGCCCATCACCGGCTCGACAATCTGATCGCCATCGTCGACGTCAACAACCAGCAGGCCGACGGGCCGTCGACCGCGGTGCTGGGTTTCGAGCCACTGCCCGAGAAGCTCGCGGCCTTCGGCTGGTTCGTCCGCCGCGTCGACGGCAACGATCTCGCGGCGGTGCGCGACGCCTTCGATGCCGCCGCAGCGCAGGCCGGCAGCGGCCGGCCGGCGATGATCGTCGCCGATACGCTGATGGGAAAGGGCGTCCCCTTCCTCGAGGCGCGCGAGAAGAACCATTTCATCCGCGTCGAGCCGCATGAATGGCGGCTCGCGCTCGACGCGCTCGACGAGAGGAAGCCGGCATGACGGGGGCTGGCGACAGGGGGCAGCACGATCGGCCGCGCCTCACCACCTCGGCGATGATCGCCTCGATCGCCGCCGAGGGCCAGCGCACAATGGCGGCGCCCTTCGGGCATGCGCTGGTCGCGCTGGCGCAGGAGGATCCGTCGATCCTCGGCATGACCGCCGACCTCGGCAAATACACCGACCTGCACGTCTTCGCGCAGGCCTTTCCCGAGCGGCACTACCAGATGGGCATGGCCGAGCAGCTCCTGTTCGGCGCCGCCTCCGGGCTCGCGGCGGAAGGCTTCACGCCCTTCGCCACCACCTATGCGGTCTTCGCCTCGCGGCGCGCCTACGACTTCATCCACCAGACGATCGCCGAGGAAGAGCGGAATGTGAAGATCGCCTGCGCGCTGCCCGGCCTGACCTCCGGCTACGGCCCGTCGCATCAGGCGACCGAGGATCTCGCCCTGTTCCGCGCCATGCCGAACATGGTGGTGATCGACCCTTGCGACGCCCACGAGATCGCCCAGGCGGTGCCGGCGATGGCGCAGCATCGGGGCCCGGTCTACATGCGGCTGCTGCGCGGGCAGGTGCCGCTGGTGCTCGACGAATACGGCTACAGTTTCGAGCTCGGCAAGGCGAAGCTCCTGCGCGACGGGGCGGACGTGCTCTTCGTCTCCTCCGGCATCATGACGATGCGGGCGCTCGAGGCCGCGACGGCGCTGGCGGCGGACAGAGTCGACTGCGGCGTGCTGCACGTCGCCACGATCAAGCCGCTCGACGAGGCAGCGATCCTCGCCGCCTGCGCGCGGCCGGGCCGGCTCGTCGTGGTGGCGGAGAACCACAGCGTGCATGGCGGGCTGGGCGAGGCGGTGGCCGGGCTGCTGATGCGCGCCGGCGTGCACCCGGCTTTCCGCATGGTCGGCCTGCCCGACGCCTTTCTCGCAGCCGGCGCGCTGCCGACGCTGCATGACCGCTACGGCATCTCGACCAACGCGCTCTGCGCCCGGGTCAAGACCTGGCTGGGCTAGACTTGGCCGGGCTGGGCGGCCGCCCGCGCGGGCCTCAGATGGCAGGCGCCATCACCTTCTCGAAGCGGAACATGCCGCCGTCGCCCGGCAGGTCCGGCTCGTCGTCGCGATGCGGGTCGGGATGGCGCGCATGATAATAGGCGACGATGCTGAAGCCGCATTTGTTGACGTAGAAATGGATGTTGCGCTTCTCGAAATAGGGCGTGTGCGTCGTCCAGACCCGCGTGTCGGGATAGCGCCGCTCGATCGCCCTCCAGGCGTCGAGGCCGATGCCGCGGCCATGCTCGCCCGGGGTAATGAAGAACAGGTCGAGCGAATTGCGGTGGGTCTCACGGTCGATGAGCACGACGGCACCGCCGACGCGTCGGCCGTCGACGAGAATGTGGAGCGCCTCGGCGCCCGGTGCCTCGCAGGATTCCATGACGACCGCGTCGGGTGGCACCGGTCCGTCGTCAGCCGCCCCGAACTCCTCGATCACCGCGACCGCGAAAGCCTGCTGCAGCTCCTCGCGGAACCGCGCCAGCTCGGCGGTGGCTACGGGTTGAAGCGTGATGCGCTGGTCGCTCATGGCGATCTCGGTCCCGTCCCTGCCTGCGGGCCGCCCGCTTCGTGCGGGGGCTACCGCCGCTCCGTGCGCAGGGAAGATGGCGGCGATATGGCTCGCACGCCGGCTGCGGTGTTCAGATCCTGTCGGCGCGGTTCGCCTCCCAGCGTCGGTTGAGGCGCAGCGCCAGCAGGGTGCAGGCCGCGCCCGAGAGCAGATAGGCGCCGGCGGAGAGCAGGCCGAAGCTGGTCGAGAGCACCAGCGCCGCCAGCGGCGCGAAGCCGGCGCCGAACAGCCAGGCGAGGTCCGAGGTCAGCGCCGAGCCGGTATAGCGATAGGCCGGCGAGAAGGCGTTGGCGACGGCGCCGGAGGACTGGCCGAAGGACAGGCCGAGCAGCACGAAGCCGACGATCATGAACACGCTCTCGCCGACGATGCCGGCATCCAGCAGCTGCGGGGCGAAGCCGCTGAACACCGCGATCGCGATGGCGCAGCCGGCGAGCAGCGAGCGCCGCCCGATCCGGTCGGCGATCAGGCCCGAGGCAACGATCGCCAGCGTGCCGAAGATCGCGCCGACGATCTCGATGCCGAGGAAGCGCGCCGGCCCCTCCTGCGTGAACAGGAAGACCCAGGAGAGCGGGAAGACGGTGACCATGTGGAACATGGCGAAGCTGGCGAGCGGCGTGAAGGCGCCGACCACGACATGGCGGCCTTCATGGCGCAGCGTGTCGGAGACGTTGGCCGGCTGAAGGTCGCGGGTCTCGAACAGCTTCTGGTAGTCGGGCGTCATCACCATGCGAAGCCGGGCGAAGAGCGCGACCACGTTGATGGCGAAGGCGACGAAGAACGGGTAGCGCCAGCCCCAGCTGTAGAAATCCTCCGCCGTCAGGTTGCCGACGAAGAAGGCGAAGAGCCCGCTGGCGACGATCAGCCCGAGCGGCGCGCCGAGCTGCGGGATCATCGCGTACCAGCCGCGATGGCGCGGCGGCGCGTTGAGGGCGAGCAGCGAGGCCAGCCCGTCCCAGCTGCCGCCGAGCGCCACGCCCTGGCCGATGCGCGCTAGCGCCAGCAGCCAGATCGAGGCCGCGCCGATGCTGTCATAGCCCGGCAGGAAGCCGATGGCGCAGGTCGAGATGCCGAGCAGGAAGAGCGCCAGCGTCAGCTTTGCGTTCTTGCCGGCCGAGCGGTCGATCGCGGTGAAGACCAGGGTGCCGAGCGGCCGGAAGACGAAGGCGAGCGCGAAGATCGCGAAGGAGTAGAGCGTGCCGGTCAGCGGGTCGGTGAACGAGAAGACCAGCTTGGGGAACACGATCACCGAGGCGATCGCATAGACGAAGAAGTCGAAGAACTCGGAGGTGCGGCCGATGATCACGCCGATGGCGATCTCGCCCGGATTCACCGCCCCGTGCCGTTCCGGCAGATGGCTGGTGTCGCTCTCGGCGATGATCGATCTCTGCGCCATGGATCCTGCCCGCTGGAGAGGGTTTTGCCGTGTTGCAGTGCAGCGACGCGGCCTCCAGACCTTTCCCTGCCCAATCGCCGGCGGCGGGGGGATTGGACAAATTGTCCAGCGCATTGGGCAAATTGTCCAATGTCAACTTTGCTGCAGCGCAAATACGGCTCGCTGGTCCCGCGTTAACCGGAGAGGTTTGTACCGTGAGCCGCGTCCGCGTCGCCTGTCTGCTGCCCCTCTTCGCGCTCCTCGGCGGCTGCAACTTCGTCGTGCTCCAGCCGGCTGGCGACATCGCCGCCCGGCAGCGCGACCTCGTGGTGATCTCGACCGCGCTGATGCTGCTGATCATCGTGCCGGTGATGCTGCTGGTGGTGATCTTCGCCTGGCGCTACCGGGCCCGAAACGACAAGGCGCGCTACGAGCCGGACTGGGATCACTCGACCGGGCTTGAGCTGGTGATCTGGGCGGCGCCGCTGCTGATCATCATCTGCCTCGGCGCGCTGACCTGGATGGGCACGCATCTGCTCGACCCCTATCGCCGGCTCGACCAGATCGCCAAGGGGCGGCCGGTGCCGGAAGAAGTGAGGCCGCTTGAGGTCGAGGTCGTCGCGCTCGACTGGAAATGGCTGTTCATCTACCCGGAGCAGGGCATCGCCACCGTCAACGAGATGGCGGCGCCGGTCGACCGGCCGATCCATTTCCGCATCACCGCCTCCTCGGTGATGAACTCCTTCTACATCCCGGCGCTGGCCGGCCAGATCTACGCCATGCCGGCGATGCAGACGCGGCTGCACGGCGTGATCAACCGGCCGGGCAGCTATGTCGGCTTCTCGGCCAATTACAGCGGTGCCGGCTTCTCCGGCATGCGCTTTTCCTTCCTCGGCCAGAGCGAGGAGGAGTTCGACGCCTGGATCGCCAAGGCGAAGGCGGAGAGCGGCAGGCTCGACCGCGCCGCCTATCTCGCGCTCGAGCGGCCGAGCGAGAACGTCCCGGTCAGCCGCTACGGCACGGTCGAGGCCAAGCTGTTCGACCTGATCCGCAACATGTGCGTCGAGCCCGGCAAGATGTGTCAGAGCGAGATGATGGCGATCGACGCGCAGGGCGGGCTCGGCCTCGCCGGCATCGCGACGACGCTGCCGCTGGCCCATGACAAATATGCGCGGCGCGGCGGCGGACTCGGTCCGCAGGCGAGTTACATCGCCAGCATCTGCACCGTCGAGGAGGCCGAGGCCATGCTGACCTGGCAGCGGCCGGAGGAGCCCGCCCGCCGGGCGACCGCGATCCGCGGCTCGGGCCTCTCCCTTCCCGACATCCTCTCCCGCCGGGCGCAGTCCGTGATGCTGCCCTTCGTCCCGGCGCGGCCCTCGAAGTCCTGACGCGAGCAGTCCCGGTGTCCGACACTTCCTCCCTTCAGACGATGATCTTCGGCAAGCTCTCGCTCGAGGCCTTCCCGCTGCACGAGCCGATCGTGGTCGCCACCTTCGCGGTGGTGGCGCTGGGCGGCATCGCGCTCGTCGGCGCGCTGACCTGGTTCCGGCTCTGGGGCTATCTCTGGCGCGAATGGTTCACCAGCGTCGACCACAAGAAGATCGGCATCATGTACATGGTGCTCGGCCTGGTGATGCTGCTGCGCGGCTTCGCCGACGCGATCATGATGCGCCTGCAGCAGGCCATGGCGTTCGGCGGCTCCGAGGGCTATCTCAACGCCCATCACTACGACCAGATCTTCACCGCCCATGGCGTGATCATGATCTTCTTCGTGGCGATGCCGATGGTCACGGGGCTGATGAACTATGTCGTGCCGCTGCAGATCGGCGCGCGCGACGTCTCCTTCCCCTTCCTGAACAATTTCAGCTTCTGGATGACCACGGCCGGCGCCGTGCTGGTGATGTTCTCGCTGTTCGTCGGCGAGTTCGCGCAGACCGGCTGGCTGGCCTATCCGCCGCTCTCGGGCATCAGCTACAGCCCCGGCGTCGGCGTCGACTACTACATCTGGGCGCTGCAGATCGCCGGCGTCGGCACGACCTTGTCGGGCATCAACCTGATCTGCACCATCGTCAAGCTGCGGGCGCCGGGCATGACGATGATGAAGATGCCGGTCTTCACCTGGACGTCGCTGTGCACCAACGTGCTGATCGTCGCGACCTTCCCGGTGCTGACGGCGGTGCTCGCCCTGCTGACGCTCGACCGCTATGTCGGCACTAACTTCTTCACGAACGACTTCGGCGGCAACCCGATGATGTACGTGAACCTGATCTGGATCTGGGGCCACCCGGAGGTCTACATCCTGATCCTGCCGGCCTTCGGCATCTTCTCCGAAGTGGCCTCGACCTTCTCGGGCAAGCGGCTGTTCGGCTACACCTCGATGGTCTACGCCACCGTCGTCATCACGATCCTGTCCTATCTGGTCTGGCTGCACCACTTCTTCACGATGGGGTCGGGCGCGAGCGTGAACTCGTTCTTCGGGATCACGACGATGATCATCTCGATCCCGACGGGCGCGAAGATCTTCAACTGGCTGTTCACCATGTACCGGGGCCGCATCCGCTTCGAGGCGCCGATGATGTGGACCATCGCCTTCATGCTGACCTTCGTGATCGGCGGCATGACCGGCGTGCTGCTCGCCGTGCCCCCGGCCGACTTCGTGCTGCACAACAGCCTGTTCCTGGTGGCGCATTTCCACAACGTCATCATCGGCGGCGTGCTCTACGGGCTGTTCGCCGGCATGGTCTACTGGTGGCCGAAGGCCTTCGGCTTCCGCCTGCACCCGCTGCTCGGCAAGTTCTCCTTCTGGTTCTGGGTGATCGGCTTCTGGCTGGCCTTCATGCCGCTCTACGTGCTCGGCCTGATGGGCGTGACGCGGCGCATGCGGGTGTTCGACGATCCGTCGCTGCAGATCTGGTTCTGGATCGCCGGGTTCGGCGCCTTCCTGATCCTGCTCGGCATCATCGCCTTCCTGCTGCAGATCGCCTACAGCATCTGGAAGCGCGACGAGCTGCGCGACCTGACCGGCGACCCCTGGAACGGGCGCACGCTGGAATGGGCGACCTCCTCGCCGCCGCCGGCCTACAACTTCGCCTTCACGCCGGTGGTGCATGACAACGACGCCTGGACCGACATGAAGCGGCGCGGCTACCAGCGCCCGCTCGGCGGCTTCAAGCCGATCCACATGCCGAGCAACACCGGCACGGGCGTGGTGATCGCCGGGCTCAGCATCATGCTCGGCTTCGCCCTGATCTGGCACATCTGGTGGCTGGCGGCAGCCGGCTTCGCGGCGATCATCGCCGTGACCATCGCCCATACCTTCAACTACCACCGGGACTTCCATATCCCGGAGGAGGAGGTCCGGCGCACCGAAGACGAGCGCACCCGCGTGCTCGCAGGCACGGGAGCCTGAGCGATGGCCAGCCAGACGCTTTCCGCCGGCACGGAGCCGCCGGTCTTCCACCTGAAGGAAGAGCCGCACCATCCGGAAGGGTCGAGCACGGCGCTCGGCTTCTGGATCTACCTGATGAGCGACTGCCTCATCTTCGCGATCCTCTTCGCGGTCTACGCCGTGCTCGGCGGCAACTACGCCGCCGGCCCGGCGCCGAAGGACCTGTTCGACCTCAACCTCGTCGCCCTCAACACGGCGATGCTGCTGTTCTCCTCGATCACCTACGGCTTCGCCATGCTGGCGATGGCCAAGGGCCGGGTCGGCGGGACGCTGGCCTGGCTCGGCCTCACCGGCCTGTTCGGCCTCGCCTTCATCGGGATCGAGCTCTACGAGTTCGCCCACCTGATCCATCTCGGCGCCACGCCGCAGCGCTCGGCCTTCCTCTCGGCCTTCTTCGCGCTGGTCGGGACGCACGGGCTGCATGTCAGCTTCGGCATCCTCTGGCTGGTCACGCTGATGGTGCAGGTCAAGCGCTACGGCCTGATCGCGGCCAACCGGCGCCGCATCGCCTGCCTGAGCATGTTCTGGCACTTCCTCGACGTCATCTGGATCGGCGTCTTCACCTTCGTCTACCTGATGGGGATGCTGCGATGAGCGCCGACAGCCATGTCGCCCATGATCATCACGGGCACGACGCGCACGCGGTCGCGGAGGCACACGGCTCGCTGCGCGACTATGTGATCGGCTTCGTGCTCTCGGTCGTCCTGACCGCGATCCCGTTCTGGCTGGTGATGAGCGGCGCGATCGAGAACAAGCAGGTCACGGCCTTCATCGTGATGGGCCTCGCCGTGGTGCAGATCGTCGTGCACATGGTCTACTTCCTGCACATGAACGGAAAGGTCGAGGGCGGCTGGACCATGATGGCGCTGGTCTTCACCCTGATCGTCGTGGTGATCACGCTCGCCGGTTCGCTCTGGGTCATGTACCACCTCAACACCAACATGATGCCGATGCAGGAGATGAGTCCGCGCGGCTGAGCCCCGCGGACCCGCCCGGACGAGACCATGCGCATCACCGCCCGGCTCGCCGTCATCGCCGTGCTCGGCCTCGCCGGTGCCGCGGGCTTCGGCGCCCTCGGCATCTGGCAGGTCCAGCGCATGGTCTGGAAGCGCGACCTGATCGCGCGCGTCGAGGCCCGCATCCATGCCGCGCCCGTGCCGGCGCCGGGGCCGTCGCTCTGGCCGGGCGTCGCGGCGCAGGACTATCTGCGCGTCACGGCCACCGGTCACTTCGAGCACGAGCGCGAGACGCTGGTGCAGGCCGTGACCGAACTGGGCGGCGGCTTCTGGGTGCTGACGCCGCTGCGGGCCGCCGACGGCTTCACCGTCCTGGTCAATCGCGGCTTCGTGCCACCCGAGCGGCGCCGCCGGGACAGCCGCGCGGCCGGCCTGCCGGAGGGCCCTGTGACGGTGACGGGGCTGCTGCGCCCGAGCGAGCCGGGGGGCGCCTTCCTGCGCCATAACGACCCCGCGGCCGGGCGCTGGTATTCGCGCGACGTCGCGGCCATCGCCGTCCATGCCGGGCTCGACGGTGCGGCGCCCTATTTCATCGACGCCGACGCAAGCGCCAATCCGGGCGGCTGGCCGGTCGGCGGGCTGACGATCGTGCGCTTCCGCGACCATCATCTCGTCTATGCCCTGACCTGGTTCGCGCTGGCGCTGATGGTGGTGCTCGCCGCCGGCTTCGTGCTGCGCTGGGAGTGGCGTCGCCGGCCCGCGGGAGCGGAACCTTGAGGGCGCTGCGGCCGGCGAGCCCCGCCGTGCTCAACGTGCAGGACCGCACCAATCGCGAGAACCTGCAGCTACTGATGCAGCTGCGCTGGGTCGCGGTCGGCGGGCAGATCCTGACCATGGTGATCGTCGAGCGCTGGTTCGGCATCGCGCTGCCGGTGGCGCCGATGGCGCTGGTGATCGCGCTGCTCGCCCTGCTCAACGTCTTCAGCCTGCTGCGCCATCGCAGCAGCCAGTCGATCAGCAATGGCGAGCTCTTCGCCGAGCTCCTGGTCGACGTGGCGGCGCTGACCCTGCAGCTCTATCTCAGCGGCGGCGCGACCAATCCCTTCATCGTGCTCTATCTGATGCAGGTGGCGCTCGGCGCCATCTTGCTCGAGGCCTGGTCGACCTGGGTCCTGGCCTCGGTCGCGGCAGGGCTCTTCGTGGTGCTGACCGGGCTGCATCGCCCGCTGGTGCTGCCGCCGGAGCGGGCGCTTGACCTGTTCCGGCTCTATATCAGCGGCATGTTCGTCTGCTTCGTGCTGGCGGCCGGGCTGCTCGCGGTGTTCATCCAGCGCATCAGCCGCAATCTGCGCCTGCGCGACCAGCGCCTCGCCGATCTGCGCCAGCGCGCGGCGGAGGAGGACCATATCGTGCGCATGGGCCTGCTCGCCTCCGGCGCGGCGCATGAGCTCGGCACGCCGCTGGCGACCTTGTCGGTGATCCTGAACGACTGGCGCCGCATGCGGCCGATCGCGTCCGACAGCTCGCTGATGCAGGACATCGACGACATGCAGGCCCAGCTCGACCGATGCAAGGCGATCGTGACGGGCATCCTGATGTCGTCGGGCGAAGCGCGCGGCGAGGGCTCGGTGCGCACCGATGTGCGTGCCTTCGTCGACGATCTGGTGGCGGAATGGCGCACGCTGCGCTCGCCCGCCCGGCTGCACTATCTCAACCGCTTCGCGCCGAACACGGCGATGGTGTCCGACGTGGCGCTGAAGCAGGTCATCCTCAACGTTTTCGACAATGCGCTGGAGGCCTCGCCGCACTGGGTGGGAATCCAGGTGGCGCGCCGCGGCGACGACCTCGTCCTGACCGTCGAGGATCGTGGCCCCGGCTTCGACGAGGCGATCCTCGCCGAGTTCGGCAAACCCTATCGCTCGACCAAGCAGCGGCCAGGCGGCGGGCTCGGCCTCTTCCTCGTAGTCAACGTCATGCGCAAGATGGGCGGGACGGTGAGCGCGCGGAACCGCCCGCAGGGCGGCGCGTCGGTGGTGATGACCCTGCCCGTCGGCGGGCTGGCACAGGAGCGGAACGATGACGACTGAGCGTCGCCTTCTGATCGTCGAGGACGACCCGACCTTCTCGCGGACGCTGGCGCGCTCCTTCGAGCGGCGCGGCTACGAGGTCTCGGTCTGCAACGGCATGGAGATGCTGGTCGAGCGGCTCGCCGCGCCGCTGCCGCATTACGCCGTGGTCGATCTCAAGCTGGTCGGCGGCTCGGGGCTGGAGTGTGTCAAGCTGCTGCACGAGCGCGACCCGCAGATGCGGATCGTCGTGCTGACCGGCTTCGCCAGCATCGGCACGGCGGTGGAGGCGATCAAGCTCGGCGCCTGCCACTACCTCGCAAAGCCGTCGAACACCGACGATATCGAGGCCGCCTTCGGCCGCAGCGAGGGCGACACCGAGGCGCCGCTGACCAACCGCCAGACCTCGCTGAAGAACCTCGAATGGGAGCGCATCCACGAGACGCTGGCCGAGACCGGCTTCAACATCTCCGAAGCCGCGCGCCGGCTCGGCATGCACCGGCGCACCCTGGCGCGCAAGCTGGAGAAGCGCCGCGTCAGCTGAGCCGCGCTGAGGGCAGGGTCAACTGAGCTGCGTTCACGGCAGGCGCTCCAGCCAGTCGCGGCTGGCGAACTTCTCGCGGGCCAGCGTCTCGGCGGCGGCATACTCCTCGGCGGTGATCTCGTCCGGCGTGCCGCCATGGCGGGCGACGAAGGTCTCGCGCATGCGGGTGACGATCTCGGCGCGCGGCAGGCCGGTCTGGCTGCGCAGCGGGTCGACGCGCTTGGCGGCGCTGGTCGTGCCCTTGTCGCTGAGCTTCTCGCGGCCGATGCGCAGCACCTGCGTCATCTTCTGCGCGTCCATGTCGTAGGCCATGGTGACGTGGTGCAGCACCGCGCCCGAGCCGAGGCGCTTCTGCGCGGCGCCGCCGATCTTGCCCAGCGGGCCGACGATGTCGTTCAGCGGCTTGTAGCTCGCGGCGAGGCCGAGCGAGCGCAGGGCCTCCAGCACCCAGTCGTCGAGGAAGGCGTAGGATTCGGCGAAGCTCATCCCGGCGACCAGCTCGGCCGGGGCGTAGAGCGAATAGGTGATGATCGTGCCGGGCTCGACGAACATCGCGCCGCCGCCGGAGATGCGCCGCACCACCTCGACGTCGAGCCGCACGGCCGCTGCCATGTCGACCTCGTTGCGCAGCGACTGGAAGGCGCCGATGATCACGCAGGAGCGCTCCCATTCCCAGAAGCGCAGCGTCGGCGAGCGGCGGCCGGCGCCGACCTCGCGGGCCAGCACCTCGTCGAGCGCCAGATGCAGGGTCGGCGGCAGCGGCGCGGGCTCGAGGATGCGCCATTCATGGTCGCGCCAGCTGCGCTCGACGCCGAGCGCGCGCCGGACAGCGATGGCGACCGCCTCGGGGCTGAAGCCGAGCAGCTCGGCCTCGGGCCGCAGGCCGGCGCGGATCGCGGCCGCCAGCGTCGCGGCATCGGCGGTGGCCGGCAGGCCGCGCAGCGCGGCGTCGATGTCGTCCAGCGCCTCGTCGGGCTCGATGAAGAAGTCGCCGGCGACGCGCACCGCGGCGAGCAGGCCGTCGGCGACGGAGAGATCGACGGTGACGAGCTTGCCGCCCGGCACCTTGTATTCGCCATGCATCGCGTTCTCCGCCCTCGTCCGTGGCCATGCGTCGCCGCGAGGGCTTCCCAAGCGGCGGCCATAGCGATAGTGCTGTCGGGCGCCGCAGTCCATACGCGATATCGAATTGGAATTGTTATGGTTTTGCTTTCCGACCGCGCTTCGCGCCCGAGCCGCCGCCTGATCCTCGCCGGCGCGCTGGCCGGTATCGCCGGACGCGGCGTGGCGCAGGAGAAGCCGCTGCGGCTGGGGTTGGCGACCAGCGTCTCCAACCAGGCGGCCGAGATCGCGGCGCGGGAGGCGACGGCGCAGGGCCTGCCGGTCGAGACCATCGAGTTCAACGACTGGAACACGCCGAACCGGGCGCTTGCCGACCGCGAGATCGACCTCAACCTGTTCCAGCATGTGCCGTTCCTGGAGTTCACCAAGGCCCAGACCGGCTACGACCTGGTGCCGCTCGGCATCGCCTACAACACGCCCTTCGGCCTCTATTCGCGCCGCTACAAGGCGCTGGCCGAGCTGCCGGAGAATCCGCGCATCGCGATTTCGGGCGATCCGGTCAACACCGGCCGTTCGCTGCTGCTGCTGCAGAAGGCCGGCTATGTCACGCTGAAGCCGGGCGCCGATTTCCGCGTCGGCATGGACGGGATCACCGGCTATCCCAAGCCGATCCGCATCGTGCAGCTCGACGGTCCGCAGATCGCCCGCACGCTGGAGGAGATGGATGCGGCGCTGACCTATCCGACCTTCGCGCGCATGGCCGGGCTGGCGCCCGATTCCGCCCTGCTGTTCGAGAACGACGCGATCTACGCCTTCCGCTTCGTCGCCCGGCGCGACCGCGCGCAGGATGCGCGCCTGCTGCGCTTCGTCGCGATCTATCAGAGCTCGCCGGCGGCGAAGGCGAAGCTGCAGGAGCTCTACGGCACGCTGGTCACC
This sequence comes from Allobosea sp. TWI1241, assembly GCF_039673065.1. NCBI lineage: Bacteria > Pseudomonadati > Pseudomonadota > Alphaproteobacteria > Hyphomicrobiales > Alloboseaceae > Allobosea > Allobosea sp. TWI1241. The sequence goes on along the minus strand of NZ_JBDJKW010000003.1, from coordinate 159,068 downwards.
TTCCCGCGCTGAGCGCCGGAACGCGCCGCCTGCCGGCTCAATAGGAGCGCGGCAGGCCGAGATCGTGCTGGGCGACGTAGTTGAGGATCATCTCCTCGGAGACCGGGGCGACGCGAAACAGGCGGGCGTCGCGCCAGAGCCGCTCGACATGGTATTCCTTGGAATAGCCCATGCCGCCCAGCGTCTGGATGGCGCGGTCGGTGGCGAGCCCGGCGGCATGGCCGGCGAGGTATTTCGCCATGTTGGCCTCGGTGCCGTAGGGGCGGCCGAGATCGTAGAGCGTCGCCGCCTTGAGGTTCATCAGCCTGGCGCATTCGAGCTGGATGCGCGCTTCGGCCAACGGGAACTGGATCGCCTGGTAGGAGCCGATCGGCCCGCCGGCGAAGACCTTGCGCTCGCGGGCATAGTCGCAAGCCAGCGCGATGGCGAGCTCGGCGGTGGCGGTGAGGCCGGCGGTCGTGACGATGCGCTCGGTGTTGAGCACGTCGAGCAGCTCGCGGAAGCCGCCGTCCAGCGTGCCGACCAGCTCATGGCCCTCGATGCGGACATCCTCGAAGAAGACCGAGCTCGACGGGATGGTGCTGGTGCCGAGCTTGTCGATCGTCCGGTGGGTGATGCCGGCGCGGTCGGTGTCGACGAGGAAGAGGCTGATGCCGTCGGTCTTGCGGCCGACATCCTCAAGCTTGCGGGTGCGTGCCACGACCAGGATCTTGGTCGCCTGCGGCACGGCTGTGATCCAGAGCTTCTGGCCGTTGAGGCGCCAGCCATTGCCGTCAGCACGGGCGAAGCTGCGCAGCGCCAGCGTGTTGGTGCCAGCGTCGGGCTCGGTCAGCGCCATGGCGAACATCGCCTTGCCGGAGACCAGCGCCGGCAGCAGCTCGCGCTTCATTTCGGGCGTGCCGAAGCGGCTGATGGTGACGCCGCCGAACACCGGATTGCACATGAAGAGCTGGCTGAGCGTCGAGCCGCCGCCGGCGGCGCAGAGCGCGTGCACCGCCAGCGCCAACTCGGTCATGCCGAGGCCGGCGCCGCCATAGTCCTCCGGGATCGCGATGGCGCTCAGGCCGGCGTCGCAGATCTCCTGCCAGATCGCGGCCGGGAAGGCCTTGTTGGCATCGAGATCGCGCCAGTAGTCGAGGCCGAACCGCTCGCCGACGCGCCGCGCGGTCTCGACGAGCATGCCCTGTTCGTCGGTGAGGTCGAAATTCATGGCTGGTCCCGTTCGACAGGGGCGCCGCGCAGCAGGCGCAGCGGATGGGCGAGCAAGGCGACGACATGGTCGAGAAAGCGCGCGGCCCGGACGCCGTCGAGCACCCGGTGGTCGCAGGAGAGGACGAGGCCGATCTCGCGGCGCAGAACCGGCGCGCCGGCGGCGTCGGGCCGGAACACCGGCTTCTCGGCGGCGACGCCCAGAATGGCGGCCTGGCCGGGATTGACGATCGGCACCAGATGCGAGGCGCCGAACATGCCGACATTCGAGACGCTGATCGCGCCGCCGGCGAGGTCGGCGGTGTCGAGCCGTCCCGCGCGGGCGCGCGTCACCAGCGCGGCGCAGGCCTGCGCCACGTCGTCGAGCGAGAGCCTGCCGGCATCGCGCAGCACCGGCACCATCAGCCCGCGCTCGCCGTCGACGGCGAGGCCGACATCGCTCGCCGACAGGGAGACGATCTCTTCGTCCTCCCAGACGCGGTTGCAGTCCGGCATCGCCAGCAGGGCGCGGCCGACGGCGGCCATGATGAAGTGGGTGATGCTCAGCCGGGGCCGGTCCGGCTCGCCGTTCAGCTCCTCCCGCAGGGCGAGCAGCGCGGTCACGTCCGCCTCCGCCAGCACGTAGAAATGCGGGATGGTGCGCTTCGCTTCGCCGAGGCGGCGGGCGATGACCTTCTCGACGCCGCTCGCGGGGCGGCGCGTGCCGCCGCTCCGGGGTGTGGCATCGCGAGGCGCTGCCTCGGCCGGCACAGGGGCGACGTCGAGCGCCGCCTGCACGTCGATCGCCTTGATCCGCCCATGCGGCCCGGAGCCGGCGATGCCGCCGAGATCGAGCCCGGCCCGGCGGGCGAGGCGCTTGGCCAGTGGGGTGGCGACCAAGCGGCCGGCAGGCGATGGCGCGGCGGTTACCGAGGCGAGAGCGGCCGGAGGCGACGGCGACGCGCCAGGCGTCGCGGCAATGGAAACCGGCAGTGCACTCTCGCGAACGAGGGTGCCGTCGCCCCATTCGGCGAGCACGGTACCGACCGCGACGGTCTCGCCTTCGGGGACATGGATCGCGCCGATCCGCCCGTCCTGCTGCGCGGCGATCTCGGTGGCGATCTTCTCGGTCTCGACCACGAAGAGCACGTCGCCGGCGCGCACCGTGTCGCCCGGGCCGACCTGCCAGGCGGCGAGCAGCCCCTCGGTCATGGTCAGGCCGAGCTTGGGCATCACGATGGGCGTGGCGGCGCTCATGCTCAGGCGCCCGTGAAGGTCGGCTTGCGCTTCTGCAGGAAGGCCTGGCAGCCCTCATGCGCGTCGGCGCTGTCGAGCACCAGGCCGATCATCGCCTGCTCGTGGCGCAGCGCCGCCGGCAGCGGCATGTCGGCGCCATCCGAGAGCGTGCGCTTCAACAGCTTGAGCACCAGCGGCGAGCGGGCGGCGATGGCCTGCGCCATGGCGAGGACCTGCTCCATCAGCGCGGCGTCGGGCACGACGCGGTTGATCAGGCCGAGCCGCTCCGCCTCGGCGGCGTCGATGCGATCGCCGGTGAACATCAGCTCCTTGGCCTTGCAGGGCGAGAGCTGGCGCAGCAGGCGCTGCGAGCCGCCGGCACCGGGAAACAGGCCGAGATTGATCTCCGGCAGGCCTAACTTCGCCGAAGCGGCGGCGATGCGGATGTCGGTGCAGAGCACCAGCTCGGTGCCGCCGCCGAGCGCCCAGCCGTTGACCGCGGCGATGGTCGGCTTGTCGAGCGTCTCGATGCGGCGGAAGACGCCGTGCAGGCGCTCGCCGAGCTCGAGGTAGTGACGCAGGCCCTGGCGGCTGTCGAGATCGGCGATGTCGCCGCCGGCGACGAAGGCGCGCTCGCCCGCTCCGGTGAACACGACGACGCGGATGGCGGGGTCGGCGGCGGCCGCCGCAACCGCCGCGTCCAGCGCAGCGAGCGTCTCCATGTCGAGCGCGTTGAGGGCGGCGGGCCTGTCGATGGTCAGCACCGCCACGGCGCCGTGGCGGGCGAGGGTGACGCGGTCGGCGACGGGGGCGGACATTCGCGGCCTCCTTCAGGCGAGGGTGCGGCGCACGGCGTCGACAACGCGTGCGGCGGAGGGGAGATAGGCGGCTTCCAGCCCCTTGGAGAACGGCACGGGCATGAAGGGCGCGGCGACGCGCACGATCGGCGCGTCGAGCTCGTCGAAGCCGATATCGGCCATGCGGGCGGCGATCTCTGCGCCAACGCCGAAGGCCTCGACCGCCTCGTGCACCACGACGAGCCGGTGGGTGCGCGACAGCGAGGCGAGCACCGCCGCCTCGTCCCAGGGCTGGAGCGAGCGCAGGTCGAGCACCTCGGCCTCGACGCCCTCGCCGGCGAGCGTGCCGGCGGCCTCGAGCGCGGTGTGGACCGCGGCGCCATAGGCGACGATGGTGACGTCGCGGCCGGGACGCACCGTGGCGGCGCGGCCGATCTCCAGCACCGGCATCGTCTCCGGCGCCTCAGCCTTCATGGCGTAGAGCGCCTTGTTCTCGACGAAGACGACCGGGTCGGGATCGGCGATGGCCGCCCGCAGCAGCCCGTAGGCGCTGGCCGGATCGGCCGGGCAGACGACCTTCAGCCCAGGCACATGGGCGAACCAGGCCTCCAGGCACTGCGAGTGCTGCGGCCCGGCGCCGAGCCCGCCGCCATGCGGTGTGCGCAGCACCAGCGGCACCGAGCGCTGGCCGCCGAACATGAAGCGGGCCTTGGCGGCCTGGTTGACGAGCGCGTCCATCACCAGGGTGGTGAAGTCCATGAACATGATCTCGGCGACCGGGCGCAGGCCGCTCAGCGCCGCCCCGACCGCGGCGCCGGCGATGGCGGCCTCCGAGATCGGCGTGTCGATGACGCGCTCAGGGCCGAAGCGTTCGCGCAGGCCGCGGCTGGCGCCGAAGGCGCCGCCGGCCTCCGAAACGTCCTCGCCGAGCAGGACGACGCTGTCGTCGGCGGCCATCGCGTCGGCCAGCGCCTGGTTGATGGCGCGCAGATAGCGGATCTCGGCCATCAGGCGGCCTCCCCGGCCGGTCGGGGGCTGTAGACGTCGGCGAGCGCCTCGGCGAAGGCGGGCGGCGCTGCTGCGCGGGCGGCGGCCATCGCGGTCTCGATCGCCGCGGCGACCTCGGCCTCGATCGCCGCGAGGGCCTGCGCGTCGAGGCCGGCCTCGGCGAGGCGGCGCGCGGCGATGGTCAGCGGGTCGTGCCGATGCAGTTCGGCGAGCTCGCCGGCGTCGCGGTATTTCTGCGCGTCGCCCTCGAAATGGCCGCGCACGCGGTGGGTGGTGCATTCGAGGATGCGCGGCCCGTCGCGGCGCACCTCGGCGACCAGCGTGGCCGCGGCTGCGGCGACCGCGGCGACGTCGTTGCCGTCGACCGCGCGGTGCGGGATGCGGTAGGCGGCGGCGAGGTCCTTCAGCTTGAAGGACAATTGCTTGCTGGTCGGCAGGAACTCGCCCCAGCCATTGTTCTCGCAGACGAACAGCATGGGTAGGCGCCAGAGCGCCGCCATGTTGAGGCATTCGTGCAGCAGCCCTTCGGCCAGCGCGCCGTCGCCGAAGAAGGCGACCGAGACCGCGTCGCGCTTCAGGGTGCGATGGGCGAGCGCGCTGCCGAGCGCGATCGAGAGCCCGGCGCCGACGATGCCGTTGGCGCCGAGCATGCCGACCGACATGTCGGCGACATGCATCGAGCCGCCGCGGCCGCGGCAGAGCCCGGTCTCCTTCGCCAGCAGCTCGGCGAAGAAGCCCTCGAGCGGCAGGCCCTTGGCCAGCGCATGGCCGTGGCCGCGATGGGTCGAGGCGATGGTGTCCTCAGGCGTCAGCGCCGCCATGACGCCGGCGGAAACCGCCTCCTGCCCGATGCCGAGATGGATGAAGCCCGGCACCTCGCCATCGGCGAACATGGTGCCGAGGCGCTCCTCGCTGCGCCGGATCAGCATAAGCATGCGGTAGAGCGCCGGCAGGTCGACGGGGTCGTTGCGGCCGGCGGCCTCGCCTGCTCCCGTCATCGCCTCCTCCTGGAATCCTGATAATATGATTTATGACTCATAGTTCATATTTTTGATCTGGCAAGGCCCTGGGGCGGCAGGCCCGCCGCTGCCGCTCAGACCGGCCGCAGCGGCGGGGGCCGGCCTTGCGCCTCAGGCGGCGGCGCGGCTGGCGGGCAGGGTGTCGAAGAGGGCGGTCAGGTCGCCGATCTCGCCTTCGGGCAGCCGGTCGACCACCGCCTCGATCCGGTCGAACAGCGCTTCGGGCAGGCCCTGCTCGCGGCCGATGCGCGAGAGCAGGGCGCGCAACGTCGTCCGGTCGAAGGCGTAGTCCGCCGGGGTCATCCGCTGCTCGTGCACGATGGTGTCGCCCTCCGCCGTCTCGGCCTCGAGGATGGCGCTCAGCACCGGCACCGACGGGTCGGTGACCAGCGCGATGCGGGCGACATGGGCGTTCACCGCCTCGTCGGCGTAATCGGTCATGCGCCGCATGCTCGGCGCGCCGTGGACCAGCGTCGTCGCGATGCAGAAGGGGATGCTCATCAGCGTGCCCGAGATCGAGGCGAACGGGCCGGTGGCATCCATGCCGGCATAGCCGGTCTCGTAGGGGTTCATGCGCACGCGCACCGCCGCGACCGCACGCCCGCCGAGCCTGTCGCGCAGCGCCAGCGCGCCGGTCACCGGGGTCTGGTTGAAGGCGCAGACCGGGAAGGGCTTGAAGGTGACGCGCAGGATCGACCAGTCGCTGCCCAGCCCGGCGAGGAGGTCCGCCGGCACGTCGCTGCGGGCGAAGGCGCGCACCAGCCCGGCGCGGCCCTCGAAGGCGTGCGCGGCCGAGACCGAGCCGGCCGCGGCGAGCTCGGCGGCGAGCAGGCCGCTGCGGGCGACGAGCCCGACCTGGTAGCGCCATTCGTCGCTGCCGTCGGCGAAGGGCTGCAGAACGCCGCCGGTGAAGGAGACCGCATTGGCGAGCGCGGCCGCGATCTGCGCCTCGCCGAGATCCATGAAGCGGGCGGCCGCCGCCGCGGCGGCGATGCAGCCATAGGTGGCCGAGGAGCGGAAGCCGTTCGGCGTCGTCTGCCCGGCGAAGGCGGTCTCGAAGACGCCCCCGACCTCGTAGCCGGCGACCAGCGCCGGGATCAGCCGTTCGAGCGGATAGGCGCGGGCTTCCGCCATGGCGAGCAGCATCGGGATCAAGATGGTGCCGAAATGCGCGGCGCCGCAGCTGTCCTCCTGGGCGCGGCCGTGGAAGAGGGCGCTGTTGGCCAGGCAGGCCGCGCCGATCGTGCTGCGCCGGCCGTCGCCGAACAGGGTGGCGCCGGCCGCGACCTCGCCGTTCATCGCCAGCGCCGCCTTGCGGGCCACGGGCGCATAGGGCGTGTCGTAGCCGTTCACCGCCATGCCGAGGGCGTTGACCAGGCAGGCGCGGGCCTTGGCCGCCACCGGCTCGGGCAGGCTCTGCGGCGAGAGGCCGGCGACGAAGCGGGCGAGATCCTGGCTGATGGTCGGCATGGCTTGGCTCCCCGGCGGTCTGCGGGTCTAGAGTGCGAGATAGCGCTGGCGCACGGCGTCGTTCGCCTTGAGGGCGGCGATGCTGTCGCGGAACACGATCTGCCCCTTGTCTATCACCGTGGCGTCGCTCGCCAGCCCCAGGCAGAAATGCATGTTCTGCTCGGCGATCAGGATGGTGACGCCGGTCTCGCGCAGCGCCCGGATCAGCGCGCCGATGCGCTGGACGATGATCGGGGCCAGGCCCTCGCTCGGCTCGTCGAGCAGGAGGATCGCGGGATTGCCCATCAGCATGCGGGCGATGGCGAGCATCTGCTGCTCGCCGCCGGAGAGGCGCCCGGCCATGCGGGCGCGCAGAGGCGTCAGCAGCGGAAAGACCTCGTAGATGCGGGCCAGGCTCCAGTCATCGCGTCCGTCCGGCCCGCGCTTATGGGCGATCAGCAGGTTGTCGTCGACGCTGTGCTCGGGGAAGACCTGCCGGTCCTCCGGCACGAAGCCGAGTCCGATCCGGGCGATCTCGTAGGGCTTCATCCGGGTTGAATCGCTGCCACGCACCCGGATGCTGCCGCGTTTCGGCGGGGCGAGCCCGGCGATCGCCTTCATCGTGGTCGACTTGCCGGCGCCGTTGCGGCCGAGGAGCGCCATCGTCTGGCCCTCCTCGACGCTGAAGCCGACGCCGAACAGGATCTGGCTGGCGCCGTAGAAGACGTCGATGCCGGCGATCTCGATGACGCTGCGCCCGCTCATGCCGCCACCTCGTGGTCGGTGCCCAGATAGGCTTCGATCACCGCCGGATTGGTCCGAATTTCCTGCGGCGTGCCCTCGGCGAGCACCCGGCCATAGCTCAGCACCCGGATCGAGGGCGCGATGCGGAAGACGATGTCCATGTCGTGCTCGATGAAGATCACGGTGATCTTCTGGGTCTCCCAGAGCTCGCGCACCTTCTCGATCACCCGCCAGCGCTCTTCCGGCCCCATGCCGGCGGTCGGCTCGTCGAGCAGCAGCACGCGCGGCTCCAGCACCAGGGCTAGCGCGATGTCGAGCAGCTTCTGGTCGCCATGCGAGAGGTTGGCGGCGAGCATGGCGCGCTTGTCGGCGAGCCCGACCAGCGCGATGCAGTGCTCGGCATGGGCGCGGGTCGAGGGCAGGGGAAAGCGGCCGGCCAGCGCCATGGCGTGGCGGTGATGGGCGCTGACCGCCGCCAGCATGGTTTCCTCGACGGTGAGCGAGGGGAAGATGCTGGCGACCTGGAAGGCGCGCCCGACGCCGCGGCGGACGATCTCGCCGATGCTCAGCCCGACCAGGTCCTGCCCGTCGAGCAGGATCTGGCCGCTATCGGGCCGGAGCGCGCCGGAAAGCTGGTTGAAGAAAGTGCTCTTGCCGGCGCCGTTCGGCCCGATGATCGCGGTCAGCGAGCCGGACGGGAAGGTCATGCTGACATCGTCGGTGGCGCGCACGCCGCCGAAGGCCTTCACCAGGTTGCGGACCTCAAGCATCGGCGCCGTTCCCGGGATCGCGGAAGCCGCCATAGCTGTGCCAGGAGGTGCCGGCGAGCCAGCCGCAATCGACCGGCAGGTCGATGCCGGTGACGGCGGAAGCCTGCGGCGAAGCGAGGAAGGCGACCGCCTCCGCGATCTCGCCCGGCTCGACGAGGCGGCCCATCGGCGCGCTCCCGACGAGGTTGGTGACGTCGCGCTCGCCCTTGTCGATCGCGTCCTGGAGCGCGGGGGTGCGGGTATAGCCGGGCGAGACCGAATTCACCCGGATGCCGGCCGGCCCCCATTCGGCGGCGAGGCAGCGGGTGATCGCGATCACCGCCGTCTTGGCCGGGGCATAGGCGTGCAGCGGCATGGCGCGCGAGCCGGCGATCGAGGCGATGTTGACGATGCTGCCGGCACGCCGGCGCAGCATCGCCTCGGCGAAGACCACCGCCGCGAGATAGGTGCCGCGCTGGTCGATATGGACGACATGGTCCCAGGTCTTCATCGAGAGCTCGGTCGGCCGCAGCGCCGGCTGCAGCACGCCGGCGCTGTTGACCAGGATCGCGACCGGGCCGATCTCGGCCTCGATCGCGGCGGCGGTGGCGCGCAGCGCCGCCTCGTCGCCGACATCGCCGCGTCGGGCCGAGCCGCCGATCTCCGCGGCGACCGCCTCCGCCCGGGCGAGGTCGATGTCGAGCACCACGACATGGCAGCCCTTGGCCGCGAGCACCCGGCAGCAGGCGGCGCCGATGCCGCTCGCACCGCCGGTCACGACCGCGATCGTCCGCTCGTCCATCACCGTGTCCTTTCCGTCGGCGCCGGCGCGGCGGCGCGGGGTTGCCGCCGGGCGGCGAGCCAGTCCATCAGGAAGTCGAGCAGGCCTTTGCGCAAGCCCAGCGCGAAGCCGAGGATGACGAGGCCGAGCACCAGCCCGTGATGCTCCGCCACGCGGGTGACGAAGTCGTTCAGCAGCAGCAGCAGCACGGTGCCGACCATCGGGCCGAGGAAGCTCGCCGTGCCGCCGAGCATGACGATGAACACGGCCTCGCCCGACATGGTCCAGAAGGCGAACTCCGGATAGGCGCCCGAGACGAACAGGCTCATGATCATGCCGCCCAGGCTGGCGAAGACGCCGGCCAGCACGAAGGCGAGCAGCCGCGTGCGGTAGACGTCGATGCCGAGGAAGCCGGCGCGCACCGGATTGTCGCGCACCAGCCGCAGCGAATAGCCGAAGGGCGAGGAGACGATGTGGCGCAGCGCCAGCAGGCCGAGCGCCAGCACGGCGGCGCTGAACCAGTAGAGTTGGCGCTGGTCGCTGAGGTCGATGCCGAGGAAGGGCGGGCGCGGGATGCCGCCGCGCAGGCCCTGGTCGCCGCCGGTGACCGGCACCCAGGCGATGATCATGCTGTGCACCAGCATCTGGAAGGCCAGGGTGACGAAGGCGAAGTAGATCTCCTTCAGCCGGACGCAGATCGCGCCGACCACGAGGCCGACCGCCGCCGAGAGCGCGAGTCCGGCCAGCATGGCGAGCGGGATCGGCATGCCGGTGCGCTGCATGACGATGCCGAAGGAATAGGCGCCGAGGCCGAAGAACAGCCCGTGGCCGAAGGAGACCATGCCGCCATAGCCGACGAGCAGGTTGAGCGAGGTGGCGAACAGGCCGAGCGCGGCGCAGCGGATGACGAAGTCGACCATGGCGCTGCTGGTCACGAGCAGCGGCAGCGCGGCGAGCACGGCGAAGCCGATGGCGGCGAAGGCGACGTCGCGGGCGGGGGAGGGGCGGTTCATCTCAGGCACCCTCCCGCCCGAACAGGCCGGTCGGCTTCACGATCAGCACGACGCCCATGGCCAGGTACATCAGCGCCTCGGTGAAAAGCGGGAAGCCGAGCGCGCCGAAGGTGCGGATCAGGCCGAGCAGGATCGCGCCGACCAGCGCGCCGGCGATCGAGCCCATGCCGCCGATCACGGTGACGATGAAGGACTCGATCAGGATCGAGAAGCCCATGCCCGGCGTCAGCGAGCGCACCGGGGCGGCGAGCCCGCCGGCGAGCCCGGCGAGCAGGCAGCCCAGCGCGAAGACGCAGGTGAAGATCAGGCCTGTGTTGATGCCGAGCACCGAGACCATGGCCGGGTTGTGCGCGGCGGCGCGAATGGTCTTGCCGAAGCGCGAGCGTGCCAGTGCCAGCCCGAGCAGGATCGCGATCAACAGCGCCATGGCGATGAGGAAGAGGTAGAAGGGCGGCACCACGCCGCCGAGCACGAAGAAGGGCGGCACCCGGAAGGCGTCGGGCATGCCCATCGACTTGAATTCCGGCCCCCAGACGATGCGCACCAGATCGTCCATGATCAGCACCAGCGCGTAGCAGACCAGGAGCTGCATCAGCACGTTGGCGCCGTAGATGCGCTGCATGAAGCCGCGCTCGACCACGACTCCGATCAGGCCGGCGCCGAGGCCGGCGGCCAGGAGGGCGAGCACATAGCTCTGCGTCAGCTGGAACGCCGTCATCGCGAAATAGGCGCCCAGCATGTAGAAGGCGCCGTGGGTGAAGTTCACGATCTTCATCACGCCGAAGATCAGCGTGAGCCCGACCGCGACGAGGAAGAGCAGCATCCCGATGATGAAGCCGCTGGTCACCTGGGTGACCAGGCATGACGGGGCGACCAAGCAATCGGTCAGGGCGTTGAGGTCCATGGCAGTCTCGCCGGCGCGGGGGACGGCAGCAGCGGCCATCCGTCATAGGGGCGTCGTCGGCGGGCGGCCGCTGGCGCAGGCGCGCCGGCGCGGCCACCCGCCGGGGCGGCGTCAGGCGTAGCCCTTGCTCTTCTTCCACTCGGCCTCGAGCTCGAAGATGCGCTCCCAGGGCACGCTCTTCATGTCGGGCACATAGGGCTCCTTCGGGATGGTGGTGCCCCAGCCGACCGCATAGCCGACCAGGGTGGAATCCTCGGCGCGCATGGTGACCTTGCCGTCGGCGCCGAAGGGCGAGTCGATGGTCAGGCCGCGCAGCGCCTCGGCGATCTTCTTGCCGTCGGCGGAATCGGCCTTCCTGGCGGCGGCGGCGAGGAAGTTGATCGCCAGCGCGTTCTGCCAGGACCAGTTGGTCGGATACTCGCCGTATTTGGCCTTGTAGGCGTCGCCCCAGCCGGCGTTCTGCGGCGTGTTCGGGAAGGTCTTGATGTAGCGGTTGCCGGAATGGATGCCGGGCGGCAGGTTTTTCACCGCGGTCAGCGCGGTGTAGTCGGCCATGTTGACCGCGAAGAACTGCATCTGGCTGAACAGCGCGTAGATCGCGGCCTGGTCGATGAAGGAGGTCAGGTCGCCGCCCCAGAGGCAGGAATAGAGCGCCTGCGGCTTGGCCTGCAGCAGCTTCGTCACCGCCTCGGTGTAGTCGGCCTGGAAGATCTTCGGCCAGGCCTCGCTGATGACCTCGACATTGGGGGCGAAGCGCTTCAGGTACATCACGAACTCGGCCGTGGTGTCGCGGCCGTAGGCGTAGTCCGGCGAGCAGGTCGCCCAGCGTGTCAGGTTCTTGGCCTTGACGATCTCGGCCGCATAGGTGCCGCCGGCCACGGAGTCGTGGATGCCCTGGCGGCAGCAGCGGAAGGCGTTGGGGAGGCGCAGCTTCGGATCGGCGGTGAGCGAGGACGTCTCGGAATTGGTGTGGACGCAGAGCACGCCGAGATCGCGGGCGACCTCGTGCACGGCGAAGGCGCCGGTCGAGGCCTCCGCGTCGATCATCAGTTCGCAGCCATCGGTGTTGATCAGCTCGCGGGCGACGCGGGCGGCCTCCTGCGGCTGGCCCTTGGTGTCGCGGATGACCAGCTCGATCGTCCGGCCTGCGAGGCCGCCGGCGGCGTTAATCTTCTCGACCTCCATCAGCGCGGCGTTGCGCGAGGAGGTGCCGAGCTGCGCGACTCGGCCCGAGAGGATGGTCGGCATCGCGACCTTGATGGTCTTGGCCTGGGCGCGTGCGACCCAGGGCGCGGCGACCGTGCCGGCGGCGCCGGCCGTGATGGCGATGAAGCTGCGGCGGTCGATGCCGGCCCTGTCCGGCCCGGATTCGGTCTTGGACATGCGTTCCTCCCTGGCTTCCTGCCGCCCTTATCTGCCGTGGTCCGGCGGGCGTGCAGACCGCGCGACGGCCTTGCCCGCCTGCGGTTTCGGGCTGGATAGTCGAGGCGGAACCAGGTGACGTCAAGCAAAATATGAATTACGAGTCATAAATCAGAAAACGAGATCGCCCGGCCATGGGCGGCGCCTGCGACGGGGACGGAATGATCAATCTCTCGCGCTTCATCGGCTTCCACGCGGCACGCACGCCGGAGCGCGTGGCGCTCTCCTATGAGGGCCACCGCATCGGCTACGCGGCCCTGGCGGGGCGCGTGGCGCTGACCGCGGGCTGGCTGCGCGGGCGCGGCATCGGCGAGGGGGACGTCGTCGCCGTGCTGATGAAGAACAGCGCCGCCTTCGTCGAGATCGCCATCGCTGTCGGCCATGTCGGCGGGGTGTTCCTGCCGATCAATTTCCGGCTGTCGGCCGACGAGGTCGGCTATATTTGCGGCGATGCCGGGGCGAAGCTGCTGGTCGCCGACGAGGAGCTGGCTTCGGCGGCCGGGACGCCCTGTCCGGTGGTGCTGGTCGACGTCGCGGCGCGTGCCGACAGCACGCGGCTGGCTGCAGGGGCTGTGCCGGCGGAAGCGGTGCCGCGCCGGCCGCAGGATCTGTTTCGCCTGATGTACACCTCCGGCACCACCGACCGGCCCAAGGGGGTGATGCACAGCTACGAGAATTTCTACTGGAAGTGCTGCGACCATGTGATGGCGCTCGGCCTCTCGGCGGAGAGCCGGCTGCTGGTGGTCGGCCCGCTCTACCATGTCGGCGCCTTCGACCTGCCGGGCATGGCGGTGCTCTGGCAGGGCGGCATGCTGCACATCATCCGCGACTACACGCCCCGTGCGGTGCTGGAGGCGATCGCGGCCGAGCAGCTGGATTGCGCCTGGATGGCGCCGGTGATGACCAGCGGCGTGCTCGCCGAGGCGCCGGGCTGCGGGCTCGACCTGTCGAGCCTGCGCTGGGTGATCGGCGGCGGCGAGCGCACGCCGGAGGCCCGCATCCGCGCCTTCGGGGCCAGCTTCCCGAACGGGCGCTATATCGACGCCTACGGGCTGACCGAGACCTGCAGCGGCGACACGCTGATGGAGGCCGGGCGCGAGCTCGAAAAGATCGGCTCGGTCGGCCGGGCGCTCGCCCATGTCGAGATCTCGATCCGCGACGAGGCGGGGCAGGCGCTGCCGGCGGGCGAGGCCGGCGAGATCTGCCTGCGCGGCCCCAAGATCACCCGCGGCTACTGGAACGACCCAGTGAAGACCGCGGCCGCCTTCCACGGCGACTGGTTCCGCAGCGGCGACATGGGCTATCTCGACGCCGAGGGGTTCCTGTTTCTCACCGACCGGATGAAGGACATGATCATCTCGGGCGGCGAGAACATCGCCTCCTCGGAAGTGGAGCGCGTGGTCTTCGAATTGCCGCAGGTGCGGGAGGTCGCGGTGATCGGCGCCCCCGATCCGCGCTGGGGCGAGCGGCCGGTCGCCTTCGTGGTGCTGGAGCCCGGCACGGCGCTGACACTGGACGAGCTGGTCGCGCATTGCCGTGCACGGCTCGCCGCCTTCAAGGCGCCGCGCGCGCTGATGCTGCGTGAGACGCTGCCGCGCAATCCCTCCGGCAAGATCCTGAAGCGCGTGCTGCGCGAGGAGCTGCGCTGATGGGCCCGCGAACGATGGCGGCCCCCACCTATCCGACGAGACGGCGCGGCTGGAGGCTGCGGGCGGATTCGCCTATTCTGGCGGCAGGACTGGCGGGCCGGACGGCCCGTCCTTGGAGATGACGGTGTCGACGGCACAGGCCAGCAAGACAAGCGGGCGACGCGCAGGCAAGCTGACGCGCAGCGAGAAGAACGACGAGGTGAAGCGCCGGCTGTTCGCGGCCGCGACCCGCGTGGTCGGTCGCTACGGCTATGCCGACGCCTCGGTCGCGCGCATCACCGAACTCGCCGGCGTGGCGCAGGGCACCTTCTACAATCACTTCGAGAACCGGCAGGAGCTGCTCGACCAGCTGCTGCCGGCGATCGGCCAGGAGATGATCGAGTTCATCCGGCAGCGCATCGATGCGGCCGCGCCCGAGCTCGCCAAGGAGGTCGGCCGCTTCCGCGCCTTCTTCGACTTCCTGCGCGAGACGCCGGAGTTCCTGCGCATCCTGAACGAAGCCGAGATCTTCGCGCCGCAGGGTTACCAGCACCATCTCGACAACATCTCGACGGCCTATGTCCGCCTGCTCAAGCGCGCGCGGGGGCCGGGCAAGGTCGAGGACTACAGCGACGAGGAGCTGGAGGTGGTGGTGCATGTGCTGATGGGCGCGCGCGGCTATCTCAGCCGCCGCTACGCCTATGGCGCGGACGGCGCGATCGCCGTGCCGGAGCATGTCATCACCGCCTATGAGAAACTGCTCGGCCGCGGCCTGATGGGGCCCGGCTGAGGCGCAAGGCAGGTCAAAGGGAAGCCGGAGAGCGCGGCCCGGTGGCCGCGCCCGTCAACCTCATTTCGGCGCGAAGATGCCGGTGCTGCTCGCCGTGATGTCGAAGGACAGGGTGGCGACCACGGCCGGGCCGCACCAGCGCGACCGGCCGGTGCCCGAGACGATGCCGCGCGGGTCGGCCGTCAGTGCGAAGCACTTGTTCTTCGACAGGTCGGTGTCGTGGTAGCGCAGGTCGGCGGTGACGTTCTTGTAGGTGTAGGACAGGCCGGCGTTCCAGTAGGTGTAGTCCGGCAGGTTCGCCGGCGGCACGCTCGACCAGATCGCCAGATTGGTGGTACCAAGCCAGTAATGGCCGAGCTCGCCCGAGACCGAGAGGCCTTCGAGGAAGGGCAGGTTGTACTTGGCGGTCAGCGAGGCGTAGGTGCCGGGCGCGCCGGTGCCGAGCCAGTCCCAGGCATAGAAGACGTTGGCGCCGAGGGTCAGCTTGTCCTCGTAATTGTAGCTGACCTTGCCGTAGACCTCGGTGAAGTCGGTGTTGCGCGGCGTCCAATAGGTGCCAGCCAGGTCGATATACTGCTTCTCGCCGGGATAGTAATACTGCCAGACGCCGAGATCGACGGTGATGGGACCGAATTTCGGCCGGATGCCGCCGTAGAAGTCGATCTCGGCATTGGGCCGCGTGGTCAGGTCGACATTCGAGGCATAGACGCCGAGATAGACCAGGTTGTCGTAGATCTGCAGCTCGGCGCCGCCCTGCACCGCCGGCTTGCGGTCGGTCTGCGAGATGCCGCGGAAATTATAGTCCGTCATGCCCTTGATGCTGACGGCGACGTCGAACCAGGTGATGCTCGGCGGCACGGGTGCCGACGGCGGCGCGCCCTTGCGGCTCGGCAGGTCGGAGGCCGATGCGGCCGAGGCGGCGACGCAGAGAGACAGGGCCGCCGCAGCGCCCGCCGACCGGAAATACTGAAAGGCCATTGCGATCTCCCACAGTGAACAGACGAGGCAGGCGCTGCCACGCTTTCACCATGATTGATCTGCGGCTCCCGGATATCGGCAAGGCGATCCTTTGGGCAGCCTGCCCGCCGGCTAAGCAAAGGGGCGGGTCGGATCTGTCGCGTTGCATGAAAAAACGCCCGCCCCCGAGAATAGGGGCGGGCGTTGCAATCTTGCCGCAGGGGCGGGAGCGCTGATCAGCGCTGGCCGTCGCCTACGCTGACCTTCTCCTTGAGCAGGCCGCCGAGGCGCGAATGCACGCGCCCGCCGGTGCCCATTACCAGCGCGAACAGGATCTCGCGCGGCTTGGGCGCGTCCTGGATGCCGATCTCGATGCTGTTGAAATGGCTGCGGACATAGGAGGCGTGGATGTAGTGGACCGGCACCATCATGCGGTAGCCGGCGACCGCGACCGCCTTGTTGGCCGGCACCATGGCCTTGGGCTCGCCCAGCACGGTGCGCATCGCCCAGCCGCCGGCCTCGTGCCAGACCGCGCCGTGCTCCATCTCGCCGTCGAGGCCGACGATGGCGGCCTTGCTGTAGACCTCGATATTCTCCTTGCCGCCAAGCGTCTCGACCAGCTCGGTCGCCAGCAGGGTGCCAAGCGAGCGCAGCTCGGCCATGAACGGCATCAGGTCGGGCTCGTAGCGCCCGGCATAGGGGTTGGCGATGACGGCGCTGGCGGCGGCGAGCTTCAGCGGTTTGTCCGGGGTAGGCCCGCCCTCGTGATAGGTCGTCTCGACGACCAGGCTGCGCTTGCGGATCTGGATCAGCGACATGGGGCCTCCCTCGGGCTCTAGGCAGTTGTCCGCCGCTCAGGCCGCCTCGCCCGCGGAGCGGGCGGCGACATGGCGGTAGATCGCGGTATTGTCGGCGCCGGGCTCGGCCTGCGCCAGCGCTTCCTTCCAGAAGCCGTCGCAGAGCGCCAGCAGCGGCGCATCGACCCCGGTCACCGCCTGCAGGCGGGTCGCGGTGGCGATGTCCTTGGCCTGCAGCGCCATGGCGAAGCCGCCGGCGAAGTCGCGCGGGATGATGAACTGCTTCAGCTTGGTCTCGCTGGCGACGTTACGGCCGCTGGAGGCGTTGAGCACGTCGGCGAAGATCGCCGGGTCGAGCTGCATGCGCTCGGCGATCAGCACCGCTTCCGAGACGGCCAGGAGGCCCGCGGCATAGACATAGTTGTTGAGCGCCTTCATCGCATGGGCCGAGCCGACCGCGCCGGTGCGGATCAGGGTGGCGCCCATGCGCGACAGGATCGGCTCGATGCGGGCGCAGGTTGCCTCGTCGGTGCCGGCCATGATCGCGAGCGTGCCGGTGCGCGCCTTGGCGACGGCACCCGAGACCGGCGCGTCGACGAAGCCGATGCCGGCCTCGGCCAGGATCGGCGCCAGGCGCAGCGTCTCGGTCGGGTCGGAGGAGCCCATGTCGATCACCGTGGCGCCGGCGCGCAGGATCTGCGCCAGGCCGGGTGCCCCCGGCTCGCCCGCGATGACGCGCGAGGTGATCGCGCTGTTGGGCAGCATGGTGATCACCACGTCGCAGCCGGCGAGGTCCTCGATGCGGCCGCAATGCGACAGCGTCGTGCCGTAGCCGGGCAGCGCCGCGAGGCGCTCCAGCGCCTTGGGGTCGCGGTCGAAGGCGACGACCTGCGCCTCGCCGCGGTTCGCGAGGTTCTCGACCATGGGAAGACCCATCATCCCCAGGCCGATGAAGCCGATCGTCGTGGTCACCTGCATGCTCCGTCGTCAGTCGATCTTGTAGTCCATCCAGGCGGCGACCATGTCGCGCAGCGCGGAGCCTTCCTGGAACTGCTCGCGGCTGCCGTCCGCCTTGTTGCGGCCGAGTTCCAGGATGTAGAGATGGTCGGAGATCTCGGCGCAGCGGCGCACGTTCTGGTCGACCAGGATCACGGTCATGCCCTCGTCGGCGAATTCGCGGATGAGGGTGTAGAACTCGCGCGAGATTTTCGGCGCGAGCATCGCGGTCGGCTCGTCGAGCAGGATCACCGAGGGCTCGAGCAGCAGCGCCCGGCCGAACTCGACGAAGCGCTGCTGGCCGCCGCTCATGCTGGACACCGGGTCGTGCCGCTTCTCGCGCAGGATCGGGAAGCGCTCGTAGATCGCCTCGATGCGCCGGCGCACCCGGGCCTTGTCCTTGCGGAACACCCAGCAGCCGAGCACCAGATTGTCCTCGACCGAGAGGTCGGCGAACAGGCTGCGGTGCTGCGGCACGAAGGCGACGCCCTGGCCGGCGCGATCATGCGGCTTCTGCCGGCTGATGTCCTGGCCGTGCAGCGTCACCGCGCCGGAGCGCAGCGGCAGCAGGCCGAAGAAGGTCTTCAGCGCGGTCGACTTGCCGGCGCCGTTGGGGCCGATGATCCCGGTGACCTGGCCGGCGCGCGCCTCGATGCTCACGTCGTTCAGGATGGTGATGTCGCCGTGATACGCCACGGTGACGTTCCGGATGGCCATTGCGGGGCTGGACATCTCAGGTTCCCAGATAGGCTTCGATGACGGCGGGATCGTTGCGCACGGTGTCGGCGTCGCCCTCGCAGAGCAGGGCGCCCTCGTTCAGCACGATCACATGATGCGAGAGCTGATAGATCGAGGTGAGGTCGTGCGAGACGAGGACGACCGAGCAGTCGTGCTCGCGCGGCAGCTCGGCGATGATCGCGATCAGGAGCTGCGCCAGGCCGGGGTTCACGCCGGCGAAGGGCTCGTCGAGCAGGATGACCTTGGGCTTGGCCACCATGATGCGGGCGAGCTCCAGCAGCTTCTGCTGGCCGCCCGAGAGCTCCTCGGCGAAATTGTGCCGCAGCGGGAAGAGCTCGACCTTGCGCAGCCAGTAGGAGGCGGCCTCGTAGCGCTCGGAGGCGCTGCGGCCCATCTGGCCCTGGGCGACGTCGAGATTGTCGAGCAGCGACAGATGGGAGAAGACGCGCGGCACCTGGAAGGTCCTGCCGATGCCGCGCCGCGCGACGACATGGACCGGCAGGCCGCCGATCTCCTGCCCGTCGAGGCGGATGCTGCCGGAATCGGGCAGGTAGATGCCGTTGATGCAGTTGAGCATCGTGGTCTTGCCCGAGCCGTTCATCCCGATCACGCCGAGAATCGACTTGCGCGGCAGATGGAAGTCGACGCCCTTGAGGGCGACGACGCCGCCGAAGCGCTTCTTCAGTCCTTCGACCTTGAGCATGTCCGGCCTCCCTCAGCGCAGCGCCTGCCGGCCGAGCAGGCCGGTGGGGCGGATGAAGATGGTGGCGACCATCAGGACGAAGCCGCAGATCGTGGCGATCGACGGGTTGAAGTAGATCGAGGCGACCTGCTCGGTGACGGCGAAGAGCATGGCGCCGAGCATGGCGCCGATCGGATGCCCGAGCCCGCCCAGCACGATCACCACGAAGCCGATCAGCGTGTAGTCGGCGCCGACGAAGGGCGAGAAGGACGGGAAGACCAGCGCGGTCAGGATGCCGGTGACGCCGGCCAGCCCGATGCCGAGGCCGAAGGCCACCGCCGAGAGCTGCTCGACCTTGATGCCGACGATGCGCACCGCGTCGCGGTTCATGATGATGGCGCGCAGCGCCTTGCCGGTATGGGTGCGGTAGAGGAAGAAGGCGAGCAGCGCGACGATGACCAGCGCGACCGCCAGCGCCAGCAGGCGCACCGTCGGCACCACCACGTCGCCGAATGTCAGGAAGACCGGCTCGATGTCGATCGCCAGAGAGCGGGCGTCGGCGTCGAAGACCAGCAGCATCAGCGCGCCCAGCGAGATCGAGACGCCGAACATCAGCAGCAGCGACGAGATCTCCGGATCGTCCGCCTTGTTGAGCGGCGGGATCAGCGCGAAATAGAGCAGGTAGCTCGCGCCGAAGAAGACCGCGAAGGTCAGCGGCATGGCCAGGAAGGGCTGGATGCCGAGCGCCTGCAGTAGGAACCAGGCGAAATAGGCGCCCAGGATGACGAACTCGCCATGGGCGAAGTTCACGACGCGCAGCACGCCGAACACGATGTTCAGACCGGCGCCGATCAGGCCGTAGATCACGCCCATGATCAGGCCGTTGACGATGCCTTGGAGAAGAAGCCCGCTCACCAGATGTCTCCCTCAGGCGATGTAGCGGCGCAGCTGCGGCCGGCGCTTCAGGACGGTCCCGACGATGCCGCGCGGGAGGAAGAGCATCAGCGCGATGATCACCAGGCCGAGCAGCAGCAGGTTGATCAGCGGGAACTTCTGCCAGATCAGATGGTCGATCCCGAGCAGCGCCGCGGCGCCGACCACGGGGCCGATGATGGTGCCGAAGCCACCGGCCATGGCGTAGACTATGCTCTTGGCGGTGATCAGCACGTGGAAGGCGTATTCCGGGTCGATGATGTTGGTGTGCCAGGCCTCGACCCCGCCGGCGAGCGCCGGGAACAGGGCGGCCAGCAGCCAGGCGATCATCCGGGTGCGCGGCACGTCAACGCCGATGCAGGCGGCGGCGCCGTCATCGTCGCGGATCGCCTTCAGCGCCTTGCCGAGCGCCGACTGCGCCAGCCAGAGCACGCAGAGCAGCGTCGCCGACATGACGATCAGCATGGCGTAGTAGCTGTGCGTCGGGTTGTTCGACGAGGAGAGGATCAGCCCCATGCTGCCGCCCGTGACCTCCGAGGGCAGGTTGGCGATGACGAGGCGCACGATGGTGGCGAGCGCCAGGCTGACGATGCCGAAATACACGCCCTTGAGCCGCAGCGTCGGGGCGAGCAGCAGCGCCAGGCAGATGCCGGCGGCGCCGGAGGCGGCGAGCGCCAGCGGGATCGGCCAGCCGAGCACCTTGTAGCAGATGCCCGCCGCATAAGCGCCGACGCCGTAGAACACCACGTAGCCGAAGGGCAGGTAGCCGGTGAAGCCGACCACGATGTTGAGCGCGCTCGCCAGCGTGATCCAGAGCATCAGGTAGAAGGCGAAGGAGGTGTTGCCGGTCGCGACAGGCACGATCGCCAGCGCGCAGATCACCGCCAGGAAGAACCCGGCGGCGATGCGTCCGCGCAGCCGCTCGCCCTGCCTGTCGTGGCGCTCGCTGGCCTCGTCCGCCGTGATGGTGCCCGCAGCTGACATCTCGCCTCCCGCTCCGCCGGTCCCGTGTTCATCCGGACACGACGGCAGGGCTATCATAACCACAGGTTACTTGTCATCACCCTTTAACTGTCGGCAGCTTGATCGTCCTCGGTGCTTCGGCTCGGTCGGTCCGCTGGCCGTCACGAGCGCAGCAGGTCGATGAAGTGGCGGGCCAGCGGGCTCGGCGGCCGGTCGCGGCTGTAGACGATGCTGGTGCGCAGGCCGATGCGCTCCTTCAGCGGGCGGGTGACCACATCGGGCCAGAACATGTTGCTGGTGGTGAACTCGTCGACCAGGGCGATGCCGACGCCGGCATTGACCAGCGCGCAGGCCTGCTGGCTGTTGGGCACGTCGGCGCAGACGCGGCAGGGCAGGCCGGCCTGCTCGAAGGCGCTGCTCGCCAGCATGCCGAAGGGCATGCGGCTGCCGACCAGGATATGCGGGTGTGGCGAGAGGTCGGCGAGCGCCACCGAGGTCTTGGCCGCGAGCGGGTGCGTGCGCGGGATCGCGGCGAGCAAACGTCCCTCCAGCAGCGGAAGGACCGTCAGAAACGGGTGATCCGTGAGCATGACGAGCAATCCGAGCTCGGCTTCGCCCTGCAGCACGGCCTCGATCAGCTCGGGCACGGCGCCGGTGTCGAGCCGCACGACGATCTCCGGATGCTCCTGGTGGAAGCGGGCGATGGTCTTCGGCAGGATGGCCTGGGCGAGGCTGGGGATCGAGGCCAGGGTCAGGGCGCCGCCCCCCTGCTTGGATAGGCTGTCGGCGACGTCGTTGACCCGGCGCATGACCTTCTGGGCCTTGGAGATCTCCTCGAAGAGCAGGCGCACCTGGTCGGTCGGTTGCAGCTTGCCGCGGACCCGCTCGAACAGGCTGACGCCGAGCTGCGCCTCGATCTGCGAGAGCATCTTGCTCACCGCGGGCTGGCTGACGTTGAGCAGGCGCGCGGCGCCGCTCGACGAGCCGGCCATGACGATGGCCCACAGGATTTCCGTCTGTCTGAAATTCAGCTTCATGGGCACCACAACTATTACTTGACGTTATATGTTGTCTGGATAAGGCTCCGTCGCAAGCCGAAAGGGCTCACATCGGTGGGGAACCGATGTCTTTGGATAGCAGGGAGGAGAGTTTCATGCGTGCACGTTTGGTCCGGATGGCGGCGGGAATCGCGCTGGGTGCGCTCGCGGCGGCCTCGCAGGCGCAGGCGCAGGACAAGATCCGCATCGGCATGACGGTGTCGTCGACCGGCAGCTTCGCGCTGGCGTCGCAGTCGGGCGCGCGCGGCGTCGACATCTGGGTCGAGGACGTCAACAAGCGCGGCGGCATCGAGGTCAACGGCAAGAAGGTGCCGGTCGAGATCGTCAAGCTCGACGATCGCAGCGACAAGCAGATGGTGACCCGGGTCTACGAGAACCTGATCGTCGACGAGAAGGTCGACATGGTGTTCGCCCCCTTCGGCTCGACGCTGACGGCCGCCGCCGCGACCGTGACCGAGCGGCACGGCAAGTACATGATGGTCTGGTCGGCCGCGAGCAACGATCTCTACCGCCAGGGCTTCAAGTTCATGGTCTCCGGCACGCAGATGCCGGTCTCCGCGATCCTGCGCGCCTCGACCGAGCTGGCGAAGGATCTCGGCATCAAGAAGGTGGCGATCATCCACTCCGACGAGCCCTATCCGACCGGCGAGGCCGAGGGCGGGCGCGAGCTGGTCAAGCAGGCCGGCATGGAGCTGGTGATGATCGAGAAGTTCCCGAAGGGGCAGAAGGACTTCTCGACGATCCTGCAGAAGGTCCGCGCCAGCGGGGCGGAAGCGCTGTTCCCGGCCGCTTATGAGGGCGACCAGATCAGCATCCTGCGCCAGATGAAGCAGCTGAACATCAACTTCCCCTTCGTCTTCATGGAGTACGCCTCCACGCCGCAGTTCGCCTCCGCCGTCGGCAAGGACGGGGCCTACATCTTCAGCCACACCAATTATCACCCGGCGATCAACTGGGCGGTGACGGCGGGCCTCAACCGGCAGCAGTTCGCCGACGCCTATGCCGCCAAGTTCCCCAAGGCCGAGTTCGCCCCGGACTACCAGACCGTGCTGGCCTATGGCGCCGGCGTGCTGACCGAGGAGATCATCAAGAAGGCCGGCGGCACCGATGCCGCTGCCCTGAAGAAGGCCTCGCTCGACCTCTCCGACAAGGTCACCGTGCTCGCCGGCCCCTATGCGATCGACGAGACCGGCAAGCAGCTGAAGATGCCGTTCCCGGTGCTGCAGGCGCAGCCCGACGGCAAGATGGAGACGGTCTGGCCCAAGGACGTCGCCACCACCAAGCCGGTCTTCCCGATCCCGGCCTGGAACAAGCGCTGACCCTTGCCCCGGCCGGCGGCCGAGCCGTCGGCCATTCCTTTTCGAGATCTCCATGCTTGACCTGACGTCGGCGAGCCTCACCGCGCTCGCCGCCGGCCTCGCGGCCGGAACCTTCACCAGCCGCCAGCTCGCGGATCACTATCTCGACCGGATCCGGCGGCTCGACGGAGCGCTCAACGCCTTCGTCCTGGTCGACGAGGCGGGCGCGCGACATCTGGCCGAGGCGGCCGACCGGCGCCGCGCCGCCGGCTACCCGCTCGGGCCGCTCGACGGGCTGCCGATCGCGGTGAAGGATCTCTGCGACATTCGCGGGCAGGTCACCACCGCCGGCTCGCATGCCTGGCGCGAGCGCGTCGCGCAGGAGACGGCGCCGGTGGTGAGCCGGCTCGTCGCCGCCGGCATGGTGCTGCTCGGCAAGACGCAGATGGTCGAGTTCGCCTTCGGCGGCTGGGGCACCAACCCCCATCTCGGCACGCCGCTCAATCCCTGGGACCTGGCCGAGCCGCGCATTCCCGGCGGCTCGTCGAGCGGGTCCGGGGTTGCGGTCGCGGCCGGGCTGGTGCCGGCCGCGCTCGGCTCCGACACCGGCGGCTCCGTCCGCATCCCGGCGACGGCCAACGGCGTCACCGGCCTCAAGACCTCGCGCGGGCGCATCGAGGCCGCCGGCACGATTCCGCTCTCGCCGACGCTCGACACGATCGGCTTCCTGGCGCGCACCGCCGAGGACGCGCTGCTGCTGACCGAGGCGGTCCGCACAGGCGCAGGCCAGGGCGGCCCGGTCACCCCGGCGCCTCAGGCCGATCCCGCCCGCCCCCTCGCCGGCATCCGCATCGCCGCGCTCGACCCGGCCGACTATCCGGTGCCGGTGCACGCCGATGTGCGCAGCGCCACCGTCGCGGCGGAAGAGACCTTCCGCGCGCTCGGCGCCAGCGTCGAAACCGTGCGGGTGCCCTTCGACTTCCTGCGGCTGATGACGGCCAATGGCGTGATCATCGCCGCGGAGGCCTATGCCTATCATGGCGGGCAGATCGACGAGCCCGGCCTGCGCTTCGGCGAGGGCGTCCGCACCCGCGTGCTGAGCGGCCGGGCGATTGCGGCCAGCGACTATCTGGCGGCGCTCGCCTATCACGCCGAGATGCAGGCGCTCTGGCGGCGCTGGTGCGGGCAGTATCATGCGCTGCTGACGCCGGGCCTCGCCGATCCGGCCGTGCCGCTGAGCGATGTCGCCGAGGATATGAGCTCGCCGGCGGTGTTCACCCGCGCCGGCAACTTCGTCGATGCCACGGGCCTCGCGCTGCCGGCCGGTTTCTCGCAGGGCGGCCTGCCGGTCGGCATCCAGCTGCTCGGCGCACCGGCGAGCGAGCGCTTCCTCGCCGGCCTCGGCAGCGCGTTCCAGCGGGTCACCGACTGGCATCTGCGTACGCCCGATCTCCGCGCGCTCGCGGCATAGCGCGTTTCTGCCGGGCGGGTTGGGGTCGGCTGCTTTCGACAGCGGTCACGGCCGGTGCCGCCCGGCCTAGGTTGTGCGTCGACGCCCCTGAAACGAAGAACGCCCGCTCCCGTAGACCGGGGGCGGGCGTTTCGTCGTCGGACGAGCGCGGGACCGTCGGGCGCCGCGTCTTAAGGATCAGCGATTGCCGGGCTTGCTGGCGTAGGCGGCCTCGGGCTGGTCGAGTCGCGAGGTGCGCAGCGCCGGCGCGCGGCGGGGCGGCAGCGGCGCGGTGACGGCCTGCGGGCTGTCGGGCACCACGGAGGCGACGGGCGCCTGCTCCTGCGTGCTCGACGAGCTGTTGCCGAACAGCGGCATGAAGCTCAGCGCCCGGCGGAAGAAGGGGGCGTCGGTGGCGGCGGAGGCGGTCTGCAGCGGCGCGGGCTCGGCCGCGGCGGCCGTCGCCCGGGCGACGGCGCTGGCGGCGTCGCGGGCCGCAGGCTTGCTCTCGGCGACCGGCTCCTTGGCGGCGGGCTCCTCGGCGGCGCCGCGGACGGCCGCGAGCACCACATCGTTGTCGGCCGAGCTGGCGCGGACGGTCGCCTTGGTGCGGCCCTTGTCGTCGAGGACGACGACGCGCGGCCCGATCAGCGCGTCGACGCGGCTGATGCCGACATCGCGCGAGCCCCAGGAGACGGAGCGGTTCATGGTGTCGGCGCCCGACTGGGCGAGCTGGCGCTTGAAGGAGGCGTGCTGGTCGCCGTCGTCATAGACGAGGCGCACCGCGGGCGTTCCCTTCGAGACCAGCGCCGCGACCTTGAGCTCGTCTTCCTGGCGCTTCTGCGCCACGGCGGGGCTGTTGCCGCCGTTGAAGGCGTAGCGGCCGCCGGCGACGCCGACAGCCGGCTCCTGGCCGGTCACCTCGAAGATGTCGGAGCCTTCCTTCAGGTTCTTCCAGAAGGCGATGTTGGGATCGAGCCGGTGCTTGGCCAGGTTCTCCGGCGTCATGCGGAAGGGGAGGGCCTGCATCTGCACGGCGCGCTGGCCGCCGTTATGGGCCTCGCGCACCAGGGCGTAGAGCTCGCCGATCTGGTCGTCCGTCATCGAATAGCAGCCGGCCGAGGAGCAGGCGCCGTGCACCATCAGATGCGCGCCGGAGCGGCCATGCGAACGGTCATAGGCGTTGGGATACCCCATGTTGAACGAGACGTAGAAGGACGAGTTCGGGTTCATCTGCGCCGGGCCGATGGCGTAGAACCCTTCCGGCGCCTGGCGGTCGCCCTCGCGCTTCTTCGGGCCGAGCTGGCCCGACCAGCGGCACATGGGATAGGTCTTGAGCAGGGCGTATTTGCCGTCGGCGCGCTGCTTCCAGACCTCGAGCTCCGATTCCTTCTTGTAGGAGCGGATCAGGATGGGCTGGCTCTTGCTCATGCCCTTCTCGGACATCAGCGCATAGGTCGCCGACGGGATCGGGATGTTATGGCGGGCGGAGCCGCGATAGCGGTCCTCTTCGCAGGCAGCCAGCGTGAGAGCGATCAGCGCGGTGAGCGCGAGATGTTTCACAGCCACGTCGTCAATCCCATCACTCGGGCGTCACGGCTCGACCCTGAGCCGCAGATCACGGCCGAATTATGCCGCGTCGACGGTTGAGGAGCCGTTAGCCTTGACGAATTCTAGCACGACATCGGCCGCCCGCGCCAGATGACGCAGGGCGACGCAGCGTCGCGCCGGCTCAGAGCGAACGGCCGATCGCCAGATATTTCTCGGCGCGGCGGTCGACGATCTCCTCCCCGCCGAGGTCAGCGAGCCCGGCCAGCGCGGCCTCGATCGCGTCGCCGGCGCGGGCGATCGCCGCCTGCGGATCGCGATGGGCCCCGCCGGTCGGCTCGCCGACGATGCCGTCGATGATGCCGAACTTCAGCAGGTCCTGCGCGGTGATCTTCATGCCGGTTGCGGCGTCGCGCGCCTTGGCGGTGTCGCGCCAGAGGATCGAGGCCGCGCCTTCCGGCGAGATCACCGAATAGATCGCGTGCTCGAGCATCAGCACCTGGCTGGCGGCGGCGATGGCGATGGCACCGCCGGAGCCGCCCTCGCCGATGACCAGCGCGACGCTCGGCGTGCGCAGGCCGAGCCAGCTCTCGGTCGAACGGGCGATGGCCTCGGCCTGGCCGCGCTCCTCCGCCTCGATGCCCGGATAGGCGCCGGCGGTGTCGACGAAGCTCAGCACCGGCAGGCCGAAGCGGTCGGCCATCTCGACCAGACGGATCGCCTTGCGATAGCCCTCGGGCTTCGGCATGCCGAAATTGTGCCGCAGGCGGGTCTCGGTCGAGTTGCCCTTCTCCTGGCCGATTACGCAGACCGGCTCGCCGCGGAAGCGGCCGAAGCCGCCGACGATCGCCTCGTCCTCGCCGAAGCTGCGGTCACCGGCCAGCGGGGTGAACTCGGTGATCAGCCCGGCGCAATAATCGAGGAAATGCGGGCGCTGCGGATGGCGGGCGACCAGGGTCTTCTGCCAGGGCGAGAGCGCGCCGTAGAGGTCCTTCAGGGTCTGCCCCGCCTTGGCCTCGAGCTTGGCGATCTCCTCGCCGAGCGAATAGTCGTCACCCTTCTCGTCGAGTGCGCGCAGTTCATCGGCCTTCGCCTCGAGCTCGGCGACGGGCTTTTCGAAATCGAGATAGCTTCGCATCGACATCCGGTTCTGATCCCGCATTGCGTCGCAACGGCCGGCTTGCGTGGCGTGCGCGGTTCGTGGCGGGTGGGAAAAGGCGGCGGACCTTGGCCGCGAGGTGGCGCGATTGTCAACCCGAAGACGGCGTCTTCGTGACGGAATGGGGCTGGCGGGCGCTCGGGCTCGGCTGCGGCAGCAGGATCGGCCGGAAGGCGAAGCTGCGCCGCGTCGCACGCAGGGGCGCGCGCCGGTGGAACTGCTTGGTGGCGTCGATGACGTGCACGCCGGCGAAGGGCAGCGACAGCCCGGCGCCGACCTTCTCCCAGGCCGGGGCCGAGCGCAGGAAGAGCGCGCGGCGCAGAGGCGGGACATAGAGCGCTTCCGCCCAGTTCTCCGGCGAGAACATCGCCCCGCGCATCAATTTCTCCAGCTGCGAGCGGCTGAAGGGCCGGCCATGGCCGAAGGGGGTGGTGTCCATCCGCGCCCAGAGGCCGCGACGATTGGGCGCGACGAGGATCAGCCGTCCGCCGGGGCTGAGCACGCGAGAGGCCTCCTCCAGCAGGTCCTCGGGGCTCTCGGTCTCCTCCAGCGCATGCACGACCAGCATGCGGTCGACCGAGGCGGTCGGCAGCGGCAGCAGGGTCGGCTCGACCAGGGCCGATGCGGAGAGCCCGCGCGAGGGCCAGTTCACCACGCCCTGCGCTGCCGGCATGAAGGCGATGACGCGCTCGGCTTCGCCGCCGATCAGCGGCAGATAGGGGGTGGCGAAGCCGAGGCCCACCACCCGCTGGCGCCGGCAGTCCGGCCACAGGCCGATGATCGCCCGCCCGACGGCGCGGCGCGCGATCTGCCCGAGCGGGCCGGCGTAGAAGGCGCGCAGGTCGACGATATCCAGGGCCATGCCAGAGGAGATGGCCTGCATGGCCCGCCGGCGCAAGTCCGCTCCGGGCCGGAGGGGCGCCCGGCTTGCGGGCTTGGGCGGGCGGCCGGCAGGCGCTAAGGAGAGGGCAGACCTCGATCGTCCCGACCAGGAGTCCGGCATGGCCCTCGACATTCACGTCTTCCGCACGCTCAGCGACAACACCGGCGCCCTGCTGCGCGACCCGGCGAGCGGGATCTGCGCCGCCGTCGACGTGCCCGACGCCGAGGCGGTGCTCGCCGCGGCGAAGGAGAAGGGCTGGGAGATCTCGCGCGTGCTCGTCACCCATGAGCATGCCGACCATGTCCAGGGCATCGCCGCGCTGAAGCAGGCGACGGGCGCCCAGGTCTTCGCGCCCGCCGCCGCCCGCGAGGGCGCGCCGGTCGATACCGTCATCGCCGAGGGCGACAGCGTCTCGGTCGGCGACTATCCCTTCGCGGTCTGGGCGACGCCCGGCCATGCCGAGGGCCATCTCAGCCTGGTCAGCTCGCGCGCCGCGCTCGCTTTGGTCGGCGACGTGGTCTTCGTGATGGGCTGCGGCCGCGTCATGCCCGGCCGCATGGAGGCGATGTGGACCTCGGTCTCGCGCATCATGGAACTGCCGGAGGCGACCACGCTGATCACCGGCCACGACTACACCCTGTCCAATGCCCGCTTCGCCGCGGCGATGGACCCGGCCAACCCGGCGGTCGCCAGCCGTCTCGCCGAGGCGGAAGCCGCCAAGGAGAGCGGGCGCTTCTGGTCGGTGACCACGGTCGGCGAGGAGAAGGCGAGCAACCCGTTCTTCCGCGCCGGGCAGGAGGCGCTGGCGGCGACGCTCGGCCTGGTCGGCAAGCCGGCGGGCGCGGTGTTCGCCGCGCTGCGCGAGGCCAAAAACCGCTTCTGAGCCGCGGAGCCCGCCAGCGCGATGACGCGTCTCGACGACATGACGGCGGCCGAGGTCGTGCGCCTGCTCGACCTGCGGCCGCATCCGGAAGGCGGGCATTACCGCGAGACCTTCCGCGATCCGCAGGGGCCGGCGGGGCGCGGCTTTTCGACGGCGATCTACTATCTGCTCGGCGTCGGCGAGACCTCTGAGTGGCATCGCGTCGATGCCGCCGAGATCTGGCATTACTATGCCGGGGCGCCGCTGGTGATCACGCTCTCCGCAAATGGCCACGATGCCTCGGCGCATCATCTCGGCACCGCGCTCGCCACCGGCCAGCGCCCGCAGATCGTGGTGCCGGCCGGCTGCTGGCAGAGCGCGACCTCGCTCGGCGCCTGGACGCTGGTCGGCTGCACGGTGGCGCCGGGCTTCGACTTCGCCGGCTTCGAGATGGCCGAGCCCGGCTGGCGCCCGCGTCCGCGGCCCGCGGGAGGCGGGCGATGAGCCCCGTCGAGACCGATCTGGCGCTGGCGAGCGCCTGCGAGACCCGTATCGTCAACGCCTGGCCGGCGCCGACCACGCTGATCGTCGACGACTGGGTGGTGCGCTTCGCCAACGGCTATTCCGGCCGCGCCAATTCGGCGACGGCGCTGCGGGCCGGGGCCGATATGGACGATGCGACGCTCGCCTTCGTCGAGGCGCGCTATCGCGAGGCCGGACTGCCGCCGCGCATCCGCTTCACGCCGCTGATGGCGGACGGCCTGCGCGAGCGGCTCGATGCGCGCAGCTACCGGGTCGAGACCGCCTCCTACGGCATGGTGGCGGAGCTGGATCCGGCCGCGGCGGCCTCGATCGAGGGGCTGGTGCTGACGCCGGTAGCCGAACCGGCCTGGACCGACGGCGTCGCGGCGCTGCAGACCGGCGCCAAGCGCAATCGGGACCATCTCGCCGCGATCGTCGGCGGCGTGCGGGTGCCGGCGGCCTTCGCCACGCTGATGCTGGAGGGGCGCCCGGCCGCCTATGCGATGAGCGTGGCCGAGCGCGGCATGGCCGAGATCGGCGCGGTGATCGTCGACGAGAGCCTGCGCGGGCGCGGCCTCGGCAAGGCGATCGTGCAGGGGCTGATGGGCTGGGCCGCCTGGCAGGGCTGTCGCCTCGCCTATCTCCAGGTCGACCAGACCAACGGCCTGGCGCATGAGCTGTACAGGCGGCTGGGCTTCCGCACGGTCTACGCCTACGAGACCCGCATGCTCGCGCCGTGACGGCTCAGGCGGCGGCGCTTCGCGCGCCCGGCCCGAAGGTCGCGACCAGCGCGCCGGCGATGATCAGCAGGCAGGAGACGGCGAGCAGCCAGCTCGCCGCGGCATAGCCCGCCAGCACCAGCAGGATCGTCGCAATCAGCGGCGAGGCATAAGAGGCGGCGCCGAGCAGGGCGACGTCGCCCTGCTTCATCGCGATGTCCCAGCTGGCGAAGGCGAAGCCGATCGCGCCGAGGCCGAGCCCGACGATGCCGGCCCATTCGCCCGGCGTCGGGGTCCATAGCGTCGTCTCGAAGGCGAGATGCGCCATGAGCGCCGGCACGGCGCAGCCGAGCATGGTGACGCCGAGGCTCTCCGAGGCCACGGCGGCGAAGCGGCGCGAGACAACCGAATAGCTTGCCCAGACCACGGCGCCGAGTGCCGCGAGCAGATGGCCGGGTTGAAGCCCCGCGCCCGCCCCGAGATTGGCCGAGATCAGCAGGGCTGTCGCGCCAAGCCCGATCAGCGCGCCGAGCAGATGGCGCAGCTGCAGCCGGCCGCCGGGCAGCAGCGCCGCGAAGATCACGATCAGCAGCGGCCAGAGATAATGGATCAGGTTGGCTTCCGCCGGCGCCGCGGTCCTGACCGCGGCGTAATAGAGGATCGTGTCGCCGAAGAGCCCGTAGAAGCCGAGCAGGAAGGAGGCGAGCGTCGGGCGCGCCAGATGCAGGCGCCCGCGCAGCGCCGCCAGACCGAGCACGAGCAGGCCGCCGATCGCGAAGGTCATGGCGACGAGCTGGAAGGCCGGCACGCGGCTCGCCATGGTCGAGAACAGGGCGAGCGTCGACCAGAGCAGGATGGCGACGAAGCCGGACAGGGTGGCGGTACGGGAGGTCATGCGGCAGTCCGGTGGCGGCAGGCCGCCGGCGCCGGCGGGCCTCCCGCCATACGCCAGCGGCGGGGCTCATCGCAAACCGCCGCGCCCGCATCCGGGCGGGGGCCGGGCGACGCCGGAGCGCCGCCCGGCGAGGGCGTCAGGCCATGTACTGGCCGCCATTGACCGCGAAGGTCGCGCCGGTGGCGAAAGCGGCGTTGTCGGAGGCGAGGAAGACCACGGTCTGCGCGATCTCCTCGGGCTTGCCGAGGCGGCCCATCGGGATGCCGGCGACGACGCGCTTCAGCGCTTCCTCCGGCATGGCCGAGACCATGTCGGTGCCGATATAACCGGGCGTGATCGCGTTGACGGTTATGCCCTTGTTGGCGTTCTCCTGCGCCAGCGCCTTGACGAAGCCGATATCGCCGGCCTTGGCGGCGGAATAGTTGACCTGGCCCATCTGGCCCTTCGAGCCGTTGATCGAGGAGATCACGATGATCCGGCCGAAGCTGCGGGCGCGCATGCCCTCGATAACCGGCCGCGTCATGTTGAACAGAGAATCGAGATTGGTGCGGATGACCGCCGACCACTGCTCCTTGGTCATCTTGTGGAAGAAGCCGTCGCGGGTGATGCCGGCATTGTTGACCAGCACGTCGACCGGGCCGTTCTCGGCCTCGACCTTGGCGATGCCGGCGGCGCAGGCGTCGTAGTCGCCCACATCCCATTTATAGACCGGGATGCCGGTCTCGGCCTTGAACTTGGCGGCGGCCTCGTCGTTGCCGCCGTAATTGGCGGCGACCGTGTAGCCGGCCTCCTTGAGAGCCTTGCAGATGGCGGCGCCGATGCCGCGCGTCCCCCCGGTAACCAATGCGACCTTGGCCATGCCATCTTCTCCCTGTGCTCTACGTTCTTGCGCCGTTCTTGCGACGCTCGACCCCTCTGCGGCCGGGCGCGGCGGACGGCGAACCGTCCGCCCGCGGACCATGCCCCCTTTCGGCGACGGGCGGTTTGACGCCGATCAAGGCGCCGTCCGCCCGGCCGCCGGCCGGGAGCGGAGCGCGATCAGCGCTCCACTGCCATGGCGATGCCCATGCCGCCGCCGATGCACAGCGTGGCCAGACCCTTCTTGGCGTCGCGCTTGGCCATCTCGTGCAGCAGCGTCACCAGCACGCGGGCGCCCGAGGCGCCGATCGGATGGCCGAGCGCGATGGCGCCGCCATTGACGTTGACGATCGCCGGATCCCAGCCGAGATCCTTGTTCACCGCGAGCGCCTGCGCGGCGAAGGCCTCGTTGGCCTCGACCAGGTCGAGGTCGCCGATCTTCCAGCCGGCCTTCTCCAGCGCCTTGCGGGTCGCCGGGATCGGGCCGGAGCCCATGATCGCCGGATCGACGCCGGCGGTCGCCCAGGAGGCGATGCGAGCGAGCGGGGTCAGGCCGCGCTTGGCGGCTTCCTTGGCGGTCATCAGCACCAGCGCCGCGGCGCCGTCATTGATGCCCGAGGCGTTGCCGGCGGTCACGGTGCCGTCCTTCGAGAAGGCGGGCCTGAGCTTGGCCATCGACTCGAGCGTGGCGCCGTGGCGGGGATATTCGTCGGTGTCGACCACCACGTCGCCCTTGCGGGTCGAGATGGTGAAGGGGACGATCTCGTCCTTGAACTTGCCGGCCTTCTGGGCGGCCTCGGCCTTGTTCTGCGAGGCGACGGCGAAGGCGTCCTGCTCGTCGCGGGAGATCTGCCACTTGGCCGCGACGTTCTCGGCGGTGGTGCCCATATGGTAGCCGTGGAAGGCGTCCCAGAGCCCGTCCTTGATCATGGTGTCGAGGAACTTGGTGTCGCCCATCTTGGTGCCGGAGCGCAGATGCGCGGCGTGCGGGGCGAGCGACATCGATTCCTGGCCGCCGGCGACGATGATGTCGGCGTCGCCATTGGCGATCTGCTGCAGGCCGATCGCCACGGCGCGCAGGCCCGAGCCGCAGAGCTGGTTGAGGCCCCAGGCGGTCGCCTCCTGCGGGATGCCGGCGTTCATGGCCGCCTGGCGGGCGGGGTTCTGGCCCTGCGCCGCGGTCAGGATCTGGCCCATCACGACCTCGTCGACCTCGCCGGCCTCGACCTTGGCGCGGATCAGCGCCTCCTTGATGGCGGCGGAACCGAGATCATGCGCCGGCACGGTGGCGAAGGCGCCGTTGAAGGCGCCGACGGCGGTGCGGGCTGCACCGACGATCACGATGTCATTATCGGCCATGGGCATTGTCTTCCTTCCAGATCGCGAGCCGCCGCGGCTGCGCCGTACGGCTTTCGCGCTCACCTTCGAAGGGCGAAGCGACGGCGTCAAGACAGGCGCAGCGTCGCGGCGGGCGGCGGGGCGCTGGTCATTTCGCACCCGCCCTCAAAAAGCTTGCAGCGCACTGCTGAAGGGCTATCGTCGCGTCAGGGAAACGCAAGCCGGACGCATCCGCCCCTGTGGGTGACAGTCCGGATCAAGTCGTGTGGATGTCGATGGCCAACGAAAAAGAACCGACCGTCATCAAGAAATACGCCAATCGTCGCCTCTACCACACGGGTACGAGTTCCTATGTGACGCTGGAAGATCTGGCCGGGCTGGTTCGCAAGGGCGAAGACTTCGTCGTCTACGACGCCAAGAGCGGCGAGGACATCACCCGCTCGGTGCTGGCGCAGATCATCTTCGAGGAAGAGAGCAAGGACGGGCAGAACCTGCTGCCGATCGCCTTCCTGCGCCAGCTGATCCGCTTCTATGGCGACAGCATGCAGGCGCTGGTGCCTCGTTATCTCGAATTCTCGATGGACAAGCTCACCCAGGAACAGAACCAGTTCCGCGAGCAGATGAGCAAGGCCTTCGGCGGCGGGGCGATCGACGCGCTGCAGGCGCAGACCCGCGCCAATATGGCGATGTTCACCGACGCCTTCCGGATGTTCAACCCGTTCGCCGCCGCGACCGCGCAGGCGCAGCAGGAGAACCAGGCGGCACCGGCCTCCGACGATCTCGGCGAGCTGAAGCGCGAGCTCAACGCCATGCGCGAGCGACTGGACAAGCTCGCCGGCAGCTGAGCCCGGCGGGCGCTTTTGCGGCGGGCCGTCAGGCCCGCGCGCTGCGGCGGGCCGGCAGTGCCGGCTCGGCCGCGACAGGCTCGGGCTGCGGCAGCTCGGCCTTGCCGATCAGGTGACCCTGCAGATAGGTCACCCCCCATTCGCACAGCATCGCCGCCTGCATCTCGTCGTCGACCCATTCGGCCACCGTCTCGACCTCGAGATGGCGGGCGAGGTCGAGCAGCGTGCGGACGAAGAAGCGGTCGTCGGTGGAGCGGCGCAGGTTCTGGGTGAAGGCGCCGTCGAGCTTGAGGATGTCGATCGGGAAGGTGCGCAGATGGCGCAGCGAAGTGTGCCCGGCGCCGAAATCGTCGATGGCGATGCGGGCGCCGCGCTCCTTGACCTGGGTCAGCAGCCGGGCGACGCGCTCGGGGTTCTCGACGGTGGCGGTCTCGGTGATCTCGACGATCAGGCGCGTCGCGATGTCCTGGCGTCCGGCGGTGCAGGACAGGAAGGCGGCGAGCCATTCCGGATCGTCGAGCGAGCGCGGCGAGACGTTGACCGAGAGCACCGCATGCGGATCCTCCGCGAGCAGGCCCATGGCCAGTTCCAGCACGCGATGGTCGAACAGGCGCACCAGCCCGCGCTGCTCGAGCAGCGGGATCAGCTCGGCGGTGGCGATGAAGCCGCCCCCGTTCGGACGCTCGACCCGCAGCAGCGCCTCGCTGAAGGCGACCTGGCGGCCGGCGGCGCGCACGACCGGCTGCAAGGCGAGCCGGATGCGGCGGTCGTTGAGCGCTGCCAGGGCCTCGGCCTCGAGGCTGACGGCCGGGCGCGGCTGGCCGCTCGACTGGCGCGGGGCGCGCCGGGCCAGCACGGCGTCCTCGGCGGCGCAGGCGCGGGCGTCTTCCAGCGCGTGCTCGGCCGCCTCGACCAGTGTGCCGGCATGGCGCGTCAGGTCGGGCGCGATGGCGGCGCCGATTCGCAGGCGTCCCAGCACGATGCCGCGCGAGGTCTCGATCGCCGAGCGGGCGACGGCGGTGGAAAAGCGCCGCGCCGCGGCCTCGACCTGGTCGGCGGGGCAGCCGCTCAGCAGCACGGCGAACTGGTCGCCGCAATAGCGCAGCAACTGGTCGCGCCGGCGCATCACCGCATAGAGCCGGCGCTGCACCTCGCGCACCACCTCCTCGGTCATCTCCGGGTCGATGCAGCCGTCGATCTTGAGCCCGTCGACCTGCAGCCCGTCGATCGCCGCGACCAGCAGCGCGACCGGCTTCTCGGCCGGAAGATCCTCGGACAGGGTGGTCTCGACCCGGTCGATCAGCGTGGCGCGCTCGCCGAAATCGCCGCGCTCGACATCGAGTTCCTCTGGGCGGACCAGCCGCTCGAGCCGCAGGACGCCATGGGCGCGGGCCGGGCGGCCGTCGAGGCCGCCGAACCAGCGCCCTGCATCCTCGATCCACATGCGGCGGCCGGCGAGATTGGCGGCGTAGCGGGTGCGGTAGACCGCGCCCTCGCCGAGGTCGCGCGCGCCGGTCGAGACGATGGCGTCGTAGCGGCTGCGGCCGCTGCCGGGCTCGACCAGCCCGGCGAAGGCGAGGCCGCGGGTGAGCGCCGCCTGCGAGATCGCGCCCAGCACCTCGACCGCGTTCGGCCCGAAGCGCAGCTCGTCGCTCTCCATGTCCCAGGTGTAGACGACCTCTCCCAGCGAGGAGAGCAGGTTCCGGGGCTCGACGATCCAGTTGCCTCGGTTGTCGAGGATGGAAGGCGCGGGCATCTGTCTGAAGCCTCGACGGCAGGGAATGAGGCGAGTGCGCGCCTGCCGGGGCGGCATCACCTGTTTCGAAATGATGCACGTCTTTGCGTTAAGGGTCGGTTAAGCGTGGCATCGCGGTTGCTGTTTCAGGTCCGCCGACATCCTCGGCGTGCCGGAACAAAGCGATGGTGGATCAGCCAGAGGCGGGAAGCGCTTGGCCCGCGACGGGCGAGCGGCGGCGGACGCAGCGCAGGGCGATGCTCGGCGCGCGCGTCCCGGCGGCGCTGATCGTGCAGATGGCGGCGTCGCGGGCCGAGATCGGCCCCTTCGCCGGGGCGGGGCGGGCGACGCCGGCCGAGGCGGCCCGGGCCTATCGCCAGGCGGCACAACCGGCGCCACGCCTCTCGGGACAGCCGACGCAGCGCCGCAGCTAGCGGGCATCGCCCGCGCTGCCTGGCACAGGTCTTCGTCGCGTCGGTCGTGCTCGTGTGGGCTTTTAGTCTGGCGCCGTCATCGGCGCAGCAGGTATCTGAACCGCCAACGACAAAAAGCCGGCCTCGCGGCCGGCTTCACGTCTGGTCGGGCAGGCGGCGCGAGGGCCGCCCGGCCGGTCTCAGGCCTCGGTCTTGAGAACCTGACGCCCGCGATACATGCCGGACTTCAGGTCGATGTGGTGCGGACGACGCAGCTCGCCGGAGTTCTTGTCCTCGACATAGGTGGGCTGCTTCAGCGCGTCGGCCGAGCGGCGCATGCCACGCTTCGACGGCGACGTCTTTCTCTTCGGAACGGCCATGCTACTCTCCATCATGCCGCCGCGAGGTGGTGCCCGGGCCGTTCGGCCCGCACCACGGTCGTGACGACGTCACATCGTGCTGAGGCGTGGCCTTTACACGCTCGCGCGGGCGCTGGCTAGTGTGTGGCCCAGAAAATCTGGCGCGAGCTGTGCACCGGCGGCGGGCAGGGCGCAGTCGCCGAGCGGGCCGAGCTGGGCCATGCGCCGCTGCACCCGGCCAGATGCCGCCTGCAGGCCGCGGCTCGGCCGCGACGGATCGCGCAGGATCGGGTTTGGCAGCGCGCCGGCAAGGCGGGCAGCCTCGGCCTGGGTGAGCCGGGCGGCGGGCTTCCTGAAATAGCGCTGCGCCGCCGCTTCCGCCCCGAAGACCCCGTCGCCCCATTCGGCGACGTTGAGATAGACCTCGATGATCCGCCGCTTCGGCCAGGCGGCGTCCAGCGCCAGCGCCATCGGCAGCTCGATCGCCTTGCGGACATAGGAGCGGCCCGGCCAGAGGAAGAGATTCTTGGCGGTCTGCATGGTCAGCGTCGATGCGCCGCGGCTCGGTCCGTCGCGGTCGCGCAGCACGGCGTTGAGCTCGCCCCAGTCGATGCCGGCATGGCTGCAGAAACGCTGGTCCTCGGCCGCGATCACGGCGCGGACCAGGTGGGGCGAGATGCGCTCCAGAGGCACCCAGTCGCGCTCGACGCCGCGAAAGCTGAGCCAGCGGCCGATCATCAGCGTCGAAGGCGCCGGCAGGACGCGATAGGCCAGCAGCGCGGCGAGAAAGCTCAGGCCGAGGCCCAGGCAGAGCAGGAGAACGATTCGGACGAAGCCGCCGCGCCGGCGGGGCCGTCCGGAAGCCGGAGTGTCTGTCATGCGCGCCATGCCCCCACGCTTGACGATCAGGACGACCTCCGGCAAGCCCCGATCGCTGCGAGCCCTGCAGCGAACGCGAGTATGGCCCATGAGTTCCGCAGCTGCGATCGCCCCCGCGACCGATCTCTCCGAGGCGCTCGGCCGGACCGCCGCGGCGATCGAGGCGCTGCTCGGGGAGTTGCTGGCGCCGCGCGTGCTGCCCGGCGAGATCCACCGGCCGGAGCGGCTGGTGGCGGCGATGCGGCACGGCGCGCTCGGCGGCGGCAAGCGGCTGCGCCCCTTCCTCGTGGTCGAGGCCGCGCGGCTCTTCGGCGTGCCGGAGGCCTCGGGCTTGCGAGCGGGCGCCGCGGTCGAGCTGGCGCATTGCTATTCGCTGGTCCATGACGACCTGCCGGCGATGGACGACGACGACACCCGCCGCGGCCGGCCGACCGTGCATCGCGCCTTCGACGAGGCGACCGCGATCCTCGCCGGCGACGCGCTGCTGACGCTGGCCTTCGACGTGATGGCCGATCCCGCGACCTGCGCCGACGGCGAGACGCGCGCCGCGATCGTGCTGGGGCTGGCCCGCGCGCTCGGCCTCGGCGGCATGGCGGGCGGCCAGATGCTCGATCTCGCGGCCGAGGCGCGCTTCTCTCCGGACGGCGTCGCGCAGGCGCTGGACGAGGCCGAGATCCTGCGGCTGCAGGCGATGAAGACCGGGGCGCTGCTCGCCGGCAGCGTCACCATCGGCGCAAGGCTGGGCGGGGCTGACACCGCCGCCATGGCGGCGGTGGAGCGCTATGGCCGGGCGCTGGGCGCGGCCTTCCAGGTCGCCGACGACATTCTCGACGTTGAGGCCAGCCCCGAGGAGATGGGCAAGGCCACCGCCAAGGACGGCGCCAAGGGCAAGGCGACGCTGGTGGCGGCACTCGGGCTCGACGCGGCGCGCGGCGCCCGCGACCGCTTCAGCGCCGAGGCGATCGACGCGCTCGCCGGCTTCGGGCCGGAGGCGGCGATGCTGCGGGCGGCGGCGGAGTTCAGCGCGCGGCGCCGCAACTGATCGCGGCCCGCCGGGCCGCGAGGCTCAGACCGTGACCTGGGTCCCGACCTCGACCACGCGGCCGGTCGGGATCTGGAAGAAGTCGGTGGCGTCGGTGGCGCTCTTGGTCAGGCCGATGAAGAACTTGTCCTGCCAGATCGGCATGCCCGATTTCGCCGCCGGCTTGATCGAGCGGCGCGACAGGAAGAACGAGGTCGACATGATGTCGAACTTGAAGCCCTGCTTGCGCAGCAGCGCCAGGCCGCGCGGCACGTTCGGGCTCTCCATATAGCCGAACACCATCTCGATCCGCCAGAAATCGTCGGTGATGCGCGACAGGCGCACGCGCTCGGCATCGGCGACGCGCGGGGTATCGGCGGCGCGCACGGTGAGGATGACGTTGCGCTCGTGCAGCACCTTGTTGTGCTTCAGGTTGTGCAGCAGAGAGGCCGGCGCGGTCTCCGGGTCGCCGGTCAGGAACACCGCCATGCCCTTGACCCGGTGCGGCGGGCTGCGGCTCAGCATGCCGACCAGCTCCAGCAGCGGCACGTCGCTCTTGCGCGTCTTGTCGAACAGGATCTTCGAGCCGCGCACCCAGGTCCACATCAGCACGATCAGCACGAAGGCGAGCAGGATCGGGACATAGCCGCCGCTGAGCAGCTTGAGCAGGTTGGCCGAGAAGAAGGCGACGTCGACGATCAGGAACGGCGTCATCAGCGCGATCGTCGCCGGCCAGCTCCAGCCCCAATGGTGGCGGATGACGATGCAGGCCAGCAGCGAGCTCACCACCATCGTGCCGAACACGGAGATGCCGTAGGCGTGCGAGAGGTTGGAGGAGGTGCGGAAGGTCCAGACCAGCACCAGCACCACGACCAGCAGCAGCAGGTTCATGCGCGGGATGTAGATCTGGCCCGAGGTGTGCTCGGAGGTGTGCCGGATTTCCATGCGCGGCAGCAGGCCGAGCTGGATCGCCTGGCGCGTCAGCGAGAAGGCGCCGGTGATCACGGCCTGGCTGGCGATGATCGTCGCCACCGTCGCCATGATGACGAAGGGGAGCAGCAGGCCCTGCGGCGCGAGGCGGTAGAACGGGTTCTCGATCGCCGACGGGTCGGAGAGCACCAGCGCGCCCTGGCCGAGATAGTTCAGCCACAGCGCCGGGAAGACCAGCCAGAGCCAGGCGGCGCGGATCGGGGAGCGGCCGAAATGGCCCATGTCGGCATAGAGCGCCTCGGCGCCGGTGACGGCGAGACAGACCGAGCCGAGCACCGCCAGCGAGACGCCGGGATGGTCCACGAAGAAGCGCAGGCTGTGATAGGGGTTGATCGAGTGCAGCACGCTGAGATCGTCGGTGATGTGCAGCACGCCGAGCCCGGCCAGCGTCAGGAACCAGACCAGCATCACCGGGCCGAAGAAGATCGCCATCTTGCCCGTGCCGCTGCTCTGCACCAGGAAGAGCGCGATCAGGATCACCGAGGCCAGCGGCACGATATAGGGGTCAAGCACCGGCGTGACGAGCTTGATGCCCTCGATCGCCGAGAGCACCGAGATCGCAGGCGTGATCACCGTGTCGCCGTAGAACAGCGCGGCGCCGGCCATGCCGAGGAACAGCACCGTGCCGGTGCGCGCCCGGCCGAGGCCGCGCTGCGCCAGCGCCACCAGGGTCAGGATGCCGCCTTCGCCGTTGTTGTCGGCGCGCAGCAGCAGCACGACGTATTTCAGCGTGACGACCATGACGAGCGACCACAGGATCAGCGAGAGGACGCCGATGATGATCTCGCGCTGGACCGGCGCGCCGCTCTCGCCGCCGGCGGCGGCCAGCACCGTCTCGCGCAGCGCGTAGAGCGGGCTGGTGCCGATGTCGCCGAAGACGACGCCCAGCGCGCCGAGCATCAGCGCGGCCATGCCCTGGGAGCCGTGGCCGGATCCGGAGCCCGGCTCGTCGAGGCCGTAGCGATCGTCCTCCGGCCG
This sequence comes from Allobosea sp. TWI1241, assembly GCF_039673065.1. NCBI lineage: Bacteria > Pseudomonadati > Pseudomonadota > Alphaproteobacteria > Hyphomicrobiales > Alloboseaceae > Allobosea > Allobosea sp. TWI1241. Next base: position 118,464 of record NZ_JBDJKW010000003.1, on the reverse strand, counting down.
TGTGGCCGGCCGGGTCTGCTGGTCCTGCGTCATGGGGACGCTCCGGAAGTGTTGCGGCGCAACGAAAAGGCCGCGCGCTCTAGCACGCCGCCTGCGCGAGGCAAAGACGCCGCAGCGGCCGGGCGGTTCCTATTCGGCAGCGGCGGCACGCGCGCCGTAGCGGCGCTCGACATAATCCTGGACCATCGCCTTGAACTCGGCGGCGATGCCGGGGCCGCGCAGCGTCACCGCTTTCTCGCCGTCGATGAAGACGGGCGCGGTCGGGCTTTCGCCGGTGCCGGGCAGCGAGATGCCGATGTCTGCATGCTTGGATTCACCGGGTCCGTTGACGATGCAGCCCATCACCGCGACGTTCAGGGTCTCGACACCGGGATAGCGCGTCTTCCACTCCGGCATGGAGGTCGAGATCCAGCTCTGGATGTCGCGCGCCAGCTCCTGGAACACGGTCGAGGTGGTGCGGCCGCAGCCCGGGCAGGCCGCGACCAGCGGTACGAAGGCGCGGAAGCCCATGGTCTGCAGCAGCTCCTGCGAGGCCTTGACCTCGAGCGTGCGGTCGCCGCCGGGCTCCGGCGTCAGGGAGAAGCGGATCGTGTCGCCGATCCCGTCCTGCAGCAGCACGCCGAGCGCGGCGGAGGAGGCGACGAGGCCCTTGGAGCCCATGCCGGCTTCGGTCAGGCCGAGATGGATGGCGTAGTCGGCGCGCTGGGCCAGCATGCGATAGACCGCGATCAGGTCCTGCACGCCGGAGACCTTGGCGGAGAGGATGATGCGGTCCTTGCCGAGGCCGATCTCCTCGGCGCGTGCGGCCGAGAACAGGGCGGAGCGCACCATCGCCTCGCGCATCACCGCGCGCGCCTCGAGCGGGCGGGCGGAGCGGGCGTTCTGGTCCATCAGCGCGGTGAGCAGCTCCTGGTCGAGCGAGCCCCAGTTGGCGCCGATGCGCACGCTCTTGCCGTGGCGGATCGCCAATTCGACGATCTGGCCGAACTGCCGGTCCTTCTTGTCCTTGAAGCCGACATTGCCGGGATTGATGCGGTATTTGGCCAGCGCCTCGGCGCAGGCCGGATGATCGGCCAGGAGCTTGTGGCCGATATAGTGGAAGTCGCCGACCAGCGGCACGTCGATGCCGAGAATGTCGAGCCGCTCGCGGATATGGGGCACGGCGGCCGCGGCTTCGTCGCGGTCGACCGTGATGCGCACCAGCTCCGAGCCGGCGCGCGCCAGCGCCGCCACCTGCCCGACGGTCGCGGTGATGTCGGCGGTGTCGGTGTTGGTCATCGACTGGACGACGATGGGCGCACCGCCGCCGACCTGGACGTGCCCGACCATCACCGGCACCGTGCGCAGCCGTTCCGCGGGTTCGGCGCGCGGGCCTTCTGGCAGGCAGTCGGAAAGCGGTTCGGTCATGGGCTGGTCCGGTTTCGGGCCTGGATCGGGTCGCCGGGGCTGAAGTGCGCCCTCATCTCCCGATCGTCAAGCGCTCTCGGTGCCGCGGCAATGCTCGCACAGGCCGACGATCTCGACCACCTGCTGCCGCGGCTTGAAGCGGCGCTGCTCGGCCATGCCGCGCACCGCCTCGCGCATCGCCGCCGAGGCGTCCTCGTCGACGCCGCCGCAGGATTCGCAGATCAGGAAGGCGACCGCCTCGCCGGCGCCATGGCCGTGCGGGCAGGCGATGAAGGCGTTGCGCGAGCTCAGCCGGTGGACGAAGCCCTGCTCGACCAGGAACTCCAGCGCCCGATAGATCGAGATCGGCGCGAGGCGGCGCCCGCCCGGCGGCGAGACGCGGTCGGCGAGGTCGTAGGCGCCGACCGGGCGGTGATCGGCATAGAGCGCCTCGAGCGCCTTGCGCCGGATCGGCGTCAGCCGCAGGCCGCGTTCGCGGCAGATGCGCTCTGCGCGCGCCAGCCCGGCGCCGGCGGAGCGGGCATGGTCATGCGCATGCCGGCAGCCGTCATGATCGTGGTCATGATGGCCGTGCCCGCTGTGCGCGTGATCGTGATCGGCTGTTTCGGGTCTGCTCATGTTGCGTCGCGATAACACATGGGGCACCGTCCTGCGACCGGAGCCGCCCGCTGGCCCATCGGCCAGCTCTCACCGGTAAGCTAAGCCTTCCCGGGCCAAATGTCAGGAGCCGCCCATGTTCCTCAAGGATCGTACCGCCCTCGTCACCGGATCGACCTCCGGCATCGGGCTGGCCTATGCCCGCGCGCTCGCCGCCGAGGGCGCCAATGTCGTGATCAACGGCTTCGGCGATGCTGACGCGGTCGAGAAGGAGCGCGCGGCCATCGAAAGCGAGTTCAAGGTCAAGGCGCGCTATTCCGCCGCCGACATGACCAAGCCGGCCGAGATCGCGGCCATGGTGGCCGAGGCCGAGAAGGAGTTCGGCGCGGTCGACATCCTCGTCAACAATGCCGGCATCCAGCATGTCGCGCCGGTCGACGAGTTCCCGCTGGAGAAGTGGGACCAGATCATCGCAATCAACCTGTCCTCCGCCTTCCACACCACCCGTGCCGCGCTGCCGGGCATGAAGCGCAAGGGCTGGGGCCGGATCGTCAACACCGCCAGCGCCCACGCGCTCGTCGCCTCGCCGTTCAAGAGCGCCTATGTCGCGGCCAAGCACGGCATCGCCGGCTTCACCAAGACGGTCGCTCTCGAGGTCGCGACCAAGGGCATCACCGTCAACGCGATCGCGCCCGGCTATGTCTGGACGCCGCTGGTCGAGAAGCAGATCCCCGACACGATGAAGGCGCGCGGCCTCACCAAGGAGCAGGTGATCAACGACGTGCTGCTCACCGCCCAGCCGACCAAGGCGTTCGTCACGGTCGAGCAGGTGGCGGCGCTGGCGGTCTATCTCTGCTCGGACGCGGCGAAGTCGATCACCGGCACCGTCCTGCCGATGGACGGCGGCTGGACCGCCGCGTGACCGGCCGCAAGCAGCGGCGCGTCCCGCCGGTCCGGGGGCTGGCGGGGCCGAAGGCCGAGAAGCCGATCAGCCTGGCGCTGCAGGGCGGGGGCGCGCACGGCGCCTTCACCTGGGGCGTGCTCGACGAGATCCTCGCCGACGGACGCCTCGCCATCGAGGCGATCACCGGGGCGAGCGCGGGCGCGATGAACGCGGTCGTGCTCACCGAGGGCTGGCTGGTCGGCGGGGCGGACGGGGCGCGAAGCGCGCTCGAGGGCTTCTGGCGGCGCATCAGCGTCGACGGCAAATATGGCGGCTCGGAGCGCTCGCTGATCGACACCTTCCTCGGCGCCTGGAGTGACGGGCGTCCGCCGGGGCTGATCTGGTTCGAGCTGTTCTCGAAGGTGGCGAGCCCCTACGACATCAATCCGCTCAACATCAATCCGCTGCGCGGGGTGATCGCCGACCTGATCGACTTCGACAAGGTGCGCGGCTGCGCCGACGTCAACCTGTTCATCTCGGCGACCAATGTCCGCACCGGCAAGATCAGGGTGTTCACCCGCGACGAGCTGACCGCCGACCATCTGATGGCCTCGGCCTGCCTGCCCATGCTGTTCCAGGCGGTCGAGATCGATGGGCAGCCCTATTGGGACGGCGGCTATATGGGCAATCCGCCGCTGTTCCCGCTGTTCTACGAGACGCAGGGCGACGACGTGCTCTTGGTGCAGATCAACCCGCTGGAGCGCAAGGAGCTGCCGACCAATGCGCGCGCCATCCAGGACCGGCTGAACGAGATCACCTTCAACGCCTCGCTGCTGCGCGAATTGCGCGCCATCGATTTCGTCACGCGCCTGATCGACGAGGGCAAGCTCTCGACCAAGGACTACAAGCGCGTGCTGGTGCACCGGATCGATGGCGGCCAGCCACTGGCCAAGCTGACCAGCTCGTCGCGCCTCAACGCCGAATGGGACTTCCTGCTGCGCCTGCGCGACATGGGCCGCGCCGCGGCCAAGCGCTGGCTGAAGCGCAATTACGCGGCCATCGGGGTGCGCGGCACGGTCGACCTGAAAGAGGCGATCACCTGAAGGCGGGCCGCCAGCTAGCCCGGCTTCAGCCTCCAGACCGAGCTTTTCTTGATCTCCGCATCCTCAAGCGCCCGCGTCACCGGCACCTGATAGGTGGCGATCGCGTCGAGCCTGTCCTTGGGCAGGTAGCTGCGGCCCGGATCGCCGATCAGCACGGTGGCGCCGCGGCGCGAGAGCCGGTCGAGCCAGGCGATGACGCGCGCGGCCAGCTCGCGCTCGTAGCAGATGTCGCCGGCGAGCACGACGTCCCAGTCGCCATCGCGGCCGACCAGATCGTCGAGCGTGACCTCCAGCGCGACGCCGTTCGCCGCGGCGTTGAGGCCGATCGCGCTGCCCGCAAAGGCGTCGATATCGGCGGCCAGGACATGGCGGGCGCCAGCCTTCATCGCGGCGATGCCGACCAGGCCCGAGCCGCTGGCGAAGTCGAGCACCGTGCGGCCTGCGACCAGGTCCGGATGGTCGAGCAGATGGCGGGCCAGCGCCTGTCCGCCCGCCCAGGCGAAGGCCCAGAAGGGCGGCGGCAGGCCGATCGTCGCCAGCTCCTCCTCGGTCTTCTGCCAGAGCTCGGTGGCCTCCTGCGCGACGTGGAGCAGGATCTCGGGCGCGTGCGGCACCGGGAGCAGGCGCGTATGCGTGCGGATGAAGGCGGCGCGGTCCTCGGCCGGCATCGGCGCCTGCGGGGCGGGGCTCACACCGTCAGCTCCGCCTGCGGCCTGGCCAGCAGATCGCGGTAGAGCGCCTTCACCGCGTCCATCACGTCGCGCTCCGTATAGCCGGCGAGCAGGCGGGCGCGGGCGCTCGCGCCCATGCGCTCGAGCTTGCCCTGCGAGGCGGCGAGCCTGACCAGGGCCTGCGCCAGCGCCGTGGCGTCGTTCGGCGGCACCACGAAGCCGTCCTGCCCGTCGCGCACGAAGCTGCGGCAGCCCGGCACGTCGGTGGTGAGCAGCGCCCGGCCGCAGGCCGCGCCCTCGAGCAGGGTGCGCGGCAGGCCCTCGCCGCCGCGCGAGGGCAGGCAGCAGACATGGTTGCGGCGCCAGACGCCTTCGATGTCACGGGTCGGGCCGGCCCAGCTGACCCCCGGCCGGGCGGCCCAGGCCTTCAGCGTCGCTTCCGGCACGGCCTTGGGGTTCGACGGGTCGGGCGCGCCGTGCAGCGTCAGCTCGACGCGCGCGCCCTGCTCGCGGGCGAGCGCCACAGCCTCGACCGCGAGATCGACGCCCTTCGACCAGAGCATGCGCGCCACCACAGCGACGCGCAGTGGCGGCATGGCCGGCATCGGCTCGGGCATCAGGATCAGCGGGTCGACGCCGGCACCGCCGACGATCGCGACCTTGGCGGCGTCAGCGGGATCGAGCCCGAGCGTCAGCGGATCGTCCGGGTTCTCGAAGAGGAAGCGCACCTGCGGCCCGTCGACGACCTGGCGCAGCCAGAGACGCGCCGCGAGGCGCGCCGCATCGGCCGCCACGCCCTGGCTGGCGCCGAGGAAGCCGAGCCCGGTCAGGGCGTAGACCCGGCGCTGGACCCCGGCGAGGCGCCCGGCGAGCCCGGCCAGCGCGATCGGCTTCAGCGCGATGCAGTGCAGGATGTCGGGGTTCTCCGCGGCGATCAGCCGCTTCAGCGCCGCGACCTGCCGGATCAGGGCAAGCGGCGCGATGCTGCGGCGCTCCGCCTCGAGCGGGATCAGGCGAGCGCCCGTCGCCTCGATGACGGCGCGATGCCGGCGTTCGCGGGCGATCACGGCGACGTCGAGGCCCATCTCCGCGGCGGCGCGGGCCATCGGCAGGAAATGCGAGGCGAAGAACCAGTCCTCGGTCGCGACGAAGAGAAGCTTGCGGCGGGCCATGACGCGCATCAGGCAAAACCCGGCGCGAAGGTCAAGCGTCGCGCGGGCTCTCTGGACGCGTCGCCGCCGGCTTGCGACAAGGGGAGCCATCACGGAGCAGGACGACGAGGCCCGGCATGGACAACCGCAACGATCTCTGGCGGCAGGTGGACGCCTGCAAGGACAGGCTCATCGCCCTGAGCGACCGGGTCTGGGGCATGCCCGAGGTCTGCTACACCGAGGCCCGCTCCTGCGCCGAGCACACCGCCGAGCTGCGCCATCAGGGCTTCCGCGTCACCGAACAGATCGCCGGCATTCCGACCGCGGTGATGGGCGAGGCCGGCGAGGGCGGGCCGGTCATCGCCTTCATGGGCGAATACGACGCGCTGCCCGGGCTGAGCCAGGAGGCCGGCATCGCCGAGCCGCGCCCGGTCGAGGCCGGCGGCCACGGCCATGGCTGCGGCCATAACCTGCTCGGCTCGGCCGCGATGCTGGCGGCGGTGGCGATGAAGGAGTGGCTGGCAGCGACCGGCCGCCCCGGCCGCGTGCGCTATTACGGCTGCCCGGCCGAGGAGGGCGGCGCCGCCAAGGCCTTCATGGTGCGCGCCGGCGCCTTCTCGGACGCCGATGTCGCGATCTCCTGGCATCCCAATAGCTTCTGGGAGGTGGCGCCGCCGCTCTCGCTCGCCAACACCCGCGCCGACTTCATCTTCACCGGTCGCGCCTCGCACGCCGCCGCCTCGCCCGAGCTCGGGCGCAGCGCGCTCGACGCGATGGAACTGATGAGCGTCGGCGTCAACTATATGCGTGAGCACATGCCGAGCGATGCGCGGGTGCACTATGCGGTGCTCGATACCGGCGGTATCGCGCCCAACGTCGTGCAGGCCCATGCCCGCGTGCGCTACTCGATCCGCGCCCGCGACCTCGCGAGCATGCTCGAACTGGTGGAGCGTGTCCGCAAGATCTCGCAGGGCGCCGCGCTGATGACCGAAACCTCGGTCGAGATGCGCATCGTCAGCGCGGTCTCCAACGTGATCGGCAACGGCCCGCTCGAAAGCGCCCTGCAGGGCGTGATGGAGGAGCTCGGGCCGCCGCGCTTCGACGAGGCCGACCTCGCCTTCGCCCGCCAGATCCGCGCGACGCTCTCGCCCAAGGATATCGCCGCCGCCTGGCACGCGATCGGCATGCCGCCGACCGACGCGCCGCTGGCCGATTTCACCGTGCCGCTCGACGCCGCCCGCAACCCGGCCATCGGCTCGACCGATATCGGCGATGTCAGTTGGGTGGTGCCGACGGTGCAGTCGCACGCGCCCTCGATCGCGATCGGCACGCCGCTGCACAGCTGGCAGGTGGTGGCGCAGGGCAAGACGCCCGCCGCCCACAAGGCGATGGTCCAGGTCGCCAAGGCGATGGCCGGGCTCGGCGCCGCGGTTCTGGAGGATCCGGCGCTGATGGCGGCGGCCAAGGCCGACCACGCCCGGCGCGTCGCGGCCGCCGGCGGCTATGTCTCGCCGGTGCCGCCGGAGGTGAAGCCGCCGCTGACCATGTCGACCGGCTGACGCCGGACGACAGAGCGGCCTCCCACGCAAAAAAAAGCCCGCCGAGCGAATCGGCGGGCAGTGGGGACGGCCGGGGAGGGCGGCCGTCGGGGTCTCGAAAGGCAAGCGGTCTCAGGAAAAGGCGGTCTCAGTAATAGGTGCGGCAGACCCGGCGGGTGCCGATGACATCGCCGTAATAGTTGACCCGGTCGACGAGGTGGCAGCGGCGCACCGGGGCCGGGCCGTAGCTGTAGACCGGCTCGTAATAGCCATGGCCGTAGGCGGGGCGGGCGGCAGCCGCGGCGAGCGCGCCGACGGCGAGCGCGCCGACGATGCCGGCACCGATGGCGGCGCCGCGATAGCGCGGGCGGGCCTCGGCGTCCGAGGCGGTGGCGAAGACGGATGCGCCGAGCGCGAGAGCGGCGACGGCGGCGGCGAGGCTCTTCCTGGTGCGCGTCATGTTCGTTCTCCGGTCTGGTAGCCAGTGGCGAACCATTCGCCATGCCCGGGCCTTGTCGGCGCCTGGCGGCGAATCGCGCGGCAGCCTGAAAAAAATGCGCGAGGGCCGCTTCGACCAGGCCGGAAGCCCGGTTCGTTGACCTGCCGCAGCGGTGTGCTATGAGCCAGAGACAAGGCCATGTCCCAGGCGTCCCGGTAGCTCAGCAGGATAGAGCGGCGGTTTCCTAAACCGTAGGTCAGGGGTTCGAATCCCTTCCGGGACACCATCCGTTCTCCGCTTTTTCGATGATTAGCGGCCGGCTTTTCCGTTGGGCCGACCGGGCTCGGCTTCACACCAGAGCAGTGAGCGCGCCGGCGGCGGCCAGCGCCAGCACCACCGTCCAGGGCGGGGCCTTCCACATGGTGAGCGCGAGCAGGCCGGCGAGCGCCAGCAGGACATCGGCGGGAGACAGGATCGCGCTGGTCCAGATCGGGCTGTAGAGCGCCGCGCCGAGAATGCCGACAACCGCCGCGTTCGCGCCGCGCATCGCTGCACGGGCGGCGGGGCGGGCGCGCAGCGCCTCCCAGAAGGGCAGCATGCCGTAGACCAGCAGCAGCCCGGGCAGGAAGACGCCTGAGAGTGCGATCAGCGCGCCGGCGACGCCGTTCGGCGCCGGGATCATCACCGCGCCGAGATAGGCCGCGACGGTGAAGAGCGGGCCCGGCACCGCCTGCGCCAGGCCGTAGCCGGCGAGGAAGGCCTCGTTCGTCGTCCAGCCGGGCGCCACCACCTCCGCCTGCAGCAGCGGCAGCACGACATGGCCGCCGCCGAAGACCAGTGCGCCGGCGCGATAGAAGGCGTCGAAGAGCTGGAGCGCCGGCCCGGCGCCGGCATGGGCGAGCAACGGCAGCGCGACGAGCAGTCCGGCGCAGAGCGCCAGCGCCACAGCGCCCTGCCGCCGGCCGACCGGGAAGTGCATTCCGGCAGGCGCGTCGGCGGTCGGGCCGCGGCAGAGCCACAGGCCGGAAAGAGCGCCGAGCGCGATGGCGCCGATCTGGCCGAGCGAGCCGCCGGCGAGCAGCACGATGGCCGCCGCCAGGAGTGCGATCGCGGCGCGGCTGCGGTCGGGCGCGAGCGTGCGCGCCATGCCCCAGACCGCCTGCGCCACCACCGCGACGGCGACCAGCTTGAGACCGTGGATCACGCCGTCGGCGAGCGGGCCGCCCGTGGCTTTCGCCCCGAGCGCGGCGGCCAGCAGCAGGAGCGCGGAGGGCATGGTGAAGGCGAACCAGGCCGCGAGCCCGCCGAGCAGGCTGTTGCCGCGCAGAAGGCCGAGGGCGAAGCCGACCTGGCTGGAGGCCGGGCCGGGGAGGAACTGGCAGAGCGCCACCAGTTCGGCATAGCCGGCCTCGTCGAGCCATTTGCGGCGCAGCACCAGCTCGTCGCGGAAATAGCCGAGATGGGCGATCGGCCCGCCGAAGGATGTCAGGCCGAGCTTGAGGAAGGCCGCGAAGACCTCGGCGGGCGATCCTTGGCGCGTCATCGCGGTTCTCGTCGTCTGTCCCGGACGCGGCTCCCGAGGGCCCCGCACGCCGTTCGCTTACCGCTCTTCTATGACATGACGGGTGCCTGCGCGTCAGAGCCGCCTTGCAACGCATGGGCCGGCGCGTCCTGCACCGCTTCCGGCCGTCATCCGACGCGCGCTATGGGGCTTCGGCGCGGCGACGACGCTTCGGGCGCGCGGCCCCTTTTCGAGAGACCGACCATGACGTCATTCGCCACCCTTGCCCTCGCGGTCGCTGTGGCCGCTACGGGCCTCGTCGCCTTGCCCGCCCGCGCACAGCTGAGTGGCGACGCCTATAGCTGGGGCGCCGAGGTCAGCCAGGGCAACCGCTCGACGGTGATCGCGGCGCGCCAGGCCGGCAAGGGCTGGACGGTCGAGATGGAATGCGTCGTCGGCAGGGGCCGCAAGGCCCACACGCTGCGCTATCGCGGCACGGCGCGCTGGGAGGGCGGCATGATGCTCGGCACGCTCGACCGCGGCATGAAGATCACGGTGGTGCCGCGCGAGGACGGCGTCGGCGTGGTCACCAGCGGCAATGACTGCGCGCAGGGCGCCGGTTTCCTGACCAGCGGCGGCGGCTGAGCGCGCTCTGCTGGCCGCGCGGATCGACGCGAAAGCCTCCGGCGGCGCGTCGCGCCTCGGCGCGATCGATGCAGGTCGACGGAGCGAGGCTGCGGATAAGGCGGGCCGGCAGGCTCTGCGAGCGGCACGGCGCGTTCCTCCGATCGTTGACTTTAGAATTATAATTATTCTAAACTGAAGTCATCGGGGCTTCAGGGCCCTTGCCGTTTCCGAGAGGTCGATCCCATGTCCGCGTCCGTGCACTGCGAGAGCTGCAAGTTCTTCGAGGCCCACAAGTCGAACAGCGGCGATGTGCGCTCCGCCCAGGGCCTGTGCCGCTTCAACCCGCCGGTCTCGCAGCCCGGTCCCGATGCGCGCGGCCTCTGGCCGGTGGTGGCCAACAGCGACTGGTGCGGCCATTACAGCATCGAGATGACCCCGGCCGAGTGAGCTGGAGGCGATGACGACGCGCCCTGGCGCGTCGCGACGAGGCCAGCCCGCGCGGCTGGCCTTTTTTCGTTGGTGGCGGGTGTTATCGCTGTGCCGTCGCGCGCTTAGCCGGTCAGTCCTCGCCGATCCGCTCGGGCTTGCCCTTGCGCCTGGTCGCCGCGAGCTCGCGCAATTCGCGCTCGCTCATGCTCTCGACCATCTCGCGCGAGGCGCCCTTGAGCTCGCTGCGGGGCATGTCGCCGCGCTTGGCGGCGAGCGCCGCGCCGGCGGCGCGCTGCTGGGCCTTGGATCTGGCGGGCATCACGTCCTCCTCGCGAAGACCATCTCTGCCCGATCAACGGCGCGGGCGCCCCCCTGTTCCCGGTCGCGCGGTCGCAGGTGCCGGGCGCGAGCCGGCCGGCTTCGGCGTCGCCAGCCAGATGACGTGGCGGGCGCCCGCGCCGGGGCGGGCGCGCACCTTCGCTTCTTCGACCGCGAAGCCCGCGCTTTCCAGCCGGCGGGTGAAGGCCCGGTCGGGCGCGGCCGACCAGATCGCCAGCACGCCGCCCGGGCGCAGGGCCGCGCGGGCCCGGCCGAGGCCGGCATGGTCGTAGAGCCGGTCGTTCGCCGCCATGGTCAGCCCGTCCGGGCCGTTGTCGACATCGAGCAGGATCGCGTCCCAGGCGGCCGGGACGGCGTCGATCACCCGCGAGACGTCGGCCTGACGGATCTCGGCGCGGGGATCGTCGAGGCTGCCGGCGAAGACCGGTGCCAGCGGCCCGCGGGCCCAGTCGATCACCGCCGGCAGCAGCTCGGCGACGGTGACGGCGCCGGCAGGCGGCAGGCCGGCCAGCGCGGCGCGCAGGGTGAAGCCCATGCCGAGCCCGCCGATCAGCAGGCGCGGGGCAGGCCGATCGGCCAGACGCGCCAGCACGAGCGTCGCCAGCGCCTCTTCGGAGCCGCGCAGGCGCGAATTCATCAGCTCGTTGGCGCCGAGCGTGATGGAGAACTCGGCCTCGCCGCGCTGCAGGAGCTTGAGCGTGCCGCCATCCGGCAGGGCAGATTGTCCGAGCTGGATCCAGGGTTTCACGAGCAGGCATCCGACGGGTTGAAGCCGCGCAAGGCTGCGCTGCCGCCCGGCTTGCCGCGCCGGCGCGCGCCGGTCAATCCGCCGCCGCGTTCGCCGGTCAGCGGATCAGGAGCGCGGTGAGGTAGAGGCCGAGGCCGAAGACCACATGGTTGATCAGTCCCATCAGCCGGATCTGGCCGGGATTGGGCCGCCGGCTGGCGGCGATGCCGAAGCCCATGCCGGGCTGGAGGATGAACCAGCCGCAGCCGACCGTGACCACGCCGACGATGAGCGCAGGCAGGAGCGTCGGCGCCAGGGCCCAGCCCGGCCCCCAGATCGCCAGCAGGCTCGCCGCGAAGAGGATGCCGACGAGGTAGTGCATGGTCCAGCCGATGGCGAGCTCGTTGGCCACGGGCGGCGTCTGGGCGATGGTGTCGTGCATGAAGCGGCCGCGCGGCAGATAGGCGAACCAGCGCCCGATCACCGCCCAGTTCGCCATGGGCTGGCCCAGCGTGCGGTTGAGCAGCAGCGCCCAGAGATCGAGCAGCGCGGTCGCGCCGATGCCGATCACGATCGCGCGGAGGATTGTCTCGATCATGGCCTGGTCCCCCCGGAACGGATGCGCCGGTCCGTCTCGCCGGGTCGCCTGCGGCCATGGAGGCCGAAGCGGCCGCGCAGGTCAATCGCCGCGGGCGCGCAAATGCCGCAGGAGGGCCATGCGGCTGTGGAGGCGCGGAACCGAGCGGCGCCTGGGTGGTTTCCGACCATGCGCGGTTCGCGCGGAACCAGCAGCAAGGGGGAAAGCCATGGCGGTAGCAGTCGCGACGAAGCCGGGCGCCAAGGGCGTCCACGGAGCCGACGAGCTGCCCTCGGTGGTGGTGACCAGCTACAATCTCGAAATCCGCGACGGCGAGGGCTTCGTCGGCGATCGCGCCAGCCGCGGCGCCTTCATGGAGCATCTGGCCGAGCTGCGCCGCCATCTCGCCGATGCGGGCGAGGATCCGCTGGCGGGGATCGGCAAGGAGCCGAGCAAGTCGGAGCTCGACGCGCTGATCGAGAACGGCGAAGCGCGCGAGGCCGCGCTGATCCTCTCCGCGATCGAGCGCTTCGCCCAGTCGCTCGCCTTCGTGATCCGCCGCTTCCTGCGCCAGAAGGCCTGGAAGCAGGTGGAACGCATCGTCATCGGCGGCGGGCTGCGGCAGAGCCGCGTCGGCGAACTCGCCATCGCGCGCGCCGGCATCATCCTGCAGACGGAAGGCCACGCCATCGACCTGGTGCCGGTGCGCCATCATCCCGACGAGGCCGGGCTGGTCGGCAGCGCCCATCTCGCCCCCGCCTGGATATTCGAGGCCTTCGACAGCCTGGTCGCGGTCGATATCGGCGGCTCGAACATCCGCGCCGGCATCGTCGAACTGCGCCAGAAGAAGGTGCCCGACCTCTCCAAGGCGCGGGTCTCGACCAGCGAACTCTGGCGCCATGCCGACGAGGAGCCCGGCCGCGAGGAGGCGGTGGCGCGGCTTGGCAAGATGCTGCGCGAGCAGATCAAGGCGGCGGAGAAGGATGGCTTGCGCCCGGCGCCCTTCATCGGCGTCGGCTGTCCCGGCCTGATCGAGCCGGACGGCGCCATCAACCGCGGCGCGCAGAACCTGCCGGGCAACTGGTCGAGCGAGCGCTTCAACCTCGTCGACAGCATCCGCGAGATGATGCCGGAGATCGGCGGGCACGAGACCATCGTGACCATGCACAACGACGCGGTGGTCCAGGGGCTGAGCGAAACGCCCTTCATGCAGGATGTCGAGCACTGGGCCGTGCTGACCATCGGCACCGGGCTCGGCAATGCCAGCTTCCGCAACCGCACCAAGCCGGGCAAGCGCCGCAAGGACTGAAGGCCCGCCTCAGCGGCGCCTCGCCGGCAGGGCCCAGGCGAGCCCACGCGAGATGATCGCGGGGAAGACGCTGAGATGGTCTTCCTCGGCGACGACCTCGGTCTCAAGGGCCAAGCCGGGATAGGCGCGCGAGCGCAGGGCGCGTTCGAAGCCGCGCAGGTCGGCGACCATGTCGAGGCTGCGGCTGTGGCGCGGATCGTCATTGCCCGGCGCGGTGGTCTCGTAGGAGCCGATAGCCATGTAGACCCTCGCCGGCAGGTCTTTCTCGGTCTTCGCCCGCTCGGCCTCGCGCTTGATCATTACCCGGTCGTCGAACCAGAGCGAGGGGCTGCCGATGATGTAGTGCGAGAACATCTCCGGCGCGGTCAGCAGGATGTGAAGGCCGAACAGCCCGCCATAGGAATGGCCGGCATAGATGTTGCGGTTGCGGTCGGTGCGGTAGGTCGCGGCGACGAAGGGCATCAGCTGGTCGGCGAGAAAGCGGCGATAGGCCTCGGCCTCGCCGAAGACCGGCCGGCGTCCGGACGGGTCGGGCGTGCGCTCGCCGTTCGGCGTCGGCGTGTAGTCGCGCCGCCGGCTGTAGAGCGGGCTGTCGCCGTCGGAATAGGACAGGCCGACCAGGATGAACTCCTCCAGCCCATGGGCGCGGTTGCCGAGGCGCGCGGCGATGCTGCGGATCAGCGGGAAGGCGTAGTCGGCATCGGTGACGAACAGCACCGGATAGCGCCGCTGCGGCTGGCGCGCATAGGATTCAGGCAGGCCGACATAGACCCGGTAGTCGCGCCCGAGCGCGTTCGCCCGGATCGGCCAGACCTCGGTGTCGGGCAAGGTGAAGGGCGTCGGCGTCGGGCGCGACGCCGGCACCGGACCGGGCGGTGGAGCCGGCGCGGGGGCGGGGTCTGGCGTGGGGGCCGGCCGGGCCGGCGCCGTATCCGTGTCGGGGCGGGGATCAAGCTGGATCGCGGCTGCGGGGACCGCGCCGCGCGGCAGGCCGGGATCGGGCTCCGGCACGGCGAGGCCGGCGACGGGGACGAGCAGCAGCAGGAGGGCGAGGGCAGGCAGGCGTGGCATTCGCCGCATCTCCGACAGGACTGTGCCCGCAGCATGACGGACGGCGGCACGGGGGCGTGCTGATAGCCGAGGCCTCTCGTCTCCGCCATGATGCTGACGGTTTTGCCGGGGACAACGCCCGCCCTGCCACGCTTCACAGGATGCCGATGTCCTCGCGGCTCTTCGACGCCCCTTCGTGCCGCCTTGCCTCGGCAGCTGTCTCGCGGCGATTCTCGGCCGCAGCGCGAATCAACCCGGTTGCTCCCGCATGTCGCTGACCCTCGCAGACCGGCTCCGGCTCGCCCCGGCGCTCGCCCGCCTCGCCGCCGCGCTGATGCTGGCGCTTGCCGTCGCCCTGGCGCCCGTCGCTCTGGCTCCGGCCGCCTTCGCCCAGGCGCCGGCGCAGACGATCGCGCCGCGCGCGCAGCTCGATTCGCTCCGCGCCGAAATCGCGCAGGTCGAGACGGTGATGGCGCGCCAGGGCATCACCGACGCCGAGTTGCAGCGCCAGCGGCAGCGTCTCCAGCCCTTGCAGGACCAGCTGCGGACGCTGATCGACGAGCAGGCGCCGCGCGTCGAGCAGGCAAAGGTGCGGCTCGAGCAGCTCGGCCCGCGGCCGGAGGCCAAGGCTCCGGCCGAGACCGCCGAGGTCGTGCAGGAGCGCGAGACGCGCGAGAAGCAGTTCGCCGAGGCCGACGAGACCCTCAAGATCGCCCGCGCCGCCCTGGTGCAGGCGCAGCAGGCCCAGGTGAAGATCGGCGACCTGCGGCGGGATCTCTTCGCCAAGGAGCTCTTCACAGCCGGTCCGTCGCTGCTGGCGCCCGAGGTCTGGACCATGGCGGCTTACGGGCTGCCCTCCGACATCGCCGCCTCGCAACAGGTCTTCGGCGACTGGTCGTCGATCGTCGCGCGCGCCCTGTTCACCGAGCGCGGGCTGCTGGTCGGTTTCGCGCTGCTCGGCGCGATCGGCCTCTATCTGGCGCGCGCCCGCTACATGCCGCGGCTCAAGGCGCGGCTGGCGGCGCAGCAGAGCGGCAGCGGCGCGCTCGTTCCCTATATCGCCGCGATCCGGCTGATCGCGCTGGCGGCCCCGCCGGCCCTGGCGAGCTGGCTGCTCTACGCCGCGCTCAAGACCGCCGGCCTGCTGCCGCCGCGCATCCAGCCGGTGGTGCTGGCCGTGGTGTTCGGCCTGGCGATCTTCGCCTTCGTGCGCGGCCTGGCGGAGGCGCTGTTCGCGCCGGGCGAGCCGCAGCGTCGGCTGGTCAGCGTGCAGGAGCATACGGCGCGCGCGGTGCTGCGCACGGCCAGCGCGCTGGCGGCCGTGCTCGCGGTCGGTTCTGTGCTGGAGGCCTGGCTGCAGGCGATCGCGGCGGGCTTGATGCTGTCGATCGCGGTGCGCGGAGTGGTGGCGCTCACGTTCGCGGCCGCGCTGATCGTCGGGCTCTACCAGCTGCGCGACCATGCCGAGATCGAGCAGGAGGCCTGCCTCGGCCCCTATGTGCCGGTCGACGGCAAGAGCCTGGGCTCCGGGCGCTTCATCGGCTGGGCGGTCGGGCTCGCCGTCATCGTCTCGGTGTCGCTCGGCTATGTCGTCTTCGCGACCTTCCTGACCGAGCAGGTGCTCTGGCTCGGCATCCTGGCCGGGATGTTCCTGCTGCTGAGCCCGCTGATCGAGTACGGGATTTCCGGCCTGCTCACCGGCGAGGGGCGCTTCGCCCTGATGTTGCGCGCCGGCGTCGGCCTGCGCGCCACGACGCTCGACAAGATAGCGGTGGTTCTCACTGGCTTCCTGAAGATCGTGCTGATCGTCGCAGTCATCATGCTGGCCTTCGCGCCCTGGGGGCTGGAATCGGACGATTTCTTCGCCTCGCTGCGCGCGGCCTTCTTCGGTTTCCAGGTCGGCGGGGTGACGATCTCGCTCTCCTCGATCGTCGTGGGCGTGCTGGTCTTCGTGCTCGGGCTGACCGCGACGCGCTCGCTGCAGGGCTGGCTCGAGACCAAGTTCCTGCCGACGACGGCGCTCGATGTCGGCCTGCGCAACTCGATCACCACTGCAGCAGGCTATGTCGGCTATATCGCGGCGGTGGCGCTGGCGGTGTCGTCGCTCGGCCTCAGCCTGGAGCGGCTGACGCTGGTGGCCTCGGCTCTCTCGGTCGGTATCGGTTTCGGCCTGCAATCGGTGGTGTCGAATTTCGTCTCGGGGCTGATCCTCCTCTGGGAGCGGCCGATCCGGGTAGGCGACCAGGTGGTGGTCGGCGATGCCGAGGGCATCGTGCGGCGTATCAATGTGCGCTCGACCGAGATCGAGACCTTCGACCGCTCGACCGTCGTGGTGCCGAACTCCAACCTGATCACCGGCGTGGTGCGCAACCGGGTCCGCAGCGATCGGACCGGCCGCGTGCTGATCTCGATCAGCGTGCCGCGCAGCTACGATCCGCAGGCGGTACGCACGCTCCTGGCCGAGGCCGGCGAAGCCCATGGCGACGTGCTGAAGAAGCCGCCGCCGTCGGTGATGTTCAAGAAGCTCGGCACCACGACCATGGACTTCGACCTGGTCTGCGTGGTGGGCGAGGTCGACATCGTCGGGCGGGTCACCAGCGACCTCAACTTCGTCATCCACAAGAAGCTAGCCACGATGGAGCCGGCGGCTTCCGTGCCGCAGCTCGCCGTGCGCGGGCTGGAGGGGATCGAGGGCTCTCTGGAGAACATCGCGACCGCGGTCGCCGGCGTGCGCCGCCGCCGCCGCCCGGCCGGGACGGAGGAGCAGGCGCCGCCGCCGGCCGCGCCTGCCGCTGAAGACGAGGATACGCCATCGGAACCGGCACCCGCCGAGACCCCCGCGCCCGCCGCCGCCAAGCCAGACGACAAGGAATGATTCCATGGACACCCAATGCGCGCGGCCGGCACGGAGCCGGGCGATGAGCTGCCCGGTCGCACTTGCAGCCGCGCTCGCCCTGTTCAACATCGCCGGCTGCACCGAGCCGGCGCGCCAGCAGCAGCCTGCCTTCTATCGCGATCTCGGCGCGGCCTCCGCGCAGGTCGATGCGGAGGCGGCGCGCGCGACGATCTCCGCCTACCGGCTCAATGCCGGCCTCGGCGTGCTGGCGCTCGATCCGGCGCTGATGCAGGCGGCCGAGGAGGAGGCGCGCGCCATGGCGGCGGCCGACAAGCCGGCGCAGGCGGAGGCGGTCAAGGCGCGGCTCGCCCGCGGCGGGCAGGCCGGAGCCGAGGCCAATCTCTCGGCAGGCTACCGGCGCCTGGCCGAGGCGTTCTCCGGCTGGCGCGATTCGCCCCAGCACGACCGGGTGATGAAGACGCCGAAGGCGACGCGCATGGGCATCGCCACCGCCTATTCGCCGAGCTCGAAATACAAGGTCTACTGGGCCCTGATCGTCGCGCCCTGACGGGTGGCGGCCGGCCGGTTCATCCGGCGTTTATCGACCGCGGCCTAAGGACGGGAGACCTCGATCGCCCGGTCCGGCCGGAAGGATGGCGCCCGCATGAGCCTGATCGCCCTCTATGCCCGCGTGCTGGGCGAACTCGGGCCGGAGCGGCGCCTCGGCGCGCTGCTGGCGCTCGCCAACGTATTGCTGGCCGGCGCCGCCTTCGCCGAGCCGATGCTGTTCGGCGCGCTGATCGACCGGCTCACCGCCTTCCAGGGCAGCGGCCAGCGGCCGGGCTGGGCCGACATCGCCGTACTGCTCGCGGCCTGGATCGGCTTCGGCCTGGCCAATATCGGCATCGGCGTCTTCGTCGCGCTGCACGCCGACCGGCTGGCCCATCGCAGCCGGCTGGCGGTGATGGCGCGCTATTTCGAGCACGCGCTCAGCCTGCCGCTCTCCTATCACGCCCAGACCCATTCCGGCCGCGTGCTGAAGGTGATGCTCGACGGCACCAGCGCAATGTGGGGGCTGTGGCTCTCCTTCTTCCGCGAGCACTGCGCCAGCTTCGTCGCGCTCTTCGTGCTGCTGCCCTTCACGCTCTGGAAGAACTGGCAGCTCGGCCTGGTGCTGATCGGGCTGGTCGTGCTGTTCGGGGCGCTGACGGCCTATGTGCTGCGCAAGACCGACAGGCTGCAGAGCCATGTCGAGGGCTATCATTCCAGCCTGGCCGAGCGGGCCTCCGACGCGCTCGGCAACATTCCCGTGGTGCAGAGCTTCACGCGGGTCGAGGCGGAGGTGCGCGGCCTGCGCAACACCATCGCCAGCCTGCTCGAGGCGCAGATCCCGGTGCTGACCTGGTGGGCGGTGGCGACGATTGCCACCCGCGCCTCCGCGACGCTGACCGTGCTCTCGATCTTCGTGGTCGGCACCTGGCTTCTGATGCAGGGACAGACCACGGTCGGCGAGATCGTCACCTTCATGGGCTTCGCCACCATGCTGATCGGGCGGCTGGAGCAGATCGTCGGCTTCGTGAACTTCATCTTCATGCAGGCGCCGAAGATGCGCGAGTTCTTCGCGGTGCTCGACACCGTGCCGGCCGTGCGCGACCTGCAGGCGGCGCCCGATGCCGGCCGGCTGAGCGGGGCGGTCGCCTTTGAGGACGTCTCCTTCTCCTATGACGGCAAGCGCCCGGCCGTCAGCGACGTCTCCTTCGCCGCCAGGCCCGGCGAGACCATCGCGATCGTCGGCTCGACCGGCTCGGGCAAGTCGACGACGCTCGGCCTGCTGCACCGCGCCTTCGATCCGCAATCGGGGCGGATCACCGCCGACGGGATCGACATCCGCGACGTCTCGCTGATCTCGCTCCGGCGCAATATCGGCGTGGTGTTCCAGGAGCCGATGCTGTTCGCCCGGACGATCCGCGAGAACCTCAGCGTCGGCAAGCCGGACGCCACCGACGCCGAGATGATGCAGGCGCTGGAGCGGGCGCAGGCCGCCGAGGTGATGGCGCGCCAGCCCGACGGGCTCGACACCATCGTCGGCGAGCGCGGGCGCACGCTCTCGGGCGGCGAGCGCCAGCGCCTGTCCATCGCCCGCGCCCTGCTGAAGGACCCGCCGATCCTGATCCTCGACGAGGCGACCTCGGCGCTGGACGCCGCCACCGAGGCCAAGCTGCAGAAGGCACTGGACGAGGTGATGCGCGGCCGCACCACCTTCGTGATCGCCCACCGGCTGGCGACGATCCGCAACGCCGACCGCATCCTGGTGTTCGAGCAGGGCCGGGTGGTCGAGAGCGGCAGCTTCGACGAGCTGGTCGCCCGCGGCGGCCGCTTCGCCGCGCTCGCCCGCGCGCAGTATCTCGTGCAGGACCGCCCGGTGACCGCCGGCGAATGAGGGCAGCCGACTAAGAGTTGGCGGAGACCGCCCACGCCTCAGGCGCCGGCGAGTTCGCGGGCGATGAAGTCGCGCACCGTCTCGGCCGGGATGCCCGGGGCGATGAAGCTGCGGCCGATGCCGCGGGCCAGGATGAAGGTCAGGGCGCCACGGCGGACCTTCTTGTCCTGCGTCATCGCCTCGACGATGGCGTCGGCGTCGCCGGTGCCGCCGGGCACGTCCTGAAGCCGTGTCGGCAGGCCGCAGGCGGCGAGATGGGCGGCGACGCGCCCCGCATCCTGCCCCGGGCAGAGCTCGAGCGCCTGCGAGAAGCGGAAGGCGAGGCTGAGCCCGATCGCCACTGCCTCGCCATGCACCAGCCTGGCCGAATCGTAGCCGGTGAGCCGCTCAAGCGCATGGGCGAAGGTGTGGCCGAGATTGAGCAGGGCGCGGTCGCCGTCCTCGCGCTCGTCGCGGGCGACGATCGCCGCCTTGGCGCGGCAGGAGGTCGCCACCGCATGGTCGCGCTCCGGACCGCCGGCACGGACGCGGCGCCAATTGGCCTCGCACCAGTCGAAGAAGCCGGCATCGTCGATCAGCCCGTACTTCACCACCTCGGCATAGCCGGCGGCGAATTCGCGCTCGCTCAGGGTGTCGAGCAGGGCGGTGTCGCACAGCACCAGCGCCGGCTGGTGGAAGGCGCCGACCAGGTTCTTGCCATGGGGCGAATTGATGCCCGTCTTGCCGCCGACCGAGGAATCGACCTGGGCGAGCAGGCTGGTCGGAATCTGGACGAAGCGGACGCCGCGACGCAGCACCGCCGCCGCGAAGCCGGACAGATCGCCGACCACGCCGCCGCCCAGCGCGATGACGAGGTCGTTGCGCTCGATCTTGGCGGCGAGCAGGCCGTCGCAGAGTGCGGCGAAGCGCGCATAGGATTTCGACGCCTCGCCCGGCGGGATGGTCAGGCGCGTCGCGGCGATGCCGGCGGCCGCGAGCGAAGCCTCGAGCGCCGGGGCGTGCAGGCCCGCGAGGTTCTCGTCGGTGACGATGGCCGCCCGCGCCCCGGGGGCGAGGCCGGCGATCGCCGCGCCGGCGCCGGCCAGCAGGCCGCGGCCGATCCGGATGTGGTAGGAGCGCTCGGCCAGCGCGACCGGCACGGTGATCGGAGCCGCCGGAGCGGCGGCGGACGAAGGGGCGGCGGTCATGAGGCGTTGGTCCGGTGCAGATAGTCGCCGAGGGCGGCCAGCGTGTCGGACACGACGACCTCATGGGGATCGTCGCGCGAGATCACGGTGACGTCGGCCTCGGCATAGACGGGCTCGCGCTCGGCCAGCAGCCGGCGCATCGTGCCTTCGGGATCGGGCGTCTTCAACAGCGGCCGGTTGGCGCGCTTGCGCACCCGGCGCATCAGCACGTCGAGCTCGGCCTTGAGCCAGAGCGAG
This sequence comes from Allobosea sp. TWI1241, assembly GCF_039673065.1. Taxonomy (NCBI): domain Bacteria; kingdom Pseudomonadati; phylum Pseudomonadota; class Alphaproteobacteria; order Hyphomicrobiales; family Alloboseaceae; genus Allobosea; species Allobosea sp. TWI1241. Next base: position 97,416 of record NZ_JBDJKW010000003.1, on the reverse strand, counting down.
ACGCCGAGCTCGGCGATGCGTGCGCGTGTCTCCGGGTTCATGAAGGCGCCGCCGCCGGTGGCGAGCACGAGGGGCGCGCGGGTCGAGAGCACGCGGGCGATGACGCGGCGTTCGCCGTCGCGGAACTCGGCCTCGCCGCGCTGGGCGAAGATTTCGGGGATCGTCATGCCGGCGGCGGTCTCGATCTCGGTGTCGGCATCGACGAAGGGCAGGCCGAGACGGGCCGCCAGGCGCTTGCCGACCGAGCTCTTGCCGGACCCCATCATCCCGACCAGAACCACGGCGCGGCCGCCGAGAGCGGCGCGCAGCGCTGCGATATCCGTGGTCTCGACCGTGTCAGGCATCATCGTCGCATCGTTTCCCCTTCGGCCGCTCTAGCATGGGTGCCGGCGCGTCGCCACGCCTTCATGGCGTCGCGATGGCCCAGCCTTGACCCCGGCGCGCAACTCTGGCTGCTACCCGCCGGGTGGTCGGGACGGCTTGACGGGGATGGGGATGACGGGGCGGCGCGAGATCGGCGGGATCGACTGGCCGCGGACGCCCCATGTCCTGCTGGAGGACCGCAACGCGCCGGCTGCGCCGGCCACGCTCTACCGCGACCCGGTCGCGATCGTGCGCGCCGATGCGCCCGACGCGGTGGCGGACGCCTTCGCCCGGCTGGAGGATGCGCAGGCGCAAGGGCTGCACGCGGCCGGCTTCCTGTCCTATGAGCTCGGTCATGTGCTGGAGCCGCGGCTGGCGCCGCTCCTGCCGCGCGAGCGCGCGCTGCCGCTGCTCTGGTTCGGACTGTTCCATGCTCCGGAGATCATCGCGCCGGGCCGGCTCGACAGGGCGCTCGGCGCGCTGCCGCCGCCGGCGCCGCTGCACGATCTCGCCTTCGGGCTCGATGCCGAGGCCCATGCGGCGCGCGTCCGGCGCGTGCTCGCCTATCTGCATGCCGGCGACGCCTACCAGATCAACCTGACCTTTCCGATCGGCTTCCGCCATGCGGGTGAGCCGCTCTCGCTCTATGCGGCGCTGCGGGCGGAGCAGCCGGTGGCGCATGGCGGGCTGGTCTCGACCGGCGAGGCGACGCTGCTCTCGGTCTCGCCCGAGCTGTTCGTGACGGCGGCGCATGGTGCGGCCCTGACCCGGCCGATGAAGGGCACCGCGGCGCGCGGCGCGGATCCGCAAGCCGACGTGGCGGCGGCCGCGGCCCTGCGCGCAGACCCGAAGCAGCGCGCCGAGAACCTGATGATCGTCGACCTGCTGCGCAACGATCTCGGCCGGATCAGCGAGACCGGCTCGGTCGCGGTCCCGGAGCTGTTCCGGGTCGAGACCTATCCGACCCTGCACACGCTGACCTCGGACGTGGTCGGCCGGCTGCGGCCGGAGGTGACGCCGGGCGGGCTGCTCAGCGCCATGTTCCCCTGCGGCTCGGTGACGGGGGCGCCGAAGATCCGGGCGATGGAGATCATCGCCGAGCTCGAGGACAGGCCGCGTGGCGCCTATACCGGCTCGATCGGCGCGATCGCGCCCGACGGGGCGCTGCGCTTCAACGTGGCGATCCGCACCGCGACGCTGATGCCGGACGGCAGCGGCGTCTATGGCGCCGGCGGCGGCATCGTCGTCGATTCCGATCCTAAGGCGGAATATGCCGAATGCCGGCTCAAGGCGCGGGTGCTGACTGATCTCGCCGCGGATTACGGGTTGTTCGAGACGCTGCGCTGGGTCGCCGGCGCGGGCTACCGCCATTTGCCGCTGCATCTTGCGCGGCTGGAAGCCTCCGCCGCGCTGCTGGGTTTCGCCTACGACGGGGGCGAGATCATGAGCCGGCTAGACACGCTCGTCGCAGGGTTCGACGGCACGGGCGACATGCGGGTGCGGTTCGAAGTGCGGCGCGATGGTCGCCTCGACCTGCAGGCCGTCCCGCTGCCGCAGGACAGCGCTCCGGCCAAGCCTGCCGTGCTGATGGCGATCGAGGGCAGCGATGCCGCCGACCCGTTCGCGCGCCACAAGACGACGCGGCGCGGGCGCTGGGAGCGGCCGTTCGCGACGGCCACCGCCGCCGGCTTCGACGATGCACTACTACTCAACCGCGAAGGGCTCGTCACCGAGACGCCCCGCGCCAATGTCTTCCTGCCGCGCGACGGGGTTCTGCTGACGCCGCCGGTCGGCGACGGGTTGCTGCCGGGCGTGCTGCGCCGTGCCCTGATCGAGAGCGGGCAGGCGCGGGAGGCATCGCTGCGCCTCGCCGATCTCGCCGGGCCGGACGGGTTCCTGACCGGCAGCAGCCTGCGCGGCCTGCGTCCGGCGCGGCTGGGCGAGACGGCGGGCCTTGCCTCCCGGCCACGCGATCGGGAATAACCGAGGGGTTACGAGAGGAAAGGCCGGCCGTGCCGACTCTGTTCAAGTTCCTGACCTTCCTCGCCGTGATCGCCGGGCTGATCGCCGGCGGCATGCTGGCGCTCGTCACCTTCGTCCAGCCGCAGCCGCGCGAGATGATCGAGGTGATCCCGCCCGAGAAGTTGCAGAAATGAGCCGGCAGGGGCGCCGCTGGCTCGAGGCGTTCCTCGACATGCTGGCGGCCGAGCGCGGCGCGGCACGCAACACGCTCGACGCCTATGAGCGGGACATCGCCGACTATCTCGCCTTTGCCGCTGCCAGAGGCGGGCCGGGCGAGATGACGCCGGACGGGGTGCGCGCCTTCCTCGCCGACCTCTCCGAGCGCGGGCTGAAGGCATCCTCGGCGGCGCGGCGGCTCTCGGCGGTGCGCCAGTTCCATCGCTTCCTTTACACGGAAGGGCTCGTCGGCACCGATCCGACCGCGGCGATCGAGGGGCCGCGTCTCGGCCGGCCGCTGCCCAAGATGGTGTCCGTCGCCGAGGTCGACGCGCTGTTCGGCGCGGCGCAGGCGCAGGCCGCGCGCGACGACCTGTCGCCGGCGGCGCGGGCCCGGGCGCTGCGCATGCGCTGCCTGATCGAGATGCTCTACGCCACGGGCCTGCGCGTCTCCGAGCTGATCGCGCTGCCGCTCTCGGCCGCGACGACGCGCGAGCGCTTCCTGGTGGTGCGCGGCAAGGGCGACAAGGACCGGCTGGTGCCGCTCAACGAGGCGGCGCGCCTGGCGGCGCTGGCGCATCTCGATGCGCTGAAGGCCGGCGGGGCCGGCGAGGGCCGCTGGCTCTTTCCCTCGGATGGCGAGAGCGGGCACCTGACGCGGCAGGCCTTCGCGCGCGATCTCAAGGGGCTCGCGGCGGCCGCGGGGCTGTCACCGGCCAAGGTCAGCCCGCATGTGCTGCGCCATGCCTTCGCCAGCCACCTGCTGCAGAACGGGGCGGATCTGCGCGTCGTGCAGGAATTGCTCGGCCATGCCGACATCGCCACGACGCAGATCTACACCCATATCCTCGACGAGCGCCTGAAGAGCCTGGTGCGCGACCTGCACCCGCTGGCGGGCGAGGGCTGAGCCGGGCGCGGCGGGCCGCTTCTCAGCTCTTCTTGGGGAGATGTTCGAGCAGGATGCGCCCCTGCGCCTCGACGCGGTCGCGCAGCTTGTCGGCGAAGCTGGCGAGAAGCCAGGGGAGGGCGACCTCGACCCTGACCAAGTCTTCCTCGACCTCAATGCGGCCGGACACGGTCTGTCCGAGCGCGGCGACGCCGAAATGCAGGGTATCGGCCTCCCAACGCTCCTCGACGAGGCTCAGGCCGAAGCCGGCGATACGGTCCCTGACGCGGTCGAGCCCGCCGACGAGACGCCCCCTGGCGCCGTCGCGGCCGAGCGAATGCGAAATGCTGACGGTGACGGGACGCTTCATCGGGACGGGCCTCCGGGCGCAAACGGATCGCGTCCGCCGCAGATGGGCGGTCGGCGACCGTGATGCAAGCCTGTCCCGCCTGAGCGGGCGGACGTGGTCAGTTGCGCGCCTCGAGCGCCTGCTGGCCTTCCGGCGTCACGTTCCAGCGCTCGTCGCCGGGCTCGGCGAAGCCGCGGCCCTGGAGCAAGCGCAGCATGGCGTCCCCGAAGATGAAGCGGCGGGTTTCCTCGCTGATGCTCTCCAGCGCGATCCATTCCGGATCGGTCATCACCGGCGCTTCGGTGTGGGTCTGGGTCTGGCTCATCGACATCCTCCTCTTGCGCCCCTTGTTGCTGTGAGGAGGGTTTTCGCGCGCGATCTTGGATAGTCTGTGGCCGTCATGCGGTCCGCATGGGGCAATCGCGCCCGATTGCGCGATTTCTCAGCCATAGGGCAGGTGCAGCGCCGCCTCCTGCGCCCGCGCCTTGAGGGCGGCGAGAATCGCGCGCTCGTCGGTGGCGACGCCGTGGCGGCGCAGGCAGGGCACCAGGATCGCCGCCTCGGCATGGCCGGCGCGGCCTAGCACCGGGCAGGCGATGTCGGTCACGGCGAGGATGTCGCGGCTGGGGGCGATGCGGTGGCCGTCCTCGCGGATCTGCGCGAAAATCTGCAATGTCTCGGGGGCGGCGAGCAGGTCCTGCGTCGCCGCGTCGGCATGGCGCATCAGCGCCAATCGGCGCGCCTGCGACTGGAAGGCGAGGATGAGCAGGCCGGAATTGGCCTCCAGCGCCGGGCGGCCATAGCCCGGCCTAACGATCACGCTGGCGTCGAGATGGCCGGCGGTCGTCGCCAGCACCACCGTCTGGGCCCGGCTGATCACCACGAGATGGGCGGCCTGGCCGGTCTCCTCGCTGAAGCGCTCCATCAGCGGCAGGACGACGCCGGTGAGCTGCTTGCCGCCGGGCGTGCGGATACCGAGGTCGAACAGCCGCCGCGACAAGCCGAGCCGGTCGGAGCCGGGCTCGCGCTCGAGATAGCCGCGCTGCTGCAGCACGAAGACCATGCGGAAAATCTCGCTTTTCGAGCGCTTCAGGCTCTCGGCGATGGCGCGGGTCGACATCGGCTCGCCGACCTCGGCGAGCAGTTCGAGGATGTCGAGCCCTTTTTCGAGCGCCGGCGCGGCATAGGCGGTCCGGTCCTCGGCCGGCGGATCGATGGGCTCGCTCATGCCGTTCTCGTTTCATATGTGAAGCTTGACATCAAATAAGAAACAAACCAGCCTCCCCGTAAAGAGGGGAAAACGACATGTCGCCATCGGCGCACAGGTCCAGGGCCGCACAGCGCCGCCGCGTCCGAAGCGGGCGGAGGCGGCCGCGATGAAATACGGCCTGCAGTTTCGGGACGTCTTCGCCGCGTGGGAATCGATCCTCGACGGCGTGATGGTCACGCTGCTGCTCTCGGCCGTGGCGATGATCGGCGGGCTGGTGATCGGGGTTCTCTGCGCCGCCGGCCGCACCTATGGGCCGACCTGGCTCAGGACGCTGATCGGCGCCTATGTCGAGGTGATCCGCAACACCCCGCTGCTCGTCCAGCTCTTCCTGATCTTCTTCGGCCTGCCCAGCCTCGGCCTGCGGCTCGACGGGCTCACCGCGGCGATGATCGCGCTGGTGATCAATCTCGGCGCCTACACCACCGAGATCGTCCGTGCCGGGCTGGAAGCGATCCCCAAGGCGCAGATCGAGGCCGGCCATTCGCTCGGGCTCTCGGGCCTGCAGGTCTTCCGCTACATCGTGGTCTTCCCGGCGCTGAAGGCGATGTTCCCGGCGCTGGCCAGCCAGTTCGTGCTGCTGATGCTGGCGACCAGCGTCGCCTCGCAGATCTCGGTCGAGGACCTGTTCCACGCCGCCTCGATCGTGCAGTCGCGCACCTTCCGCGATTTCGAGGTCTACACGGTGATCGGCGTGCTCTATCTCGGGCTGGCGCTCGGCTTCCGCGGGCTGTTCGCCCTGGTCTACCGGCTGGTGTTCGTCCGATGATCCGCGAATTCGGCCTCGTCGACGTCATGTACCTGGTCGCGGCGGCGCGCTGGACGCTCGCCCTGACCGCGACCGCCTTTATCGGCGCCTCCGTGCTCGGGCTCGCCATCGCGATCATGCGGATCATGGCGGTGGCGCCGCTGCGCTGGCTGGCGGCCTGCTACATCCATGTCGTGCAGGGCACGCCGCTGCTGGTCTGGCTCTTCCTGATCTTCTTCGGCCTGCCGCTGATCGGTATCTCGGTCAATCCGTGGCTGGCGGCGGCGGTGGCCTTCTCGGTCTATGGCGCGGCCTTCCTCGGCGAGATCTGGCGCGGCGCGCTGACCTCTATCGCCCGGACGCAGTGGGAGGCCGGCGCCTCGCTCGGGCTCTCGCTCACCGAGCAGCTGCGCCACGTCATCATCCCGCAATCGGTGCGCATCGCCATCCCGCCGACCGTCGGCTTCCTGGTGCAGCTGATCAAGAACACCTCGCTGGCGGCGGTGATCGGGCTGGTGGAGCTCACCCGCGAGGGCCAGCTCACCGCAGCCGGCACCTACCAGCCCTTCGCCGTCTACATCACCGTCGCCTGCATCTATTTCGCGATGTGCTTCCCCCTCACGCAATGGAGCCGCTCGCTCGAGCGGAAGCTCGATGTCGCTCGTTGAAATCCGGGATGTCAGCAAGAGTTATGGCGCCGTGCCGGTGCTGAAGGGGGTGTCGCTCGACATCGCCGCCGGCGAGGTCGTGGCGGTGATCGGCCGCTCGGGTTCGGGCAAGAGCACGCTGCTGCGCTGCGTCAACGGCCTGGAGCCGATCCAGGCCGGCGCGATCACCGTCGACGGGGTCAAGGTCAACGACCCGGCCACCAATCTGCGCAAGCTCAGGCAGCAGGTCGGCATCGTCTTCCAGCAGTTCAACCTGTTCCCGCATCTCTCGGTCAGCGACAACATCACGCTGGCGCCGCGGGTGGTGAAGAAGCAGCCGCCCGAGGAGGCGCGCGAGATCGCCCGCGAGGTGCTGCGCCGCGTCGGGCTGGAGGACAAGCTCGACGCCTATCCCGCGCAGCTCTCCGGCGGCCAGCAGCAGCGCGTCGCCATCGCCCGCTCGCTGGCGATGCGGCCGAAGCTGATGCTGTTCGACGAGGTCACCTCGGCGCTCGACCCCGAGCTGACCGGCGAGGTGCTCAAGGTTCTGGAATCCGTGGCTGAGGAGGGCATGACCATGATGCTCGTCACCCACGAGATGGGCTTCGCCCGCCGGTTCGGCTCGCGCGTCGTGTTCATGCACGAGGGCCGCATCCACGAAGAAGGCCAGGCCGCGGCGGTGCTCGCCGCGCCGAATACGCCCGAACTCACGACCTTCCTCAGCGCGGTCCTGCACTGAGGCCAAAAGGGACCGGTCCCGGTCACGACAACGAGGGGAGAAGACGATGCGCAAGCTGTTTGCAGGTCTCGCGGCGATGGCCATCGCTGCCTTCGGCGCGGCGGAAGCCCGGGCCGACAAGCTCCAGGACATCCTGTCGAAGGGCGTGGTACGCATCGGCGTGCCGCTCGACGCGCCGCCCTTCGGCTCGCAGGACGCCAGCCGCAAGCCGGTCGGCTTCGACATCGAGCTGGCGGAGATGGTGGCCAAGGGCCTCGGCGTGAAGCTGGAGATGCAGCAGATCACCGGCGCCAACCGCATCCCCTTCCTGCTGACCGACAAGGTCGACATCGTGATCTCGGTGATGGGGCTGACGCCGGAGCGCGCCAAGCAGATCCAGTTCACCGCGCCCTATGCCAACACCTTCCTGGCCGTCTACGGCGCCAAGGCCTCGCCGGTGACCAGTGCGGAGACCATCGGCTCCAACCGCGTCGCCGCCGCCAAGGGCACGACGCAGGAGCTCGCCATCACCTCCACCGCGCCGAAGGCCTCGATCATGCGCACCGAGGACGACGCCACCGCTGCGGCGGCCTACATCACCGGCCAGGCCGATCTCCTCGCCACGAACTCGATCGTGGCGCAGGCGCTGGCCAAGCAGAACCCCAACAAGGAGTTCGAGCGCAAGTTCGTGATCCGGCGCAGCCCCGCCCATATGGGCGTGCAGATGGACCAGCATAATCTGGTGCGCTGGCTCGACGGCTTCATCTTCTTCAATTCGATGAACGGCGAGCTCGACCGGCTGCACCGGAAATATCTCGACATGCCGATGGACCCGCTGCCGACGCTCTGACGGCCCGCGACGCGTTCCCCGCTCTGCGCGGGGAACGCTCCTCATCCTGCCCGCTTCCGCCCGGAGCGGCTCAGTCCCGCGCGTGCCATCGCGATCCCTCTGTCCCGAGCCCCGCCATGACCCAGCCCCGCCAGAAGCCCGCGCCGCGGCCGTCCTCGGCCTTCCTCACCGTCGATCCCGAGAAGGACGGCAAGCAGGTCGGCTTCCTGATGATCCCGCATTCGCCGCATGACGACGCCTGGGGCGCGACGCGCGTGCCGGTGGCGATCATCAAGAACGGCACGGGGCCGACCGCCATCCTCGAAGGCGGCAATCACGGCGACGAGTATGAGGGGCCGATCACCATCTGCGAGATGATCCGCGACCTCGATCCGGGCCGCGTCCAGGGCCGGCTGATCCTGATGCCGGCGAACAATGTCCACGCGGTGATCGGCGGCCAGCGCACCTCGACGGTGGACGGGCTCAACTTCAACCGCAGCTTCCCGGGCGATCCGCGCGGCACCATCACCCAGCAGATCGCCGCCTATGTCAGCGACCATATCCTGCCGCTGGGCGACGCCTTCCTCGACCTGCACTCGGGCGGCTCCTCGCTCGACATCATTCCCAGCGCGATCGTCGAGCCGACGGAGGATCCCGAGCTGCATCGCCGCAACGTCGCGGCGGTCAGGGCCTTCGACGCGCCGATGACGGTGGTGATCTCCAATCTCGGAGAGCCGCGCACCGCGACGGCGACCGCCTGCCGGCAGGGGCTGGTCACGGTCGGCACCGAGATGGCCGGCGGCGGCACCGTCTCGCTGGAGGCGCTGAAGGTCTGCCGGCGCGGCGTCGCCAATGTGCTCGACCATCTCGGCATTCTGGCGCAGGAGGCGCCGCAGCCACGGCGCGGCGATGGCGAGGTGCTCGAACTGCCCGGCATCTCGGCCTATGTCTACGCCACCATGGACGGGGTGTTCGAGCCCTTCCACGCCAATGGCGCGCGCGTCAGCGCCGGCCAGCCGGCGGGGCGCATCCATTGCACCTGGGACCCGACCCGGGCGCCCGAGACGCTGCATTACGCCGCCGACGGTATTCTCTACGGGCGGCGCCAGCCGGGCCGGGTCAAGCCGGGCAATTGCTGCCTGATCGTCGCCGCACCCTATCGCGGGAGCCTGTCGTGATCGCGCTCGACGATATCCGCGCCGCCCGCGCCCGCATCGCGCCCTATGTCCGGCGCACTCCGATCCTGCCCTTTGGCCAGCTCGGCAGCGGGACCGATTTCGGCGGTGCGGTGACGCTCAAGCTCGAACTGCTGCAGGCGGCCGGCTCCTTCAAGGCGCGCGGCGCGATGAACCGGCTGCTGACGCTGGCGCCCGAGCAGCTGGCGCGCGGCGTTGTCACGGCCTCGGGCGGCAATCACGGGCTCGCCATCGCCCGCTCCGCCCATGTGCTCGGCGCCCGGGCCAAGATCTTCCTGCCGTCCAATGTCGTGGCCGACAAGGTCGCTAAGCTGAAGCGCTGGGGCGCCGATGTCGAGATCGTCGGCGCGGTTTGGGACGACGCCAACGAGGCGGCGCTGGCCTTCGCGAAGGAGACGGGTGCGACCTATGCCCACCCGTTCAGCGATCCGGTGGTGGTGGCGGGGCAGGGCACGCTCGGCCTCGACATCCTCGACGAGATTCCCGATGTCGACGTGGTGCTGGTCGCCATCGGCGGCGGCGGGCTGATCACCGGCCTGTCGACTGCGGTGAAGGCGCTGAAGCCCAGGGTGCGCATCGTCGGTATCGAGCCCTATGGCTCGCCGACCCTGCATGCCAGCTTCGCCGCCGGGCATCTCGTGACGCTCGACAGGCTGGAGACCCGCGTCGCCACCATGTCCTGCCGGCGCACCGACCAGGCCATCTACGAGCAGGCCTCGCGCCATGTCGACGAGATCGTGCTGATCAGCGACGAGGAGATGGAGGAGGCGGCGCGCGCGCTCTGGTTCGAGTTCGGCATCGCCGCCGATCTGTCGGGAGCTGCCGCGGTGGCGGCGTTGCGTTCGGGGCGCTATGTGCCGCCGGCCGGCGCCCGCATCTGCGCGCTGGTCTGCGGCGCCGGCACCGACGGGACGTGAGGCGCCGGCGTCAGGCGGCGACGCTCAGCCCCTGCACGCCGTGCTTCGCGATCAGGGCTGCGACGAAGTCGGAGCGCTTGGCCGCGGCGACGAAGCCGGCGAGGTAGTCCGCCGCCTCGGCCTTGGCCCTGGGCACGCCGATCGCCTGCTGGACCGTCATGAAATGGCCATCGAGGATGCGCGTGCCCGGCATGGCGACGGCGTCCGCCAGCAGGCGCGGGCGCAGGCCGGCCAGCGCGTCCAGCCGCTTCTCGGCGAAATCGCGCGCGGCGTCGTCGAGAGTGGCGGAGCGCACTAGTTCGGCCTTGCGGATGGCGCGGTCGAGCCAGAGCCCATACGCCGTGCGACCGGTGACCGCGATCCTGACGCCCTCGGCATCCACATCGGCGATCGCGCGCAGCGGCGAATCCGCCCGCACCAGATAGCTCGCTGCGATCTCGGCATAGGCAGGGGTGAAGCGGATCGCCTCGGCGCGCTGCGGCTCGGCCCCGATCAGGCCGACATCCCATTCATCGCGCGGGGCAGCATCGGCCAGCAGGCCGGGATTGGCATAGGGCACGAGGCGCAGGCCCGTGCCGAGATGATCCGCGAGCGCCCGCGCCAGGTCCGGCGCCACCCCTTCCGGCTCGCCCGAGGAGGAGCGGCCGCTGACCAGCAGGAAATTGGAGAGGTTGATCCCGGCGCGCAGCAGGTTCCCCGGCGCCAGGCGCTCGCGCAGGATCGGCGACGGCGGCGGCAGGTCGGCTTCGAACGGCATGGCGGCGCTCCCTGGCAGCGTTATGCCGTTATGCGCTGCGAAAGCTGCCGCGGACAAGCGAAGGCCGGCCGCGGCGTCTGCCACGGCCGGCCCGGCTATGTATGTCGCTGCGCTCAGCGCTTGGTGCGGCGGCGGGCCGGCTGCGCCTTGGCCGAGCCGGAGCCCAGCAGCGAGGCAACGGCATAGAGCGCCAGGCCGACGCCGACGGCGGCCGCCAGCGGCTCGCGCTGGCTGCGCTTGACCAGCAGGCGCCCGCCCTCGCGGGCATAGTCGCGGCCGGCGTCGATATAGTCGCGGCCGCGCGAGAGGTAGTCGCGCGAATTGTCGAGCTGCTCGCGGCCGCTGCCGAGCAGGCTGCGGCCGGTCTGCAGCGCCTCCTCGCCATAGTCGCGCAGCAGGCGGGTGAAGCGGCCGGTGTCGGGCAGCGTGGTCCACTCCGAAGAGGCGCGGCGGCCGGTGATCGCCCAGGCGATCAGGCCGACGCTGGCCGCGCCGAGCGCGAAGGCCGCCAGCGGATGACGCTCGACGGTATCGACCGCCGCCTCGCCAGCCTCCTGAACATAACGGCCGGCATCGCGCAGCGATTCGGCCGGGTCGATCTCAGCCAGCTTGGCCTTGGTCCGGTCATAGCGATCCTTGACCTCGTCGACCGCGCGCGAGGCGAAATCCGCGGCGCGATCGGCCACGCCCTCGGCGGCATCCTCGATCCGGTCCTGGGCGTTCTCCACGTCCGGGGGCATCCGCTTGTCGCTGTCCATCGTCAAAGCTCCGTCTCTGATCCGAGCATGGAATCGGCAGGTTCGATGCAGGTAACGAAGCAGCGGCGCCAGGGTTCCTTGGCAGGCTCCGAATCAGCCGCGGCGCCGTGCTGCGGAATGGTGGCGGAATGTCGCATCCTCGCCTAGATTGAGGCGGATGAGTACGGCTCATCGCCAAGGAGTGCTCCCATGAGAAATCTCGTCCTGTCGGCTGCCGCGGCCTGTCTCGCGGCGTCCTTCGTCGCGTCTCCGGCATCCGCACTCTCCATGAAGGAGTGCAGCGTGAAGTATCAGGCGGCCAAGACCGCCAACACGCTCAAGGGCCAGACATGGAACCAGTTCCGCGCCGCGCAGTGCGGTGACGACGACGCTGCCGAGGCGGAAGCCGCCGCGGCGGTGAACGAGGCGCCCGCCGCCACGGCGCCGGCCAACACGATGCCCGCCAAGCCGATGGGCAAGGCCAAGCCGGCCGTGTTCCCCAAGGCCGTCGCGCCGAAATATTCGGAAGAGACCGCCGGCAAGGCCCGTCTCAAGACCTGCGCCGACCAGTACAACGCCAACAAGGCCGCCAACGCCAATGGCGAGTTGAAGTGGATCCAGAAGGGCGGCGGCTACTGGAGCCAGTGCAACGCCCGCCTGAAGAGCTGATCAGGCACGGGGCGCGGCGGCCAAGGGTGGCCGCGCCCCGTCTCCTTCAAGAGAAGACGTGTCGCGTGCCGCTCAGGGGCAGCGATATCCGGATGGCGTCGGCGCGCAGCGCGCACCCGTCGGCAGGATCAGCGCGCCGCTGCGGTGGCGCTGCACATAGTCGCCATTGGGCAGCGAGAAGCCGCCGGCGGCGTCAGGGACAACGCGCGTTCCGTCCGGCAGGACGAGCGAGCCGCCGTCGCGAATGATCATCTTGGCGGCGGAGGCCTGCGGCTGGACCACCGGCGGCGCTTCGCGGGTGGGGACGCAGGCGGCGAGAAGAGCGGCGCAGGCCGCTGCGGTCAGAAGGGGCTTGCTCATGGCGCCATTCTCACCGGAACCGCTCGCGGGGGCAAGATGTCGCGTCGCCCGCCATGTCGGCGCCCGGTCAATGTCGCCTCTGCCGATTTTACCTTTCATTAACCATGCGCTGCTGCTCTGCCCGCCGGCAGACGGGGCGATGGGGGCGAGAAAGGCAAGCGTGAGCGATGCACGACCTCGACCAGAATTCAGCCCGGCCCACGGAGCGTGACCGGGATTTGGAGCGTGACCCGGATGCCGGGACGGGCGGCGAGACCGGCGCGGTGGAGCGGCTCGTCGGCCTGCCCGTCGCCGAGGTCGAGCGCGACCTGATCCTGGCGACCCTGCGCGAAACCGGCGGCAACCGCACCCGCGCCGCAAGGCTCCTCGGCATCGCCATTCGCACGCTCCGCAACAAGCTCGGCAGCTACGCGGCCGAGGGCCACGCCATCCCCGAGCCGGCGGCCGGCCCGCCCGGTTGAGCGCCGGCATGGCCGGCCGGCGCCGGACACCGGTTCCCAGCCCGCGCGGCGATGCTGTAGCCTTCCGCCAGACGTCGAAGGCTCGACCGAGAATGGGCCGCGGGGGGAGGCAGACGCGACCGGGCCGGGCTTGTCCGCAGGTGGGCCGCGCCTTCGGCCCCGCGCGGCCCGGCGGCGATGCGGACGCGCAGCGGGAGGACGATCGTCAGCATGAATCTCCACAGGATGCTTCTCGAGCGGCAGGCGTCGGGCCGGCCGGTGACCGTCGGCCTGATCGGCGCCGGCAAGTTCGGCACCATGTTCGCCAGCCAGTGCCGGCTGACCGCGGGCCTGCATCTCGTCGGCGTCGCCGATCTCGATCCGCAGCGGGCGCGGGCCCAGCTGAGGCTCGCCTCCTGGCCGGAGCAGCAATACGGTGCCGCCTCGCTCGACGATGCGCTGGCGCGCGGCACGACCGCGATCCTCGACGATGCCGACCGGCTGATCGCCCATCCGGCCGTGGAGGTGATCATCGAGGCGACCGGCGATCCCGGCACCGGCATCCGCTTCGCCCAGGCGGCGATCGCCAACGGCAAGCATATCGTCATGGTCAATGTCGAGGCGGATGCGCTGGCCGGGCCGCTGCTGGCGCGCCAGGCGCGGGCGGCCGGCGTGGTCTATTCGCTGGCCTGGGGCGACCAGCCGGCGCTGATCTGCGAGCAGGTCGACTGGGCGCGGGCCTGCGGCTTCACCGTGGTCGCGGCGGGCAAGGGCACGCGCTACCACCCGACCTATCATGCCTCCACGCCCGACACGGTCTGGGACATCCTCGACAGCTACATCAAGATCCGCGACCGCAGCTCGATCAACCCGAAGATGTTCAATTCCTTCATCGACGGCACCAAGTCGGGCATCGAGATGACGGCGGTGTGCAACGCCACCGGCCTGCAGGCGCAGGCGGAGGGGCTGTCCTTTCCGCCGGCAAGCCGCTTCGAGCATGCCGAGATCTGCAAGCCGCGCAGCGAGGGCGGCCTGCTGGAGAAGGCCGGCGTCACCGAGGTGACCTCCTCGATCGATCGCGCCGGCAAGGACGTCGCCCACGCTTTGCCGATGGGCACCTTCGTGGTGATCGAGAGCGACAGCGCCTATACGCGCGAGTGCTTCCGCGAATATGCGATGCTGCCCGACAGCACGGGGCGCTATGCCTGCCTCTACCGGCCGACGCATATGATCGGGCTCGAACTCGGGCTCTCGGTCGCCTCGGTGGCGCTGCGGCGCGAGCCCACCGGCGCACCGGTCTGCTTCAACTCCGACGTGGTCGCGACGGCGAAGCGCGATCTCGCCGCCGGCGAGATGCTCGACGGCGAGGGCGGCTTCTGCGTCTGGGGCAAGCAGACCCCGGCGGCGGATTCGCTGGCGCAGGGCTATCTGCCGCTCGGCCTCGCCCACAAGGTCAAGCTCAAGAGCGCGGTCAAGGCGGGCGAGCGCCTGCGCTGGGCCGATGTCGACTATGACGCGAGCAGCCTGGCGGTCAGGGTGCGCCGCGAGATGGAGGCCGCCTTCGCCCCGGCCGCTGCGGCGGGGGCTTGAGGCGCGCTCGCCAACAGCGGGCCGCCCGGCAAAGGCGCGGCTCTCTGTGCGCGGCGCAGGCCCGCTTGGCGCGCTAGACCCGGATCCGGGCCGCCGGCATGTCGATCGTGACGACGAGGCCGGCGGGCTGCCAGTCGAACTGCATCTCGGCGCGCAGCTGCGCGCTGACGGCCCGGTCAACCAGCAGGCTGCCGAAGCCGCGGCGCTGCGGCGCCCCGACGATGACCGGCCCGCCGCGCTCAGACCAGCGCAGCAGCACCCTTTCGTCCGCCGCCTCGATCGCGATCTCGACATGGCCGGTCGGCACGGACAGCGCGCCGTGCTTGACGGCGTTGGTCGCGAGCTCGTGGATCACCAGCGCGATCGCGGTCGCCGCCGCGCGCCCGACGGCGACATGCGCGCCTGCGACGGTGATCTGAGGCGGCTCGCCGGAACGATAGGGCGCGATCAGCCGGCCGACGAGATCGAGCAGATTGTCGCTAGCGCCGTCGTCCTTGGGGTCGAGCACCAGGCTGTGCGCCCGGCTCAGCGCCGCGATGCGTCCGGCGATGTCGGCGGCGAATTTGGCCGAGGCCGGCTCGGCCCGTGCGGCCATCGAGATCAGGCTGCCGACCACGGCGAAAATGTTGCCGATGCGGTGCTGCAGCTCGCGGGCGATCAGCTCGCGCTGCTCCTCGGCGGTGCGGCGCGCGGTGATGTCGATATGGGCGCCGACCAGCCGGATCGGCTTGTCCGCGGCGTCGCGCTGGATCTCGGCCTTGGCGAGGATCCAGCGAGTCTCGCCATCGGAGGGCCGCACGATGCGGTATTCGCACTCGTAGTCCATATCGGCGCTGAAGACGCTGCGGTGGAAATGGCTGAGGACGCGGTCGCGATCCTCCGGATGGATTCGCGCGACCCAGGCCTCGTGGCTTTCGTTGACGGCGTCGGGCGGGAGCCCGTGTACGGCGAGATATTCCGGCGAGCGCGTATTGCGGAAGCCACCCTCGCGCAGATCGACCTCGAGGCCGCCGATCTGGCCGATGCGCTGGACGCGCGTCAGCTCGTCCTCGCGCGAGCGCAATCTCGTGAGTGCGTCGTTCAACGGCAATGCAACTGCCCCCCGGCCCGTGGGAAACACGACAAGCACACGGCCCAGTCGCCCTCAACGCGTCACTACGCGCAAATGGCGTCCGGGTTCCGCCACGCGCGCGGTTTTTTCGCGTGCCGAAGGTTTGCCGGCTCGTCAGGCCGGCCGGGCTGTGACGGGGATCGCCGATCCGGGGCTCAGGAATCGGGGAGATGCTCGGGCGCCGCCTGGACCAGTTGCGCCTCGGGAGACTGCACCAGGCTCAGATAGCGCTCGAATTGGAGCAGCACGTCGCCGATCAGCTGGTCGCGCCCCATGCCCATCACGTCGTAGCCGCTGCTGCCGTTCGAGAAATAGGTGCGGGCCTCGAAGCGCATCTCCGGCTTGCCGGCGACCAGCGGCGACAGCACCGGCACCCGGTGGCTAGCGACGGCGACGCCATAGATGAAGTCGCGCACCGTCTCGGCTGTGGCGCGCAGCGCGACAGCGCCGTTTTCCCCGTCCTCGACGCTCGCCGGG
This sequence comes from Allobosea sp. TWI1241, assembly GCF_039673065.1. Classification (NCBI taxonomy): domain Bacteria; kingdom Pseudomonadati; phylum Pseudomonadota; class Alphaproteobacteria; order Hyphomicrobiales; family Alloboseaceae; genus Allobosea; species Allobosea sp. TWI1241. The sequence continues at coordinate 81,177 of NZ_JBDJKW010000003.1, read as the reverse complement.
CGCCCGCGCGCCGTCAGCTCGCCCGCGACCTGCGCCAGCGCCGGGTGGACATGCTGCTCGATGAAGGCCTTCACCTCGCTTTCGCGCGGGGCGCGCAGCATCAGCGCCAGCCGCCGCTGCCACGGGATGGCGGAGGCGGGATGGGCGGGGACGGTGGCGGCGCCGCCGAGGCCGGCCCGCTGCTGCGCCAGGTCGGAGCGCATGCCGACGAGCAGCGACCAGAGCAGGGCGAGCATGGTCAGCACGAAGGGCAGGGCGCTGGCGATCGTCACCGATTGCAGCGCCGCCAGCCCGCCGGCCAGCAGCAGCACCGCGGCGACCAGCCCGGAAAAGCCGCACCAGAACACCCGCTGCAGCGTCGTCGTCTCGGTCTCGCCGCCGGCGGCGATGGAGTCGATCACCAGCGAGCCGGAGTCCGCCGAGGTCACGAAGAAGATCGCGACCAGGATGATGGCGAGGGTGGAGGTGATCGCCGGGAAGGGCAGATAGGTGAAGAACTCGAACAGCCCGACCGAGAGATCGCGCGCGATCGCGGTGCCCAGCGCCCCCGCCGCTACGCCCTTGTCGATGAAGATCGCGGTGTTCCCGAAGATGGTCATCCAGAGGAAGGTGAAGCCGGCCGGGATGAACAGCACCGCGACGATGAACTGCCGCACCGTGCGGCCGCGCGAGATGCGGGCGATGAACATGCCGACGAAGGGCGACCAGGAGATCCACCACGCCCAGTAGAACAGCGTCCAGGCGTCGATCCACGGCGTCGGCTGATAGGCGTAGATGTTGAAGGTGCGCAGCACGATGCTGTCGAGATAGAGCCCGAGATTCTGCACGAAATCGCGCATCAGCTCGGTCGTCGGGCCGACGAGCAGCACGAACAGCATCAACAGGATCGCCACCAGCAGGTTGAGCTCCGAGAGGATGCGCACACCCTTGTCGAGGCCGGTCAGCACCGAGATGGTCGCAAGTCCGGTGACGAAGACGATGATCGCGAGCTGGACCGGCGCCGCGATCGGCACGCCGAGCAGGAAGTTGAGGCCGGAATTGATCTGGGTGACGCCGGCGCCCATCGACGTCGCCAGGCCGAACACCGTGCCGACGATCGCGAAGATGTCGACCGCATGGCCGATCGGCCCGTTGATCCGATCCTTCAGCAGCGGATAGAGGCCGGAGCGGATGGTCAGCGGCAGGTTGTAGCGATAGCCGAAATAGCCGAGCGACAGGCCGACCACGGCATAGACCGCCCAGGCATGGATGCCCCAGTGCAGGAAGGTGACGGACATCGCCTCGCGCACCGCGGCGACCGAGCGCGGCTCGGCCGTCGGCGGGGTGAGGTAATGCGTCATCGGCTCGCCGACGCCGTAGAACATCAGGCCGATGCCCATGCCGGCGGCAAACAGCATCGCGACCCAGGAGACAAAGCTGAAATCCGGCGTCGAATCGTCGGGCCCCAGCTTGAGATCGCCGGAGCGGCTGAAGCAGAGCAGCAGCATCGCGGCGAGAAAGACCCCGACCGCCAGCAAATAGAGCCAGCCGAAGCCGGCGAGGATGCGCGTCTGCAAGGCGCTGAAGATCGCCTCCGCCTGCGAGGGCAGCACGACGCCGACAGCCAGGAACAGCCCGATGATGAGCAGCGAGCCGAAGAACACCGGCGGGTTGATCACGAAAGGTTTGGGCATGGCGACGGTCCCGGAAAAGGCGGAGCTGCCGGGGCAGCGTCCTGAAAAGCGTCTGTCGGTACTGGCGATAAGGAGGCACCGGGCGCAGAAGACCCCCGGTGGCACGGTCGGATCAGCGTCTGCGTCTGATGGCGGCGTGAGGTGGTCGCTCGGGCTCGGCAGGGCCGATCGCGGCCTTGGCACGGCGATTGCGACGCTGCGTGGGAGACGGCCGCGCGCGCGGCATGCGTTCGCTTCGGTGCGCGCAGTGCGCGGTCGAATCGGCGTGGTTCGGTTGCAAAGCGCTAAGCCCCCCGGCCTGGTGACGGACGCCATGCGCATGGCGCAAGGCGTCCCTGAAGCAAGACTACGCGGAAAGCGGCGCAGGGTTCCCGCAAACGGCCCGTTTCGGGCGCATCCGGTCATGGTGCCCGGGGACGGAACCGATCCTCGCCTCGGGCATTTTCGCACAAGACGGACGAGGAGCGGACATGGCGGATCAAGGCTTCACCACAGGCGGAACGGCGGGCGCCGCGAGCGGGTTCGCGCCGCAGGAGAGCCCGGAGGCGGGCGATCTGCACGGGCGCAGCCTGCAAGCACGGGACTTCATGAATCCGCCGATCCTGCTCGCCGGTGCCGTCGACAACCAGATGTACGCCTTCTTCCGCGACCGGCTGTTGGCGGCCCCGGCCGAGGGCCTCGTCGTCGTCGAGCTCAGCACGCTGGGCGGCGATCCGGAGGTGGCGCGGATGATGGGGGAGGACATCCGCTTCCACAGCGCGCTGGAGCCGGCGCGGCGCTTCGTCTTTCTCGGCAAGGCGGCGATCTATTCGGCGGGCGCCACGTTCATGAGCTTCTTCACCCGTTCGAACCGCTATCTCTCGCGCGGCACGCGGCTGATGATCCACGAGCGCAAGCTCCAGGCGACGGTGACGCTCGACGGCCCCCTCACCACCTGCGTCGCCAATCTCAAGGCCAAGCTCAACGAGATCGAGCAGTCGATCCGCATCCAGAACGAGGGCTTTGAAAACCTGATCGCCGGCTCGGCGGTGACCATGGAGCAGGTGCTGAGCCGCGCCCCCGAGAACTGGTATCTCGAAGCGGAAGAGGCGCGGCAGCTCGGCCTGATCGAGGGCGTGCTCTAGGCGGTCGCCTCCACAGAGAGGGCCCGCGCTGATTGAGGGGCGTTTCCGGCCCGCAGGGCTAGCTCTCGGCATGAGCCGCCCAGTCCGCTTCGATGAGCCGAGCACCCGGCGCGCATCGTGGAGATCGACAACACAGGCCGGCACGACGGACGCATCGAGGTGGCGGTCTAGCGGCCGTTCGCCGACCTTGAGGGCGCGGGGTCGACACCCATCCGAAACGCGGCTGCGACGAGTCGCAGGACACAGCTCGAAAGAGATTTCAGCACCGGCGCCGCGCGCGACGTGGCTTGCGGAGCCGCACGGGGCGCCGAAGCCATGAGATGGCCTCAGTCCTTGCGAAGCTTGCCCGGCAGCACGCCTGCCGGATGGCCGCGCCTGTGAGCCCCGCTGGCACTGGCCAGCGAGGCGTTCTTGCGTTCGGGTTCAGTCGGTCGTGCTGGCCCAAACTATCGGGGTTCGGATGCTTCGGCCTCATGCGGCCAGCAGCGCATGGGCGCCGAAGGATATGCCGGAAACGGCGTCCTTTCGGCGTCGAGGCAGCGCCTAGAATTCCTCCCAGCCATCGTTATGGGCGCGCGCGTTGGCGACCTTGAGCGGGGCGGCCCTGGTCTGGGCGAAGGCGGCTTTCGCCAGTTGGCGCAGGCGCTCCGGCTCGCTGTCTCCGGCCGGGTCGTTGGCTGCCGTCGCAGGGATGGCGGCGGATATCGGCGCGCGGCGCGCAGCGCTGCGGGCAGAGCCGCCTCCCGTTGCATAGGCCGGGGCCGGGTAGGCTTGTGCCTGCATCGCCCTGGCCTCGCGGCTGGTCCTGAACTGCGCCACGAGGTCGTTGAGCTGGCCAATCCGGTCCGACAGCGCATTGGCCGAGGCCGCGCTCTCTTCCGACAGCGCCGCGTTCTGCTGGGTCATTTCGTCCATATGCGCGACGGTCTGGCTCATTTCGTCGATGCCGTTGGCCTGCTCGGCGGACGCCGCGGCGACCTCGGCGACCGTCTCCTGCACCTTGCGGGCCGCGTCGACGATGCGCGTCAGCGCCTCGCCGGCCTGCCGCACCAGCTTAACGCCCTCGCCGACCTCGCTGTTGGAGGAGGAGATCAGGGTGGAGATGTCCTTGGCCGCCTCGCCGGAGCGCTGCGCCAGCGTGCGCACCTCGGAGGCGACCACGGCGAAGCCCTTGCCGGCGTCGCCGGCCCGGGCCGCTTCCACCGCCGCGTTGAGCGCCAGCAGGTTGGTCTGGAAGGCGATGTCGTCGATCACCCGGATGATGTCCGAGATCTTCTGCGAGGCACCCTCGATCCGGGCCATGGCCTCGACGGCCTGCCCGGCGATGACGCCACCGTTCTCGGCCGCCTGACGCGCCACGTCGGCGATGCGCGCCGCATCCTTCGACCCTTGCGCCGATGCCTTCACGCTCGCCGCCAACTCCTCGGTCGTCGCGGCCGTTTCCTCCAGCGAGCTCGCCTGGTCTTCGGTCCGCTTCGACAGGTCGTCGGCGCCCGTCTTGATCTCGCGCGCGGCCACTCCGACATCCGATGCCGCCATCTGAATCGTCGAGACCGTCGCCGACAGCCGGTCCACCGTGTCGTTGATGGCGTTCTTGAGATCGGCGAAGCGGCCGCGATACCCCGTCTCGACACGCTGCGTCAGATCGCCCGACGCGATGGCCTGAAGCGCTTCTGCGAATTCCGTCGTCGCCGAATCCACCACGGCGTTGATCTCGTTGATGCCGGCGACGAGCTTCTGCATCTGCGCATCGGCATCCTCGATATCGAGCCGGGCCGAGAAATCACCGGCTGCCGCCGCCGTCACGACCTCGCCGACATCGGAGACGACGGACTCCATCGCCTGTGCGCGCGCCAGGCGCGCCGCAGCCGCCGCGCGCTCCTGCTCCTCGAGGGCACGAACCCGCGCGGCGTTCTCCTGAAAGATCTGCAGTGCATCGGCCATCTCGCCGATCTCGTCCCGGCGGCCGACGCCCGGCACCGCGACATCGCGCTCACCATGGGCCAGACGCGTCATGGCTCCTGTCATGTCGCCGATAGGCCGCACCACGCCGCGCGACACGAAAACCATCGCGATGACGCCCGCGATCAGGGCCAGAACCATCAGAGCGGACAGGAGGATCGTGGCCGTTCCGGCCGTCGACTGCGCCTGAAGGCCCTGTTCGCCGGCAAGCTTGAGTTGCAGGTTCGTCAGGTCGCCCAGTTTGGCGGTCACGGGCTCGATGGCCTTGTACAGGTCTTCGTTCGCGAATTGACGCAGGCCGGCTTCGTCGCGGGCCTTGATCAAGGCGGTGATGGTCGCGGCGGCACTGTTGGCGCGCGCCATGAGCGCGCTGGTCTCTTGGGCCTGTTGCTTTTCGGTCGGATCGACCAGCCGTTCGGTGTAGCGCTTCCAGCTCTTCACGCTCTCGACGAGAGCCGTTTCGACGTTGCGCTCGGCCACATCCCAGCCGACCTGCTTGCTCAGCAGTTTCCAGACCGTGTCGACGATATTGACCGCGTAGGAATCGCTGACGATCTGCAGATCCTGCATCGGGATGACATTGCCCTGGACGACGCCGTCGACCCGCTTGGTGACCGACTGCAGGGCGAAGAACCCGCAGGCGAAGACGACCATGACGCAGCAAACCAGGGATAAAAATGCGAGATACAGCTTGAACTTGACGGTCGCCTTCATGATCTCGCTCCGATAGGCCGTAACCGCTCGAGCTAACGGCCTTACTGGGGCGCCCGAGCTGACGGGCAGTGACTCCGCCGATCCAGCTCGCATTCGTTCAAATAAATTAATCTCATCCTAAGAGCCCGTCCCGACCGGATCGCGCGGCCGCCATGCCGTGCGGCGTGCGGTTTGACAGGGCTCGCTTCAGTGCCGGCTCGTCCGCTCCGCCGCATCCCCCGCAGCCGCATCCCCCGCAGCCGCATCCCGCGCAATCGCCGACCGCAGGACGGCGAGCTGTTCCCGGCCGCCCGACTCGCCATGCTGCGTGGCGAGAGGGCAGTCGTGGAGCGCTGGCTCGCAATGAGGCCCGCCGAAATGCGCCGCTGTGTCTGAAACCTCAGGCGCCTCGCTGGCCCTCGAAGCGCGCGCGCGACGGCGGCTCTATGTCTGAGTCGTGCCGCGCTGAAGTGTTCGTGCGTCGTGCCGGCGGACGACGACGCCACAATGCCCGGGGAGGCGTGCGCCGGGCCCGATCCGCCGGGCGGCGCGCTTTACGGCGCTGGCGCAGCCCAGGCGAAGCGAGACTGGGCGCGACTGGCGCGTCATGCGACGATGAGGGATGGAGGACCGGACCGCCACAGAGCATGGCGCTTGATAGCGGAAGGAGCATGCTGACAATTTCGTCCGCCGAGCCCGTAGCCGCTCCGGCCGATTTTCTCGGTCCCGTACACGAGCTGGCGCTGGCTTTTAATGAGGCGCTATGAACTGCTTGTGGAACTCACTCGCCGGCATCGGCCTGCCGAACAGATAGCCCTGAACCTCCGGGCAGCCATGCTGCTTCAGAAACTCGAACTGATCTTCGGTCTCGACCCCTTCGGCGATGACGTCCATGTGGAAGCTTCGCCCGAGATAGAGAACCGCCTGGACGACGGCTCCATTTTCCTGATCGACATTGACGTCACGGATAAAAGACCGGTCGATCTTCAGGCGCGACACAGGATATCGTTTCAGTAGGCTCAGGGAAGCGAAGCCCGTACCGTAGTCGTCGAACGCCAAACCCACGCCGAGCGTCCTTAGATCGCTCAACAGCTGCAGCGTGCCTGTATCGTTTCGCAGCAGAATGGTCTCTACAATCTCCAGCTCCAGCGCATCAGGCGCGAGATCGGTTTCCTCTAGCGCCTCCTTGACGACATCGAGCAGGTGGTTCGATCGGAACTGTGCCTCGAACAGGTTGACCCCCATTCGGAACCCAGGGACCTCGGAGCGCCAATGGGCGGCCTGCTGGCAGGCCGTTCTCAGAATCCACCGGCCGATCTCCGGGGCGCTCTGCTTCTTACCGAGTACATCTACGAATGAAGCCGGCGTCAGCAGTCCGCGGTCCGGATGATGCCAACGGATGAGTGCTTCGGCGCCCGTGAGGTCACGATGTTCGGTAGAGAACTGCGGTTGATAAAATAGCTCGAACTCGCCCCGCTCAAAGGCACGCTTCAGCTCCTGCTCGAAAGCTCGCCGCGCTATGGCAACTTCACGCAAGGCCGGCGTGAACATCTCGTAGCGTCCTTTACCCGCTGCCTTCGCGCGATACAGCGCAAGATCGGCTGCACTGAGCAGCTCTTCTGGCCGGTCACTATGCTGCGGCGCCAAGGCGGCGCCAACGCTCGCGCCAATCTCGATCGGCTGGCCGGCAAACTCGTATGGCTGGGCAATGTCCATGACCAATCGGCTCGCGATAGCTCGCGCACGCTTCTCATCATTGCCGGGCATAAGCGCCACGAACTCGTCGCCACCCAGCCGTGCGACCATGATCGCATCCTCGCAATTGGCAACAAGGCGTCCGGCGACCTCCTTGAGCACGGCATCGCCGGCCGAATGGCCGAGCGTGTCGTTGACCTCCTTGAAGCCGTCGAGATCGACTAGGAGCACCGTTGCCGGATGTCTTTCTTCAAGCACCTGCTTCACACATTCGCGCCAAGCCCCCCGGTTCGGCAGGTCCGTTAGGGCATCCAGCGACGCAAGTCGGAAAAGCCTATCCTCATTCTGGCGACGTTCAGTGATGTCACGCACGATTGCGCCTACGCTCGTCGTGTTACCTTCCTGCCAGGTCGACAAGGAGAATTCTGCCGGAAACTCCTGTCCGTCTTTGCGGAGTCCCGATAGTTCGATCGTCCGGTCGGCGAGCTCCATCCTCTGACCGCTACGAAGCCTTTCGATCTCGGCGTCGTAGATGCGCAGCCAGCTGTCCGGCACTATGACTTCGCTTGTATGATGAAGCATCTCTGCGGCGGTGGAGCCGAAGAGCCTTTCAGCCGACCTGTTCCAGAAGGTGATATCCCCTTCCGAGTTCGAGCAAATGATCGCGTCCGGCGAGGTTTCAGCGATATTCTCGAAGCGGGCCTGGCTGACCGACCGGAAGTAGTCCAGGCGTCGCATTTCCATGCGATCCATCACGAGCATGGCGATATCGCCGAGGTTACGTCGATCCTCGACAGTGAAGACATCCCGAGGCTTGTTGTCGATCAGGCAAACGGTGCCTATCGTCTCGCCGGTACGGGTCACCAGAGGGTGTCCGGCGTAGAAGCGAATGAAGGGCGGCCCCAAGACGAGTGGGTTGGCCGCAAAGCGCGGGTCTTTGGTGGCGTCAGGGATAACCAGAATATCATTCTGGACGATGGCATGCGCGCAGAAAGACACTTCCCGACTGGTCTCGCATACGTCCAACCCGATGTGAGCCTTGAAGAACTGCCGATCGCGCTCAAGCAGCGAGACGAGCACGATCGGTACGTCAAACAGGCGCGAGGCAAGGCTTGCAAGCCGGTCGAAGTCCTCCTCTGGCGGCGTATCCATGAGATGGAACTCCGCCAGAGCTGCGAGGCGATCCTCCTCGTTGGCCGGTAGTGGATAGGGTATCGGCACGCCTTTTCCTCCCATTTGATTGCCGGAGAAAACGAACCATCCTCTCGCGCCTCGGTTAACTCCTTTCGATCAAAGAAGTTCTCACTCCGAGTTCCCTACGACGCCTTGCAGGTGACAGAAAGATGATGACGCCACTGGTGCTTCTATCTTCGCCCCGTCACTCGAACTAAGTAGCCGACGGCGATGCGTCCCTCATCAGGTGGATCGTCATGGATGACCACGGCCTAGCTGGCGAACGCTGGTGAGTATGGCGTCGCGAAAGAGCCAAGCAGCTTGGCGATCAGCGCTCCGGCATCTGCGCGACCGTTAAGGCGGCGCAGATGCCGCGCTCGTTTCCCGTCGCGCTGTTCGATCTGCCGCCCGGCTCGACGTAATCCGATGGGATCACGCAGGCCAAGCGCGATGCCGCTCGACTGGCCCGGCATCTCATGACGACAGGCTAGGTGCGGCAAATCACCGTATCGGCCCGTTCCAGCCCGTTCCGAATTGCATCACAAGTTGGGGAACAAGTTGGGGAACAGCCCCGCTGCCTCGGGAGAAAAGCAGCAATTTCAACGATGTAACGAAGAGCCTTGGTGGAGCTGAGGGGATTCGAACCCCTGACCTCTGCAGTGCGATTGCAGCGCTCTCCCAACTGAGCTACAGCCCCAAGGCGCTGGCCTTCTAGGCCCTGCGTCGTGTTCCTGTCAATCGCTTCTGCAGGAACAATTGCGGACGGTCTCGTCCGCGCGCCCGAGCTGGAAAGAGGATCCCCGATGCGTGCCGTTCTCGACGTCGTGATGCTGGCGCTGAACCTCTATGTCTGGATCCTGATCGCCTCCGCCGTGCTGAGCTGGCTGATCGCCTTCAACGTCGTCAACACGCGCAACCAGTTCGTCGCCTCGGTCTGGGATTTCCTCTACCGCGTCACCGAGCCGGCGCTGCGGCCGATCCGCAACATGCTGCCCAATCTCGGCGGGATCGACATCTCGCCGGTGCTGCTGCTGCTGCTGATCTTCTTCATCCAGAGCGTGATCACCCGCTACATCTATCCCAACGTCTTCTGAACCCGATGGCGGCCTGGAGCGCGGTGGGCGAGGGCCTTCAGCTGCAGGTCCGGCTGACGCCGCGGGGCGGGCGCGACGCGGTCGACGGCGTCGAGACGCTGTCGGACGGCCGGCAGGTGCTCAAGATGCGGGTGCGCGCCGCGCCGACGGAGGGCGAGGCCAATGCCGCGCTGACGGCGCTGGTCGCCAAGGCGCTCGGCGTGCCGCGCTCGCAGGTGGTGCTCGCCGCAGGGGCGGGCGCAAGGCTCAAGCGCCTGCTGGTCAAGGGCGATCCGGCGCCGCTGGTCGAGCGCCTGGAGGCGGTTCTCGCGAAGAACTGAGGCGTCGCCGGCGCGCTCGCTCTTGACGAAAGCGCGCGCTCCTGTTCCCAGATACGCCATGGACCAGCCAGTTCCCCTGCTTCCCGAGCGCCTGACCGAAGGGTACAGGACCTTCCTCGACGACCGTTTCGTGCGCGAGCGCAGCCGCTACGAGCAACTCGGCGAGAAGGGCCAGACGCCCAAGATCATGCTGATCGGCTGCTGCGATTCGCGGGTCTCGCCTGAGGTGATCTTCGATGCGAGCCCCGGCGAGATGTTCGTGGTGCGCAACGTCGCCAATCTCGTGCCGCCCTTCTCGCCGGACGACCAGTTGCACGGCACCTCGGCCGCGCTGGAATACGGCGTGCAGGCGCTCAAGGTGGAGCACATCGTCGTGCTCGGCCACGGGCGCTGCGGCGGCATCCGCGCCTTCGCCGACGACGCGCAGGGTCCGCTCTCGCCCGGCGACTTCATCGGCAAGTGGATCACGCTGATCGAGCCCGCGGCGCGGCGCAGCGGCGGGCGCGGTCGCAACGAATCGCTCGACGTCTATGTCGAGCGGCTGGCGCTCGCCTCGATCCGGCAATCGCTCGACAATCTCCGCTCTTTCCCTTGCGTCAATATCCTCGAGAGCAAGGGTCGGCTGCGGCTCTACGGGGCGTATTTCGCGGTGGCGACCGGCGTGCTGATGCTGCTCGACCAGCAGACGGGCGAGTTCGTCCCGGCGGTCGGCGATATGCCGAAAAAGGTGCAGATGATCCGCGCCAGCGAGGCCTAAAAGCTGCGAATAGTGGTCGGCGCAGCAGGGGCATCCATTAGTTGTATGCCCGTGATCGCGCGATAATTTTGCGCCCGGACCCGATGACGAGCGCGCATCCATGCGCTAGATTGCCGCCTCCCGGTCACTATCCACTGAAGTTTCATGTTCGATCGTCGCAAGCCCGCTGCCCCGGCTCCCTTCGTCACTCACGAAAATATCGAAGCCAAGATCAAGTGGTTCGATCCGGAGAAGGGCTTCGGCTTCGCTTCTCCCTCGGACGGCTCCGGCGACGTGTTCGTTCACGTCTCCTCCATCGGCCCGCTGGATCCGCAGGATCTGCAGCCCGGTGCGACCATCATGTGCGACCTCGGCGAGGGCCGTCGCGGCCTGCAGGTGGTCGCCGTGCACGACATCGACGCCTCGACCGCGACCCCGGCCGCTCCGCGCGGTGCAGGCGGCCCGGGCGGCGCGCGCCCGTTCTCGCCGCGCCCCCCGCGTGACGATTTCGGCGGCGGCTATGGCGGTGGCGGCGGTTATGATCGCGGCGATCGCGGCGGCTACGATCGTGGCGCCAGCGCCCCGATGGAAGGTCCGTTCGACGGCGCCGTGAAGTTCTTCAACGCCGATCGCGGCTTCGGCTTCATCGCCCCCGATCAGGGCGGGCCGGACGTGTTCCTGCACGTCAGCTCGCTGAGCCGCAGCGGCCTGCAGCCGCCGATGGACGGGCAGCGCGTGCGCTTCTCGATCCGCGCCGGCAAGAAGGGCCCCGAGGCCGCGAACATCAGCTACGTCTGAGGGCGTGGAAGGCGCCGCTGGCCGGCGCCTTCGACGACCGACGAGACAGTCGAAAGGCGGCGCGACCCGGTGGTCGCGCCGCCTTTTTCGTTGCGTGCAGAGGCGCGGCCGGATGCTCGATGGGCAGGGCTCTCAGCCGGCCTGCGCGAAGGGGATGTCGTCGCGGCGCCGGCGCGTGCCCGGCGGGTAGCCCTTGCTGTCCTCGGCGGCGAAGAAGCCGCGCGCGGCGTAGCTCAGATGGTCCCAGAAGCGGTCCCACATCGGGCTGCGCACGCCGGAACGATAGCCGTCCTGCTCGGCGAGCGCCCTGTCGCGCCAGCGCTCCGCGATCTCGGGCGCGACGAGCGCGAAAAACAGCGTGTCGCCCCCGGTGGCGTCGATCGAGAGAAGAACCCGGCCGCCGGCCGCGATCTGTGCCTCGATCTGCTCGGTCGCCCGGGCATAGTTTTCCCAGACCGTCCGGCGGTAGGCGGCAGCCTGCGCTTCGCCGTCGAACGTCGTCTCGCCCGTGACGAAGGGGCTGAAAACCGTCTTCGCCGGCTCCGGCAGGCTGGCGAAATCGAGTGTGCGCTCCTCGCTCCAGAGCTGCAGCAGTTCGTAGATGTACTTGTCCTCGATGGAGGTCAGTTTCTTGGCGTCCTCAAGCAGCTTTACCGTCGCGAGAAAGCTGCGGGCGGTGGCGTTGTAGGCCGTCGTCCCGTAGAAGCCGATCGCCTCCTCCGTCGTCGGCGGCTGCTCCACCAAGGCCGCGACCCTGGTCTGCAGGGCTTCGTCGGCGCCGAAGTCGCGCGCGAAGGCGACGATCGGATGGGCGGATGCGGTCTGGCTCATGGCGCTCCTCGCCGTCAGGGCCGGGGACAGGGCGGCGAGCCCGATGCCGGCAGCGAGCAGCCCCCTGCGGCTCGGCGGGCGCGACGGGCGGCTCATGCTCTTCTCCTGCGCGGCATCGGCATCGTGACGGCCAGTCTGCCGGCAAAGGCGGCGCGAATATGGCTCGCAAGCGCCGCCGCGCCCGGCTAGCCGAAGGCCGCCCAGAGCATGGAGACGCCGACGACGACGAGGAACACCGCGAAGACCTTCTTCAGTGTGCGTGCCGGCAACCTGTGGGCGAGCCTGGCGCCGAAGGGCGCGGTGAGCGAGGCGACGCCGCCGATCAGGACCAAAGCGGGCAGGTTGATGTAGCCGAGGCTGAGCGGCGGCAGGCCTTCGGCATTCCAGCCCGAGATCAGGAAGCCGAGGGTGCCGGCCAGCGCGATCGGCACGCCGAGGGCGGCGCCGGTGCCGACCGCTGTGTGTATCGGCAGGCCGAACGCCGCCAGCGTCGGCACGCTCAGTGCGCCGCCGCCGGTGCCCATCAGGGCGCAGAGATAGCCGATGACGGCGGCGCAGAGGCGCTGGGCCGTCGCCGATCCGTGCACCCGGCGCATCAGGCGTTCGAGGAAGGGCAGGAGGATGTTGGCGGCGATGAAGAAGGCCATGAAGCCGAGGACCGCCTGGAGCACCTTGCCCGGGAAGAGGCCGGCCGAGATGCCGCCGGCGAGCGTGGCGACGAAGATGACCGGCGCCCAGAGCCTGAAGGTCGGCCTGTCCAGCGCGCCCTTGGCGTCATGGGCGCGGGCGCTGGAGAGGCCGATCGGGATGATGATCGCGAGCGAGGTCGCGACTGCGACATGCTGGCCGACATCGCCGCCATAGCCCATCGCGGCGAGCGCCAGCGCCAGTGCCGGCACGATGATCCCGCCACCGCCGATTCCGAGCAGGCCGGCGAGCACGCCGGAGAGCGCTCCGGTCACGAGCAGTCCCGCGGCGAAGGAAAGGAGGTCCGGATAGCTCATCTCGATCGTCCCTGTCGCGCGGGCGGAGCGCCGGCTGGCAGTCCGCACGCACCGTGTAGACGGCGCGCCGGGGACACGGCAATCAATGGTCGGGCGCCGGCCAGAGAAAAGCGATTCATGCCGGGTGCGGCGGCGCTCCGCAGGCGTCGAGCCCGCTCGGCGCCGCCGGCCGGCGCATGAAAAAGGCCGGCCCCGTGGGGCCGGCCCGATCGCGTGGCGAGGAGGCCGAGGCGGCCGCGCCCTCGGCCTCAGTGGTCGCCGCCCTCGAGGCCGCCGACATGCTTCTGGGTGTAGAGTTCGATGCCGATGCGACCGATCAGGTCGAGCTGGGTCTCAAGGAAGTCGATATGGCCTTCCTCGTCCTTCATCAGCGCCTTGAACAGGTCCTCGGACGGGTAGTCGCCGACCTCGCGGGCGTATTTCGCCGCTTCCTGGTAGAGAGAGCGGGCCTCGAGCTCGGCCTTGAGGTCGCACTCGATGACTTCCTGCACGTTCTCGCCGATCCGCAGCGGATCGAGCTGCTGCATGTTCGGGAAGCCCTCGAGGAAGAGGATGCGGTCGACGAAGCGGTCGGCATGGACCATCTCCTCGATCGATTCCTTCTTCCACATCGCGGCCATGTCCTTCAGGCCCCAATTGTCGAGCAGGCGATAATGCAGCCAGTACTGGTTGATGGCCGTCAGCTCGGACCGCAGGCCCTTGTTGAGGTAGTCGATGACCTTCTTGTCGCCCTTCATCCCGGCTCTCCTGCTGGTCGGCTAACTTAGAATGATCCTAATCTAGGGCAGCCGGAGCAGAAAGGAAAGAGTGGAGAGGCGCGTATGGCGGCGTCGCCGCGCAGCGGGTCGGATCAGGCCGCGTCGCGGTCCCGGGAGAGCTCGACGCCGGCCATCATCAGGCCGACGGAGACATGGACCGCGCACTCGATCTCGCGGCTGGCGCAGGAGCCGCACTGGCTGGCGCAGGCGGCGCGCGCCTCGGCCAGCAGGGCCCTGACCTCGCGCGCGCAACGTCCGCAGTCCGGGCTGCAGCCGAGGCAGTCATAAGCCTCGCCCGCAGTCCGCGGACCGCTGCCATCGGGCGCGATCGTGCCCTTGATCTGGCGGCAGGACAGGACGTTGCAGGAGCAGACGATCACGCGCGCTGGCCGCCTGCGAGCTTGGTCAGCGTCTCCTGGCCGTCGGCGTTGCGCAGGCGCACGATGACCTCGACCGAGGAGATCACCATGCCGTCGGGGGCCTGAGGCAGGCCAGAGACCTGGATCTCGGAGCCGGGGATGTCGACGACGGTCTCGTCGTCCTCGTTGTAGAAGTGGTGGTGCTCGGAGACGTTGGTGTCGAAGAAGGTCTTCGGCCCCGAGACCGAGACCTGGCGCAGCAGGCCGGCCTCGGAGAACTGGCGCAGCGTATTGTAGACGGTGGCGAGCGAGAGCGGCTCGCGAGCGCGCAGCGCCTCCTCATAGAGCATCTCGGCGCTGACATGGCGGTCGCCCTTGGCGAAGAGCAGCCAGCCCAGCGCCATGCGCTGGCGGGTCGGGCGCAGGCCGACGCTGCGCAGGCGCGCCTTCACGGCGTTGATCGGGCAGGCGGCCGGCGACTTCTGCGGCCACGGGATCTGGTCCGCATGAGACTTGGCCACGCCGCCGCTCTTGATGGACACGATGCTCATAAGACGCCTTCCGAACTCATCTTCTCGGGATCGCGTAGTTTAGAAAACGTCTAAACTACTGATATTAATGGTATTTTTGGCTTTGTTGCAGTCGCGTGTCAATCTCTCGGGCCTGCGCCGGCCGGCATTCCGGGTTGTCCGGGACGCATCGTGGCGGATTTGCCGCAGGGCGCGCGGTGCCCCGCGGCGGCTCAGTGGCCGGCCCCGGCGGGCGCCTGTGCGGCGGGCTTACGCATGAACAGCGAAAGCACGATCAGCGCGACGAAGATCATGGTCAGCGCCAGGAAGACGTCGCCGAAGGCCATGACCAGCGCCTGCTTGTGGACACGCTGGTTGATCACCGCCAGTGCCATGGCCTCCGCCGCGTCGCCGAAGGCCGAGAACTGCTGCGTCAGCGCCGCGATGTTCTCCTCCGCCACCTGCCGCCCGGCCGAGACCATCTCGTGCAGCCGGGTGATGTGCAGGTCGGTGCGGTTGTTGAGCAGGGTGTTGATCAGCGCGAGGCCGACCGCGCCGCCGAGATTGCGGGTGAGGTTGTAGAGGCCGGACGCGTTCTTGAGCTGCTGCGGCGGCAGCGTGCCGAGCGCCAGGTTGTTGATCGGCACCATGCACAGCATCAGCGAGCAGCCGCGCAGGATCTGCGGCCAGAGCAGCTCGTGGAAATCCCAGTCCGAGGTGATGTGCGAGGCGATCCATGTGCCGCCGGCGAAGCCCGCGAAGCCGATCATCATCATCAGCCTCGGGTCGAGCTTCTGCGACAACCGCCCGGCGACCGGCGCTGTCAGGAACATGCACAGGCCGGTGACGAACATCGTCTCGCCGATCATCAGCGCGTCATAGCCGCGGATGCGGCCGAGATAGACCGGGTAGAGATAGGTCAGCCCGTAGAGGCCGATGCCCATCGAGAAGGAGAACAGCGAGCCGAAGGCGAAGTTGCGGTCACGGAAGGCGTAGAGGTCGACGATGGGGTCGTCGCGCGTCAGCGCCCGCCAGAAGAACATCACGGCGCCCGCGACCATCAGCACGGTGAAGGCGGTGATCTCGTGGCTCTCGAACCAGTCGAGCCGGGTGCCTTCCTCCAGCACGTATTCCATGCTGCCGAGGAAGGCGGCCATGCCGGCGAGCCCCAGCCAGTCGAAGCGGCGCAGCAGGCTGTGGTCCGGCTCGTCGAAATCGATCAGCGTCCAGGCGGCGATGGCGACGACGATACCGGGCACGAGGTTGACCAGGAACAGCCAGTGCCAGGAGAAGGCGTGGCTGAGATAGCCGCCGACGGTGGGGCCGATGGTCGGGGCGAGCGTCGCGATCAGGCCGATCAGCGGCGAGACGATCGGCCGCTTCGAGGCCGGGAAGATCGTGAAGGCCGCGGCGAAGACGCCGGGGATCATGCCGCCGCCGATGAAGCCCTGCACCGCGCGCCACAGGATCATCTCGTTGATCGAGCTCGACATGGCGCAGAGCACGCTGGAGATGGTGAAGCCGGTCGCGGCGATGGTGAAGAAGACGCGGGTGGAGAGCGCCCGGCTGAGATAGCCGGACAGCGGGATCATGATCACCTCGGCGATGAGGTAGGCGGTCTGGACCCAGGCGATCTCGTCGCTGGAGGCCGAGAGGCCGGCCTGGATCTCGGCCAGCGAGGCCGAGACGATCTGGATGTCCAGGATCGCCATGAACATGCCGAAGACCATCGCCGTGAAGGCGAGGATCCGGCGCAGCGGGATGGCATCCTCGGCCGGCTTGGCGCCGGCCGGCGCGGAGGGAGTGACGGCGGCCATGGCGGGCCTCGCGGTGATGGGCCTGCAAGGGCCCGGAACGGAACCCGGCTCCCGGCCCGAGGAGCGCCGTCAGGCGCGGCCAGCCCAGGCCCCGATGGGGCGATCGGGCCTGGGCGGACCGCCATTCCCGGGCGGAATGGCTCCTCGGGGCGAGAGCCGGGGCTCTCAGGGCGCGGCGGGGCGGCCGCGCGGGTCGATCGAGACCTCCACCGACATGCCCGGCCGCAGCAGATGCTGCGCCTTGGCTTCCGGCGTCAGCGCGATGCGCACCGGCACGCGCTGGACGATCTTGGTGAAGTTGCCGGTGGCGTTGTCGGGCGGCAGCAGGGTGAAGACCGAGCCGGTGCCGCCGGCGATGCCGCTGACGGTGCCGGCGAAGCTGCGCCCGGGCAGGGCGTCGACCGTGACGGTGGCGCGGTCGCCGATCCGGATCGGGCCGATCTGCGTCTCCTTGAAGTTGGCGTCGACATAGACGGCGTCGAGCGGGACGACCGACATCAGCCGCTTGCCGGCGCCGACGAGGTCGCCCAGCTGGACATTGGTGTTGGCGACCAGCCCGTCGATCGGCGCCACGATGCGGGTGAAGGAGAGATCGCGCTCCGCCTTCTCCTCGGCGACCTTGAGCTCGTCGATCTGGCGGGCGGCCTCCAGCCGCTGTGCCTTGAGCACGTCGATATTGGCGCTGGCCTGGGCGACGCCGGCGCGGGCGCTGGCGAGGGAGGCGGCGGCCTGGTCGCGGGCGGCGGTGGCGGCGTCCAGCGTCGCCTGCGAGCCGTAGGACTTGGCGGCGAGGCTGTTGGCGCGGTCGAAATCGGCGGCGGTGCGGGTGACGGCTGCCTCGGCCGAGACCTGCTGCGCCTTGGCCTGGGTCAGCCCGGCCTCGGCGGCGGCGATCTGCGCATCGACGCGCGACAGCGTGGCGCGGGCGGTGGCGCTCTTGGCGCGGGCGCTCTCCAGCGCGATGCGCTGGTCGCCCTCGTCGAGCAGCACCAGCGTGTCGCCGGTCCTGACCTGCTGGTTGCGCGTCACGGGCACGGCGGCGACGTTGGCGGAGAGCCGGGCGGATATCGTCGCCATGTCGGCGCCGACATAGGCGTCGTCGGTGGTGATGATGAAGCGCCCGTTGCGCCACCAGTCGAGCCCGTACCAGCCGGCGGCGCCCAGCGCTGCGATGCCGGCGGCGATGAGCAGGCCGCGCTTCAGGGCAGAGCGCTGGCGCGGCGGCGCCTTGGTTGCGGCGGCGGGCTGTTCGGCGGCGCGGGCTTCCGCCGGCGAGGTGGCGCCCTCGGCCTCGGCGGGCACGAGCCGCAGCCTGTCGCGGCGCGTGTCGCTGGTCGTCCCGGTGCTGGACTCGGCGGTCATCGGCAAGCCTCCATGCGAGGTCCCGGCGGAAGATAATTCGAACCGGCCGGTTCGATCAGGCGGTTGAAATAGAGGGCGGCGCACTGCATATCAAGATCAAATCGAACCGTGTGGTTCGACTTATTTGCAGGGGTGGCGCGCATGGCGCGAGTGGAACAAGCGGGCGGGATGCCCAAAGAGACGCGCGACGAGACGCCCCGGACGAAGCCGCGGGCCCGCAACCGCCGGGTCGCCGGGGGCGATCCGGGCAAGCGTCACCAGATCCTCGAAGGCGCGCGCGAGGTCTTCGCGGCGCGCGGCTTCGACGGCGCCTCGATGAGCGACATCGCTGCCGCCGCGACCGTCTCCAAGAGCACGCTCTACGTGTATTTCCAGGACAAGGAGCATCTCTTCGTCGCGCTGATCGAGCGCGAGCGCGAGGCGCAGAAAGAGGCGATGTATGCGGCGCTGAGCGACGAGCCCGATCTGGTGCGGGCGCTGTCGCGCTTCGGCGAACGGCTGGTCAGGCTGCTGACCGGCGAGTTCGCCCTGAGCGCGCACCGCATCGTGCTCGGCGTGGCCGAGCGCATGCCGGAACTGGGTCGCGAATTCTACGAGCGCGGGCCGATGGTCGGCGCGCAGCGGCTGGCGGCCTTCCTGTCGCGCCGCTGTGCGGGCGGCGAGCTGGCGATCGAGGAGCCGGGGCTCGCCGCGGCGCAGTTCGTCGATCTCTGCCAGTCGACCCTGATGCGGCCGCGCCTGTTCAACGCGCTGCGCCAGCCGCCCTCCGAGGCCGAGGTCGCCCGCGTGGTCGACGAGGCGGTCAGGATGTTCCTGGCGCGCTATGCGGCGCGACCGGCGGCATGAGGCCGGCTCAGCGCCCGAGCGCCTGGCGCGCCCGGATGCGCTCGCGATGGGCGGTGTAGAGCCCCGAGGCCGCGATGATCACCGCCCCGACCAGGGTGAAGAGGTCCGGCAGCACCGCGAACAGGAAGAAGCCGAAGACCGAGGCCCAGAGCAGCTGGATATAGGAAAACGGCGCCAGCAGCGACGCGTCGGCATGGCGGAAGGCCAGGATCACGAACCAGTGGCCGATGGTCGAGGAGACGCCGATGAACAGGCCGAGCCAGAGCGCCTCCTGTGTCAGCGGCTGCCAGGTCAGCGGCTGGACCAGCGAGAGTAGCAGGCAGCCGGTGATCGCCGACCAGGCAAGCGTGGTCACAGGGCTCTCTGTCGCGCTCATCAGCCGGGTGACGATCAGGGCGAAGGCCCAGCTCGAGGCCGAGAGCACGGGCAGGATCGAGGCGGCCTGGAAATCGCTGCCGCCGGGGCGCACCACGATCAGCACGCCGATCAGCCCGACCACCGTCGCCGTCCAGCGCCGCCAGCCGACCTTCTCGCCGAGCAGCGGGATCGAGAGCGCGGTGACGAAGAGCGGCGAGACGAAGCTCGTCGCCGTCGCGTCGGCGATCGGCAGGTATTTCAGCGAGGAGACGAACAGAATCGAGGAGACGGTGACCGCGACGCCGCGCAGCACTTGCATGCCGACGCGCTTCGGCCGCATCAGCGCGAAGCCGCCGGGCGCCGCCATGGCGATCATGATCACCGCGAAGGCGGCGTAGCGCAGCCAGATGATCTGCAGCGCCGGCATGGTGGCGGTGAGGTACTTCGAGACGACGTCGGCGGCGGAGAGGAAGACGCTGCCGAGCAGCATCAGCCCGATGCCGCGCAGGCTGCTGTCGCGGCGCGGCGGCTCGGCCTTGGCCGGCTCCGGGGAGAGGGGCACGCGGGTGATGGTGTCGGGCAAGGCGGCACGGATCTCGATTCGTGCTGACGCTAGCCGAAGAGCATGGCGACTTCCTGCGCGATTACCACACGCCCGCCATGCGTCGGCGAAAGAAAAAAGGCGGGCACACGGCCCGCCTCGCAATATTCTTGCAGCAGAGAGGCCTCAGGCGGCCTGCTTGCGCGGCTTGATCAGCTTGCGGTTGACCAGCACCTCGGCGATCTGCACCGCATTCAGCGCCGCGCCCTTGCGCAGATTGTCGGAAACGCACCAGAAGGCCAGCCCGTTCTCGACCGTGTTGTCCTCGCGGATGCGCGAGATATAGGTCGCGTCCTCGCCGGCCGCCTCGTGGGGCGTGATGTAGCCGCCGGGCTCGTGCTTGTCGATGACGAGCAGGCCGGGAGCCTGGCGCAGCAGCTCGCGCGCCTCCTCGGCCGTCACCGGCTTCTCGCACTCGATGTTGACGCTCTCGGAATGGCTGATGAAGACCGGCACGCGCACGCAGGTGGCGGTGAGCTTGATCTTCGGATCGAGGATCTTCTTGGTCTCCGCCATCATCTTCCACTCTTCCTTGGTGAAGCCGTCCTCCATGAAGACGTCGATCTGCGGGATGAGGTTGAAGGCGATGCGCTTCGGGAACTTCTTGGCGGCGACCTCGCCGGCCGAGAACACGCCGCGCGTCTGGTTGAACAGCTCGTCCATCGCCTCCTTGCCGGCGCCGGAGACCGACTGATAGGTCGAGACGACGACGCGCTTGATGCCGTAGCGCTCGTGCAGCGGCTTCAGCGCGACGACGAGCTGCGCGGTCGAGCAGTTCGGGTTGGCGATGATGTTCATCTTCGAGAAGCCGGCGACCGCGGCGGCGTTCACCTCGGGCACGATCAGCGGCACGTCGGGATGCATGCGCCAGGTCGAGGAGTTGTCGATGACGACGCAGCCCTGGGCCGCGATCTTCGGCGCCCATTCCTTCGAGACGGCGCCGCCGGCCGACATCAGGCAGATGTCGGTGTCGGAGAAGTCGTAATGCTCGAGCGCCGAGACCTTCAGCGTCTTGTCGCCGAAGGAGACCTCGGTGCCGACCGAGCGGGTCGAGGCGAGGGCGACGACCTCGCTGACGGGGAAAGCCCGCTCGGCGAGGATGTCGAGGATTTCATGGCCCACATTGCCCGTGGCGCCTGCGATCGCGACCTTGTAGCCCATTATCGGAATTCCTTCTGGCGAACCGTTCGGCCTCCCCGGGAAGGCCGGTGCCGCTGATCGTGATCGCGGGTTCGGCCGTTTGACCCCGGCCGGGGGGGAGTGTCCCGGAAGCGAGGCGACGTGTCAGCGCAGCGTCCGGGTTTTGCCCGTCGCCGTTTTGGTCGTGGTTTTGGTCGTCGGACGCATCGTCACGGGGACAAACCAGAGCTGGACATCATCGCGAATGCCGGAACGCGAGCCGTGCCGGTCACGGCATCCCAAACACTCCCCCGTGGCAAAAGTCAATGCGGCGCCTGGCGGCCCGCCGGGGCGACCTCCGGTTAACCCTGTCGTCTAACCCGGCGTTGACCCTGTCGCGCGATCGCGCGCCGGAGGTAACCCGCCGCTGACCGCCCTGTCGCAGCCTGTCGGCAGGGTCGAGGACAGGCGGGCGGGGGCGCGGGGGCGCCGTCGCCCGGCGGGAAACGGGTGCCGAGGTGGCTGGTCAACTCATCGTCGCTTATTGGGCGCGGCTGCGCGCCGTCTGGCCGCAGCGCGCGGCGAAAACCGGGTGGGCGCCGGCGCGCCGGGATCTCGCCGGCACGCTGATCGACATCGCCGACGCGGTCGAGGCCGGGCTGGCCGGCGCCTGGCGCGCGGGCCTGCGCGGCTGGCGCGCTCTCGCGACATGGCTCGCCCGCCGCAAGGCCGAGCGGGCGCGCCCGCGACAGGCGCGCGGCATGGGGCTGCGGACCGGGCTGCCGGCCGGGCTGCTCTGGCGCGCGCTCGCGGCTGCGACCGGCGTCGGCATCACCGCGACGCTGGTGGCGGCGCTCTCGGTCGGTTCGGACGAGCCTGCCGTAGCCCAGGTCGCTCCGCAGGCCGAGACCGCTGCGCGGCCGGCCGTGCGCGATGTCCGCGTGCAGGCACTCCCGGCGGCGATGGACGGCTCCGCCTGGGTCGAGATCGCCAGGCCCGTCGCGCTGTTCGGGCTGGAGGCCAGCGAAGCCGGCCGCCGCACCGGCTACGAGGCGCGCCGCAGCGCCGACGGCCAGCGCCGCGAGGACGTGCTGACCTTCGGCGCGTTCGAGGGCGAGACCCCGTTTCTCGGGCTGACCCTGCGCATGCGGCCGGCCTCGCCCGAGGCGGAGACCGCGGCCGGCGAGGGACAGCCCTTCCTGGTCTCGCTGGTGCGCGACAGCGCGGCGCGGGCGCTCTCGGTGACGCGGAGCGGCGCGGTCACCACGCTGGAAACCAAGTTCGGACCGGTCGAGACCGCCGATATCGGCATGAGCGACGGCGAGCACATCCGCGCCTGTATCGGCTTTCGCCATGGCGGGGCGGAAGCGGCGTTCGGCTTCACCGGCTGGTGGTGTGCTGCGCCGGGGCGCGCGGCCGATCGCGCCCAGCTCGGCTGCGTGATCGACCGGATCGAGCTTCTCAGCGCCGGCGACGATCGGGGCCTGCGCGCCGCCTTCGCCAAGCTCGGGCAGGTCCGCAACGCTGCCTGCACGGTGCAGCGCGTCGCGTCGTCAGGCCACAAGGCTTCCTGGCTCGATCCCGATGGCCCACCGCCCGATCTGCGCATCCCGCCGCGGCGGCCGCAGCAGGGGCGCTGAGCGGAGGATTCCCTTGCGTCGCGCCGCGCGCGCGGCGACAACAACTGCATCCGCCCGGTCTTCGACCGGGGTGTCGCTTCACCTGCCCACGGCTCGGCCGAGGCTCTGCTCAAGGAGACGTCCATGCGCCTTTTCGTCCGCCTCGCCGCCGGCTTCGCCATCGCCGCCTCCGTGACGACGCTCGTCGCCTCCGCCGCCGAGGCGCGCAAGCGCGAGCCGCTGCGCGTCACCGTGCAGAAGCGCAGCTATCTCGATCCCGGCAAGGTCGTGCCGGTCGGCAGCCTGAACCGCTATGCCACGCAGGGCGCGATCGCGAGCCCGGTCTATTCGGCGGCGGGCGAGCTCTATGGCGAAGGCACGCTGCCCGCGCGCATCGGCTCCGGCGCCAACCCGTTCGCCAACAGCTTCGCCTCGCCGCGCTACTGAGCGCGCAGGGCGGGAGACAGCAAAAAGGCCCGCCGCGAGGCGGGCCTTTTTCATGCGGTCAGCGGTTCCGGCTTAACGGACCAGGAAGTTGCGGAACTGCCAGGGATCGCTGGTGTCGATGTCCTCCGGGAACAGGCCCGGGCGGCCGTCGAGCGGGGTCCAGTCGGTGTAGTAGCCCTTCACCGGGCCGAGATAGGGCTTCTGGATCTCGAGGCAGCGGGCGAAGTCCATCTCCTCGACCTCGACGATCCCGGCCTTCGGGTTCTCCAGCGCCCAGACGATGCCGGCAAGCACGGCGGACGTCACCTGCAGGCCGGTCGCGCTCTGATAGGGGGCGAGCGTCCGGGTCTCCTCGATCGAGAGCTGCGAGCCGAACCAGTAGGCGCCCTTGCCATGGCCGTAGAGCAGCACGCCGAGCTCGTCGACGCCGTCGACGATCTCGTCCTCGGTCAGGATGTGGTGCTCCTCCTGCGCCTTGCCGGCATTGCCGAACATCTCGTGCACCGAGAGCACGGCGTCGTTGCAGGGGTGATAGGCGTAGTGGCAGGTCGGCCGGTAGATCGCCTTGCCGGTCTCGTCGGTGGCGGTGAAATAGTCGGCGATCGAGATCGCCTCGTTATGGGTGACGAGGAAGCCGTACTGGGCGCCGGGCGTCGGGCACCAGCTGCGCACCTTGGTCTCGGCGCCGGGCTGGAGCAGGTAGATCGCCGCGCCGCAGCCGCTCTCATGCGTGCGGGCATTGTCCGGCATCCAGCGCTCATGCGTGCCCCAGCCGAGCTCGGAGGGCTGGTGCGATTCCGAGATGAAGCCTTCGACCGACCAGGTGTTGACGAAGACGCCGCGCGGCTTGGGGTTGCGCGAGCGCTGGGTGTCGCGCTCGGCGATGTGGATGCCCTTCACCCCGGCCTGGCGCATCAGCGCGGCCCATTCGCCGCGGCTGCGCGGCAGCGGCGTGTTGAGGTTGAGGTCGGAGGCGAGGTTGACCAGCGCCTGCTTGGCCAGCCAGGAGGCCATGCCGGGATTGGCGCCGCAGCAGGAGACGGCGGTCGGCGTACCGGCCGGCCGCGCCCGCTTGGCGGCGAGCGTGGTCTCGCGCAGCGCGTAGTTCGAGCGGTCGGCGACGCCCTTGCTCTGGTCGAAATAGAAGCCGAGCCAGGGCTCGTTGACCGTGTCGATATAGAGCGCGCCGAGGCCGGAGCAGAACTCCATCAGGTCGCGCGAGCCGGTATCGACCGAGAGGTTGATGCAGAAGCCCTGCCCGCCGCCCTCGGTGAGGAAGGGGGTGAGGAGCTCGCGGTAGTTCTCCTGCGTCACGGCTTTCTTGACGAAGCGCAGGCCGCGCTCGTCCAGGATATGGCGGTTGTCGTCATCCGGCGCGATCGCCACGAAGCGGCTGCGGTCGAATTTCAGATGCCGCTCGAGCAGCGGCAGCACCCCACGGCCGATCGAACCGAAACCGATCATCACGACCGGGCCTGTGATCTCGCCGTGCACGGGCCAATCCGTCATTCTTTTCCACTCCTGGGTTGGATGCCAAACAGAGGCTGGTATGGCGCGGGCCCGCGGGCGTCAACCTGCGGGCCTCCCCGGGCCCGATCCGGCGCTCAGGTCGCCTCCGCCGCGCGGACGAAGGAAAACGGCCCGGGAAAGCGCTCGACATAGGCGGTGTGGGTGACGAGCCCGGTCTGCGGCCGGTAGCTGTGCAGGTGATAGGCCGGCGGCTCCATCTGGATGGTCGCGAGCGCGTCGGGGGCGAGGTCGAGCGTGACCTGATGGCTGACGCTCGGCGCGATCTGCGCCATCGTCCCGGCGAAACGCGCCTGGATCGGCCGGTGATGGTGCCCGCACAGGATGCGCTCGATCCCGGCGTGCCGGCCGACGATGGCGCGGAAACGATCGGCGCCCTCGATCAGCCGGATCCGGTCCATATGCGCGATACCGCTGTCGAAGGGCGGGTGGTGCATGGCGATGACGACGGGGCGCTCGCCCGCCGTCGCCAGCGCTTCCTCGAGGAAGGCCAGCCGCGTCTCGCACAGTGCGCCGGCGCTCTGGCCGGGCACCAGCGTGTCGAGGCCGATGAGGCGCAGGCCGCCGAGATCGGCGAGGAACTGCACGAAGCCGTCGCCGGTGTGGGCATGGGGGCCGAGGTCGAGCCCGGCGATCATCGCCGCGCGGACATCGTGATTGCCCGGGAGCATCAGCACCGGCAGGTCGAGCCCCGCCAGCAGCGCGCGCAGATGGGCGTATTCCTCCGGCAGGCCGCGATCGGCGAGGTCGCCGCTGATCAGCAGGAGATCGGGCCGCGGGTCGAGGGACGCGACGGCCTGCAGCGCGCGCGCCGACCGCGCGTAGGTGTCGGAGACGCGATGGGCAGGCTGGCCGGGCGGGCGGATATGGAGGTCTGAGATATGGGCGATCAGCATGGGGCGATGGCGGGCACCGTCCAGATGCCGGCCGCGCATGACGATCGCATGACGGAAGGCGCGCGGCCAGTGCTCGCGAGCCGGCTCAGGAATGCCTTTCGGAGGTTGCCGGCGCGCGGGCCGGTTCAGGCGGCGCGACGTCGGAGCCCGTCCGTTCCCTCGGCGGTGACCAGCGCCCCCGCTGGCTGGAGCACGCCGCTGGCGCCGGCGAGCGCGCCGGGGCGCAGCTCGAGGCCGAGGAAGCGCGCGCGCTCGACCGGGCCGGGCATGGCGAGATCGGCCATGCCGCGGCCGTCGAAGCCGAAGCGGGCGTAATAGGGCGCATCGCCGACCAGCAGGATGGCGCCGTGGCCGCGCGCGGCGGCGCGCGCGATGGCTTCGTGCATCATCGCCTTGCCCAGTCCCTCGCCCTGCAATTCGGGAGCGACCGCGAGCGGGCCGAGCAGCAGCGCCCGGCAGCCCTCGGCCTCGACATGCCAGAGGCGCACCGTCGCGACGACGACGCCGTCGCGCTCGGCCGTCAGGGCGAGGCCCTCGGCCGGCAGGCGGCCTTCGCGCAGGCGCTCACTCGACTTGGCGGTGCGGCGCTCGCCCATGCAGCGGTCGAGCAGGGCCTCGCGGGCCGGGACATCGGCAGCGATCTCGTCGCGGATCGTGATCATGACGCACCTCCTGCCGGCGCGCCCGTCCTCACGGGCCTACCCGGCGCCGCCCGAGAGCGGCCACAGCAGCGTGGATGGTGAAAATGGGTCCGGCGGGAGCCACGCCCGCACCTCCGCGAGGAAGGCGCGCGACGCTCCGCCCGGTATCCCGGACGGCCTGTCCCCGAGAGGGCAGGGCGCTTCGCCGGACCCGATCGCAGACGGGGGCGGACCGGCCGCCCCCGCGTCGTCAGATGACGTACTGCTTCAGCGGCGGGAAGCCGTTGAAGGCGACGGCCGAATAGGTCGTCGTATAAGCGCCGGTGCCCTCGATCAGGACCTTGTCGCCGATCTCGAGCGAGAAGGGCAGCATATAGGGCGCCTTCTCGTACATGACGTCGACCGAGTCGCAGGTCGGGCCGGCCAGCACGCACGGCACGGTGATGTCGCCGTCGCGCTGGGTGCGGATCGGGTAGCGGATCGCCTCGTCCATCGTCTCGGCCAAGCCGTTGAACTTGCCGATATCGAGATAGACCCAGCGAACGTCGTCGCTCTCGCTCTTCTTCGAGATCAGCACGACCTCCGCCTCGATCAGGCCCGCCTCGCCGACCATGCCGCGGCCCGGCTCGATGATGGTCTCCGGCAGGCGGTTGCCGAAATGCTTCGACAGCGCCTGGAAGATCGCATCGCCATAGGCCGGGACGCCCGGGATCGGCTTGAGATAGCGCGCCGGGAAGCCGCCGCCGAGGTTGACCATCGACAGCGACAGACCGCGGGTGGCGCACTCCTTGAACACGGCCGAGGCCGAGCCAAGGGCGGAATCCCAGGCGTTGACGTTCGCCTGCTGCGAGCCGACATGGAACGAGATGCCATAGGCCTGCAGGCCGAGGCGATGGCCGTGCTCGAGCACGTCTGCCGCCATTTCGGGCACGCAGCCGAACTTGCGCGAGAGCGGCCAGTCGGCGCCGGCACCGTCGCAGAGGATGCGGCAGAAGATGCGGACCTCCTCGGCCTTGGTGGCCTGGGCGGCACGGGCGATCTTCTCGACCTCGGCCTGGCAGTCGACAGCGAACAGGCGCACGCCGAGCTCCATGGCACGGGCGACGTCGCGCTCCTTCTTGATGGTGTTGCCGAAGGAGATGCGGTCCGCCGTGGCGCCGGCCGAGAGCGCCAGCTCGATCTCGACGACCGAGGCGCAATCGAAGCAGGAGCCGAGCTTGGCCAGCAGGCGCAGCACTTCCGGCGCCGGGTTCGCCTTGACCGCGTAGAAGACGCGGGTGTCCGGCAGCGCCCGGGAGAAGGCGACATAGTTCTCGCGAACGACCTCGAGGTCGATCACGACGCAGGGACCATCCTCACGGCGGTCGCGAAGAAATTCACGGATGCGCTCGGTCATCGGCGCGACTCCTCTTCCGGCGCGATCGGCGCCGATACGACGTGTAGCCGGTTGACACGTCAGCTTTCCGAGGCGCGATGGAGACGCCAAGGACCGCGGACGAGACGTCCGGACCCGAGAACACCGTCGATTGGGGAGACCCCGCACGCCCGGCAATGATGGACAAGCCTCTTCGGTGCCGGCCTTTGGAAAGCCGGCGAGACCAAAAAAGCCCGCTCCGTCGTTGCTTTAAGCTGCGTCCCCCGTGGAGTGCGGGGTTCGCCGGTTTCGCCTCCGGCTGCCGGTCGCTGTTCGGGAGCGGCTCTCGCTTGCGCGGAAGCCGGGAGCGTGACTCGAGGGGATGTCCATCCCCCTCCGTCCGTTTCCCATCCCTGGCGGCTGTCCGGCCTCTTGTCCGGATGCCCACCGACCGGCACGCGGCCACAGGCACGTGCGAATTGGGTGAGGTCGATATACGGATGACCGCCCCCCGCTTCAAGTGTTTTCTGGCGGTTGAATCATGGAAATTTCGGGGCAGCCCGCGCGCCGGTCATGGACGCGTCGCCGCAGGTGCCGCCCTGCCGCCGCCGCGCCCTAGACCGGCCCCATTTCATCGCCTAAGTCGTTGTCGTAACGTGCCTTCCGCTGCCTTTTCGACGGGACTGACTTCGACCATGATCGTGACCGACCGCCGCCGGGTCCTCGCCGGCCTCAGCGCCGTGCTGTGCGCCTCCGCCGCGCCCTTCGCCGTTCTGGCCCAGCAGCAGCCCGAGCAGCAGGCCGGATCGCCGCCGCAGCCGCGCTTCGGCTACGCGGACGTGCAGCGGCGCGCGCGCGAAATTTCGAGCGCCCCCTACGAGGTCGGCCCAAGCCTGCCGGAAGCGCTGGCCAAGCTCGATTTCGACACCTGGCGCGAGATCCGCTTCCGGCCGGACAAGGCGCTCCTGGCGCAGTCGAAATCCGGCTTCCGCATGCAGATGTTCCATCCCGGCTTCCTGTTCAACCGGCCGGTGACGGTGAACGTGGTCCGGGACGGCGTGCCGATGCCGGTGCCGTATTCGGCCAGCCTGTTCGACTATGGCCGCGCCAAGTTCGACAAACCGCTGCCGGTCAATCTCGGCTTCGCGGGCTTCCGCCTGCACTATCCGCTCAACGATCCGCGGGTGTTCGACGAGCT
Source organism: Allobosea sp. TWI1241 (assembly GCF_039673065.1). NCBI lineage: Bacteria > Pseudomonadati > Pseudomonadota > Alphaproteobacteria > Hyphomicrobiales > Alloboseaceae > Allobosea > Allobosea sp. TWI1241. The sequence continues at coordinate 52,664 of NZ_JBDJKW010000003.1, read as the reverse complement.
GATCTCCTTTATCGGAGCGAGCTATTTCCGGGCGCTCGGCCGCGGCCAGCATTACGGGCTCTCGGCGCGCGGGCTGGCGATCGGCGCCGGCGTGCGCGACGGCGAGGAGTTCCCCTTCTTCCGCGAGTTCTGGGTCGAGATGCCGGCGGCCAATGCCGAGCACGTCATCGTCCACGCCCTGCTCGATTCGCCCTCGGTCACCGGCGCCTATCGCTTCGCGATCTATCCCGGCCAGGAGACGGTGCTCGACATCCAGGCGACGCTGTTCCCGCGCCGGCGCATCGAGCGGCTCGGCCTGGCGCCGCTGACCTCGATGTTCTTCACCGGCGAGAACGACCGGCGCTTCCATGAGGATTTCCGCATGGAGCTGCATGATTCGGACGGGCTGATGATCCATTCCGGCAGCGGCGAGTGGATCTGGCGGCCGCTGCGCAATCCGCGTGAGCAGGTCTCCTCCTATTTCGGCGAGCGCAATGTGCGCGGCTTCGGCCTGCTGCAGCGCGACCGCGTCTTCGAGCACTATCAGGACCTCGACCTCGCCTACGAGCTGCGGCCGTCCTACTGGATCGAGCCGGACGGCGACTGGGGCGAGGGCCATGTCGAGCTGATCGAGCTGCCGACCACCGACGAGACCAACGACAACATCGTGGCGCTGTGGACGCCGAAGGTGCCGCTCGAGCCGGGCGGCGAGTTCAGCTTCCGCTACAAGCTCTATGCGATGCTCGACGCCGACGATCTGCACCCGGGCGGGCGGGCGCTCAACACCTATCAGGCGCGGCCGAAGGCGCTGGGCTCGGGCGAGGTGGTGCCACCCAATGCGCGCCGCTTCATCGTCGACTTCGCCGGCGGCGATCTCGCCTACCATCTCAAGCAGCCGGAGAAGGTCGAGATCGTGCCCTCGATCTCGAACGGCACGATCCAGCGCGCCTTCCTGGTGCCCAACGCCAAGACCAAGGGCTTCCGCGCCTTCGTCGACGTGCTGGTCGAGCCGGGTCAGACCGCGGATCTGCGCGCCTTCCTGCGCAATGGCGACAAGGCGCTGACCGAGACCTGGACCTATCCCTGGCGCGCGCCGGACCCGGCCTGAGGCCCGGCTTTCAGAAGCGCGGCGCGGTGAGGGCGGCGGCCGGTTTCCGGCGGCGGTCGGGCGCCGCGGCGACGGCCTCGATCTCGACCTTGAATTCCGGCAGGGTGAAGCCGGAGACGATCATCAGGGTCGAGGCCGGCGGCGGCGTGCCGACATGGGCGTCGCGCGATTCCATATAGCCCTTCATATGGGCGCGGTCGGTGACATAGGCATTGACGCGCACGATGTCGGCCAGCGTCATCCCCGCCTCGGCCAGGATCGCCGCGATATTGGCGAAGCAGAGATCGGCCTGCTCGCGCACGCCGTGTGGAATGGTGCCGTCGGCGGCGATGCCGAGTTGGCCGGAACAGAACACCAGGCGATGGCCGGCCGGCACCTCGGCGCCATGGCTGTAGCGGGCGAAGGGCGGGCGGATGCTGTCCGGGTTGAGCGGCTTCATGCGGGAACACTCCGGGGCGCGGCTGGGTGCCGTGATTTTGCATACAGGGGCGTGGTCATGCCATGTTCAGGCGGCATGACCGAGAATCGGATCGACCTAGCCAGCATCGAGAAGCCGACGATGATTGCCAAGACAAGGCCGCTCCTGACGACACGGCCGCTGCTGCGGATCGTGAGCCTCCTGCCTTTGCTGGCGCTCGGGGCCTGTGCCGGCTCGCAACGTTTCGGTGGCGGGCCCGGCTATGGCGGGCAGCCGGTGGCGCGCGCGCCGATCTATAACGAGCCCGTGCAGACGGCCCCGCCGATCCAGTCGGCGCCGGTGACGGCCGAGCCGCTGCCGCCTCCGGGCGGCTATCCGCAGGGCGGCTATCCCCCGCCGCAGACGGCCCAGCCTGGCGGCGGCCTGCCGCCGCAGAGCGATCCCTTCTTCGAACCGCAGCCGGGTGCGCCTGCGCCCGGTGCCGCCCCCGGCGGCCAGCTCGCCAATGCCGACCCGCGTCCCGCGCCGTCGACCAGCGGCGGTCGCGGCGGCTCGGTCGGTTCGCGCGACGGCGTCGTCGGCAACTGGACGGCGCAGGAAGCGACCGGCGGCTCCTGCCGCGTGCAACTCTCCAGCTCGCCCGCGCTCGATCTCTACCGCGCCAGCGCCAATGGCTGCAGCAACCGCGACCTGCAGCAGGTCAATGCCTGGGACTACCGCAATGGCGAGGTCTACCTCTACCAGCGCGGCGGCTCGGTGGTGGCCCGGCTGAAGGTCGCCAGCGGCGGCGCCATGAACGGGGCCATCGCCAAGTCCGGCGCGGCGCTCTCGCTCAACCGCTGAGCGGCGGGCCCGCTCAGCGCCAGCGCAGCAGGGCAGGGCGCCAGAAGCGCCGCTGCAGCGACAGGGCCGCGGTGGCGAAGCTCTGGGCGTTGTCCAGCGCCTCGTCGAGCAGGGTGAAGGGCGTCGGCGCGCCGGGCGCGATCCGGCCCTCGACATCGTTGAAGCCCCCGACCATCTCCGCCTCGAACTTGCGGGCGAGGCGCCGCATCGCGGCGTTCTCGGGCAGGCAGGTCATATAGAGCGTGCCGATGCCGCGATTGCGCGCGGCGGTGATCAGCCGGCGGAACAGCGCCTCGCCAATGCCGCGGCGGCGCCAGTCGCGCTCGACGCTGAAGGCGGCCTCGCCGGTCTGCACCACGATCTCCTCCAGCCCGCGCAGCTCGGCGGCGCCGCGCACCTCGCCGGCCTCGACATAGGCGTAGACCAGCCCGTCGATGCCGAAGGTCGTGGCGGCGTAGTCGCGCAGGAAGGCGTCGTTGACCGGTGTGCCGAAGCGCTCCCGCCGCGTCGCCGGGTCGAGGCGCAGCAGATGGGCGGTGAAGAGGTCCCGCTCGGCGGGCCACAGGCGCCGGACCTCGCCCTGTCGGGCGAGACGGCCGGCTGACGGTTCGTCTGATCGGTTCACTGAGCAACTCCTGACATCGCGCTGGTCCGCGCTGCCCGCCAGGAGGCGAATCTTCCCTTGGATGTGTCCGAAGATGGGCGTTTCCGCCGCCGATGCAAGCCCGAGGAATGCGGCAATTTCAGGCCGGACCTCCGATATGTGCTGGCGAGGCGGGCGTTTTACGCGCTGCACCGGGGTTGCGGCCATGCGCCGGCTGGCTTAACCCCGGGCGGTCCCTCATCATGCTGCAGGCCATGCCCGGCACTCTTCCCGAACGCTACGACGCCCTCGTCCAATCCGGCGCGATCGAGCGCGACCAGGCCCAACTGGCGGTTGTCGCGCGCCTGCAGGCGTTGAGCGATGCGCTCGCCAGCCGCCGCCTCGCCCGCAAGAGCAGCGCGCTCGGCTGGCTGTTCGGCCGCAACCAGCCGGCGCCGGAGGCGCTGAAGGGGCTCTATGTCTGGGGCTCGGTCGGCCGCGGCAAGACCATGCTGATGGACATGTTCTACGAGACGGCGCCGATCGCCAGCCGCAGGCGCGTGCATTTCCACGCCTTCATGGCCGATGTCCACGAGCGCATCCACGCCTACCGGCAGGCGCTGAAGGCCGGCACGGTCAAGGAGCCGGACCCGATCGGTCCGGTCGCGGCCGCGCTCGCCGCCGAGGCGACCCTGCTGTGCTTCGACGAGTTCACCGTCACCGACATCGCGGATGCGATGATCCTCGGGCGGCTGTTCACCGCGCTCTTCGCCGCCGGCGTGGTGGTGGTGGCGACCTCGAATGTCGAGCCGTCGCGGCTCTACGAGAACGGGCTGAACCGGGCGCTCTTCCTCCCCTTCATCACGCTGCTGCAGAGCAAGGTCGAGGTGCTGCGCCTCGATGCCCGCACCGATTTCCGGCTGGAGAAGCTTGGCGACGCCCCGGTCTACCATGTGCCGGCGGACGAAACGGCGCGTGCCGCGCTGGACCGCGCCTTCGCGCGGCTTTCCGGGGTGGCGCGAGGGCAGCCGGAGACGATCGAGGTCAAGGGCCATGCGCTGAGGCTGCCGCAGGCGGCCGGCGGGGTGGCGCGGGCGAGCTTCGCCGATCTCTGCGCCAACGCCTATGGGGCGAGCGACTATCTCGCGCTCGCCCGACGCTTCCATACCCTCATCCTCGACGAGATCCCGGTGATGGACATGGACCGGCGCAACGAGGCGAAGCGCTTCATCATCCTGATCGACGCGCTCTACGAGACGCATGTGAAGCTGGTGGCCTCGGCCGCGGCCGAGCCGACCGGGCTCTATGTCGCGACCAGCGGCCGCGAGGCCTTCGAATTCGACCGCACGGTCTCGCGCCTGATCGAGATGCGCTCCGACGAGTATCTCGCGCATCCGCACGGGCGCGGGGACTCGCAGGCCAGCGGCGACAGCACCGGGCTGGTGGAGACCTGAGATGGTCGCCCGCGAGCCGAGCGAGATCCGCATCCTCTCGGTCGCCGGCGAGCATCTTCGCCTCCACGGCCTGCGCCGCTTCACCGTGGTCGCGGTGGCGGAGGAGGCGGGCATGACCCATGCCAACGTCTACCGCTACTTTCCCTCGCGCACGGCCCTGATCGACGCGGTGGTCGACGTCTGGCTGAAATCGGCCGAGCGCGGGCTTGCCGACATCGCCGACGGGCCCGACCCCGCCGACGACAAGCTCGAGCGCCTGATCCTGGCGCTGGCGCGGGCCAATCGCGGCCTGCTGCACGAGGAGCCGCATCTGTTCGCGGCGCTGTCGCAGGCGGTGGCGAAGCGCCATGCGGTCAGTCGGCGCAATCGCGCCCGCGTGCGCGCGCTGTTCGAGCGGGTCATCGACGAGGGCATCGCCACGGGCGCCTTCGAGCCGCGCGATCGCGACCGGGCGATCGCCTTCGTGATCGACGCCACCCACCGCTTCATCCATCCGGCCGCGCTGGAACTGGAGGGGGACGTGCCGCAGGCCTCGGTCGATGCCCGGCTCGCCACGCTGATCCGGGTGGTTCTGCGCACGCTGGCGACGGGGGTGATCTAGAAAATCGGGGAAGATGACATTATTTGTAATATGTCATCAGACCGGTTTCGGGCCGCTTTGCGGCGCTTTTGCGGCACCGATTTCTTAAGCTTTTGATTCTACGGGCTATTCGCTGCATCATGCGCGAAATCGGGTCGAAATGCCCGAAAAAGCCGGGTCGCGGGCAGGGTTGAGCCGCGCGGCGGCTTGGGCCAAAGAACCGTCGGCTTTTAGGCTCCATAACAGCTTTCGGCTCCAACCACGGGAATACGCCAATGGCCCGCAAGAAGATCGCCCTCATCGGTTCCGGACAGATCGGCGGCACGCTCGCTCACCTCGCCGGCCTCAAGGAGCTCGGTGATGTCGTCCTGTTCGACATCGCCGACGGCATTCCGCAGGGCAAGGGTCTCGACATCGCCGAGTCCGCTCCGGTCGACGGCTTCGACGCCGCCTATACCGGCACCAACAGCTACGAGGACATCAAGGGCGCCGACGTCGTGATCGTCACCGCCGGCGTGCCGCGCAAGCCCGGTATGAGCCGCGACGACCTGATCGGCATCAACCTCAAGGTGATGAAGTCGGTCGGCGAGGGCATCCGCCAGTACGCCCCGAAGGCCTTCGTGATCTGCATCACAAACCCGCTCGACGCGATGGTCTGGGCCCTGCAGAAGTTCTCGGGCGTCAAGCCGAACATGATCTGCGGCATGGCCGGCGTGCTCGACTCCGCCCGCTTCCGCCACTTCCTCGCCGACGAGTTCAAGGTCTCGGTCAAGGACGTCTCGGCCTTCGTGCTCGGCGGCCATGGCGACGACATGGTGCCGCTGGTTCGCTATTCCGGCGTCGCCGGCGTGCCGCTGCCCGACCTGGTCAAGATGAAGTGGACCACCCAGGAGCGCCTGGACGCCATCGTCGAGCGCACCCGCAAGGGCGGTGGCGAGATCGTCAACCTGCTGAAGACCGGCTCGGCCTTCTACGCCCCGGCGGCTTCCGCGATCGCCATGGCCGAGAGCTATCTCAAGGACCAGAAGCGCGTCCTGCCGGCCGCCGCCTATCTTAAGGGCCAGTACGGCGTGCGCGACATGTTCGTCGGCGTGCCGGTGGTGATCGGCGCCAAGGGCGTCGAGCGGGTCGTCAAGATCCGCCTGAACGGCGCCGAGAAGGAGATGCTGGCCAAGTCCGTCGCCTCGGTGCAGGGCCTGGTCGACGCCTGCAAGACCGTCGATCCGTCGCTGGCCTGACATCGAACGCGTGGCGGGATGGCGGGCGGGCAGGTCTCGCGCCGTCGTCCGCCTCCGCCATCCGCCACACGCCTCTAGGGAAACCGAGCAGATGAACATCCACGAATATCAGGGCAAGGCGATCCTGAAGGAGTATGGGGCTCCCGTCTCCGCCGGCTTCCCGGCGATGTCGGTGGCCGAGGCCGTCGAGGCCGCCAGGAAGCTCCCGGGCCCGCTCTACGTCGTCAAGAGCCAGATCCACGCCGGCGGCCGCGGCAAGGGCAAGTTCAAGGAGCTGCCCGCCGAGGCCAAGGGCGGCGTGCGCCTGGCCAAGTCGGTGGAGGAGGTCGAGGCCTTCGCCAAGGAGATGCTCGGCAACACCCTGGTGACCGTGCAGACCGGCCCGGCCGGCAAGCAGGTCAACCGCCTCTATATCGAGGACGGCTCGGACATCGAGAAGGAGTTCTACCTCTCGGCGCTGGTCGACCGCGAGACCTCGCGCGTGGCCTTCGTGGTCTCGACCGAGGGCGGCATGGACATCGAGGCCGTGGCCCATGACACGCCCGAGAAGATCCTGACCTTCTCGGTCGATCCCGCGGCCGGCATCATGCCGCATCACGGCCGCACCGTCGCCAAGGCGCTGAACCTCTCCGGCGACCAGGCCAAGCAGGCCGGCAAGGTCATCGAGCAGGTCTACAACGCCTTCGTCGGCAAGGACATGGCGATGCTCGAGATCAACCCGCTGATCCTGACCACCCAGGGCCAGATCAAGTGCCTCGACGCCAAGGTCTCCTTCGATTCCAACGCGCTCTACCGTCATCCCGAGCTGATGCCGCTGCGCGACGAGACCGAAGAGGACGCCAAGGAGATCGAGGCCTCCAAGTACGACCTCGCCTATATCGCGCTCGACGGCACGATCGGCTGCATGGTCAACGGCGCCGGCCTCGCCATGGCGACGCTCGACATCATCAAGCTCTACGGCGAGGAGCCGGCGAACTTCCTCGACGTCGGCGGCGGCGCCAGCGAGGAGAAGGTCACCGCGGCCTTCAAGATCATCACCGCCGACCCGCAGGTGAAGGGCATCCTCGTCAACATCTTCGGCGGCATCATGAAGTGCGATGTGATCGCGCGCGGCGTGATCGCGGCGGTCAAGGCCGTGGGCCTGCAGGTTCCGCTGGTCGTGCGCCTCGAAGGCACCAATGTCGAGGAAGGCAAGCAGATCATCCGCGACTCGGGGCTGAACGTCATTCCGGCGGACGATCTGGACGACGCCGCCCAGAAGATCGTCGCCGCGATCAAGAAGGCTTGAGGTAAAGCGCATGTCCATCCTGATCGACAAGACCACCAAGGTCATCACCCAGGGGTTCACCGGCAAGAACGGGACCTTCCACTCCGAGCAGGCGATCGCCTACGGCACCCAGATCGTCGGCGGCACCTCGCCCGGCAAGGGCGGCGCGCTGCATCTCGGCCTGCCGGTGTTCGACACCGTCGCCGAGGCGCGCGAGAAGACCGGGGCGACCGCCTCCGTCGTCTACGTGCCGCCTCCGGGCGCGGCCGACGCCATCTGCGAGGCGATCGACGCCGAGATCCCGCTGATCGTCTGCATCACCGAGGGCATCCCGGTGCTCGACATGGTGCGGGTGAAGCGCTCGCTGGTTGGCTCGAAGTCGCGCCTGATCGGGCCGAACTGCCCCGGCATCGTCACCGCCGGCGAGTCGAAGATCGGCATCATGCCGGCCAACATCTTCCGCCCGGGCTCGGTCGGCATCGTCTCGCGCTCCGGCACGCTGACCTATGAGGCGGTGTTCCAGACCACGAATGAGGGCCTCGGCCAGACCACCGCGGTCGGCATCGGCGGCGACCCGGTCAAGGGCACCGAGTTCATCGACATGCTCGAGATGTTCCTGGCCGACGACAAGACCGAGTCGATCGTGATGATCGGCGAGATCGGCGGCTCGGCCGAAGAGGACGCGGCGCAGTTCATCAAGGACGAGGCCAAGCGCGGGCGCAAGAAGCCGATGGTCGGCTTCATCGCCGGTCGCACGGCGCCTCCCGGCCGCCGCATGGGCCATGCGGGTGCGATCATCTCGGGCGGCAAGGGCGGTGCCGAGGACAAGATCGCGGCGATGGAAGCGGCCGGAATCCGGGTCTCGCCCTCGCCGGCGCGCCTTGGAAAGACCTTGGTCGAGGTGTTGAAGGGCTGACGCCTCCGGCCGTCGGCCGGGCCAGGGCGCGGCGGGGTCGGACCCGGCCGCGCCGCCCCGGCGGCGGAGCAGGCGACGGCATCACAGACTGCGCCCGGGGACGCCCCGGGCGGGACGACAAGACGAAGCGGTAAGGTCAGGACAGGACGGCAGGCATCATGGCTCGTCAGGACATCAACGAGGCCCTCGCGCAGACCGGCTTCCTCTACGGAGGAAACGCCGCCTATATCGAGGATCTCTATGCCCGCTACCAGGCGGATCCGAATTCCGTCGACGAGCAGTGGCGCGGCTTCTTCGCCGCGCTGCACGACGACCGGCAGGCCGTCGTCGACAACGCCAAGGGCGCCTCCTGGAAGAAGCCGAACTGGCCGATCCCGGCCGGCGGCGAGCTGGTCTCGGCTCTGGATGGCAACTGGTCGGCGGTGGAGAAGGCGATCGGCGACAAGCTGGGCGCCAAGGCCAAGGCGGCCGGGGCGACACTGTCGGCCTCCGACGTGCAGCAGGCGACGCGCGATTCCGTGCGCGCCATCATGCTGATCCGCGCCTACCGCATGCGCGGCCATCTCCACGCCCAGCTCGATCCGCTCGGCATCGAGGGCCAGAAGGATCCGGAGGAGCTGTCGCCGGCAGCATTCGGCTTCACCGAGGCTGATCTCGACCGCAAGATCTTCATCGACAACGTGCTCGGGCTCGAGTTCGCCACCATCCGCGAGATGACGGCGATCCTGCAGCGGACCTACTGCCAGACCATCGGCGTCGAGTTCATGCACATCTCCGACCCGGAGCAGAAGGCCTGGCTGCAGGAGCGCATCGAGGGCCCCGACAAGGAGATCGCCTTCACCCGCGAGGGCAAGCGCGCCATCCTGAACAAGCTGGTCGAGGCCGAGGGCTTCGAGAAGTTCCTCGACCTGAAGTACACCGGCACCAAGCGCTTCGGCCTGGACGGCGGCGAGTCGCTGGTCCCGGCGCTCGAGCAGATCATCAAGCGCGGCGGCGCGCTCGGCCTGCGCGACATCGTCTTCGGCATGGCCCATCGCGGCCGCCTCAACGTGCTGACCCAGGTGCTGGGCAAGCCGCACCGCGCCCTGTTCCACGAGTTCAAGGGCGGCTCCTTCGCCCCCGACGACGTCGAGGGCTCGGGCGACGTCAAGTACCATCTCGGCGCCTCCAGCGACCGCGAGTTCGACGGCAACAACGTCCATATCTCGCTGACCGCCAACCCGTCGCATCTCGAGATCGTCGACCCCGTCGTGCTCGGCAAGGTGCGCGCCAAGCAGGACCAGTTCGGCGACATCACCGAGCGCTCGACTGTGCTGCCGCTGCTGATCCATGGCGACGCGGCCTTCGCCGGCCAGGGCGTCGTGGCGGAGTGCCTCGGCCTGTCGGGCCTCAAGGGCCACCGCACCGGCGGCTCGGTGCATTTCATCATCAACAACCAGATCGGCTTCACCACCTATCCGCGCTATTCGCGCTCCTCGCCCTATCCGTCCGACGTGGCGAAGATGGTCGAGGCGCCGGTCTTCCACGTGAACGGCGACGATCCGGAGGCGGTGGTGTTCGCCGCCAAGGTGGCGATCGAGTTCCGGCAGAAGTTCCACAAGCCTGTCGTCATCGACATGTTCTGCTATCGCCGCTTCGGTCATAACGAAGGCGACGAGCCGGGCTTCACCCAGCCGCTGATGTACCGCAAGATCCGCGGCCACAAGACGACGCTGGAGCTCTACGCCACCAAGCTCGAAGCCGAGGGCGTGATCACCGCCGGCGAGCTCGACGAGATGCGCGCAGCCTGGAAGGCCAGGCTCGAGGTCGAGTTCGAGGCCGGCCAGTCCTTCAAGCCGAACAAGGCCGACTGGCTCGACGGCCGCTGGGCCGGCATGAAGGCGATCCGCTCGGACGACGAGGATCCGCGCCGCGGCGCGACCGGCGTGCCCGAAAAGGTGCTCAAGGAGATCGCCGACCGCATCACCTCGGTGCCGGAGGGCTTCAATGTCCACCGCACGATCCAGCGCTTCCTCGACAACCGCCGCAAGGCGGTGGAGAGCGGCAGCGGCATCGACTGGGCGACCGCCGAGGCGCTGGCCTTCGGCTCGCTGCTGCTCGAGGGCCATCCGGTGCGCCTCTCCGGCCAGGACTGCGAGCGCGGCACCTTCTCGCAGCGCCATTCGGTGCTGATCGACCAGGAGACGGAAGCCCGCCACACCTCGCTCAACGACGTGCGCGAGGGCCAGGCCCGCTACGAGGTCATCAACTCGATGCTCTCGGAAGAGGCGGTGCTCGGCTTCGAATACGGCTACTCGCTGTCGGAGCCGAACGCGCTGACGATGTGGGAGGCCCAGTTCGGCGACTTCGCCAACGGCGCCCAGGTGGTGTTCGACCAGTTCATCTCGTCGGGCGAGCGCAAGTGGCTGCGCATGTCGGGCCTCGTTTGCCTGCTGCCGCACGGCTATGAGGGCCAGGGGCCGGAGCACTCCTCCGCCCGTCTGGAGCGCTTCCTGCAGATGTGCGCCGAGGACAATATGCAGGTGGCGAACTGCTCGACCCCGGCGAGCTATTTCCACATCCTGCGCCGCCAGCTTCGCCGCGATTTCCGCAAGCCGCTGATCCTGATGACGCCGAAGTCGCTGCTGCGCCACAAGCGCTGCGTCTCCGACCTGTCGGACCTGGCCGAGGGCTCGACCTTCCACCGCGTGCTGCACGACGACGCCGAGCGCGGCGCCTCGACCACCAAGCTGGTCAAGGACTCCAAGATCCGCCGGGTCGTGCTCTGCTCGGGCAAGGTCTATTTCGACCTGCTGGAGGAACGCGAGAAGCGCGGCATCGACGACGTCTACCTGCTGCGCGTCGAGCAGCTCTATCCCTTCCCGCTGAAGACGCTGGCGCAGGAGCTGGCGCGCTTCAAGGGCGCGGACGTGGTGTGGTGCCAGGAAGAGCCGAAGAACCAGGGCGCCTGGACCTTCGTCGAGCCCTATCTGGAATGGGTGCTGGGCCATGCCGGCTCGAAGTCGAAGCGGCCGCGCTATGTCGGCCGCCCGGCCTCTGCCGCGACCGCGACCGGCCTGATGTCCAAGCATCTCGCCCAGCTCAACGCCTTCCTCGAAGAGGCCTTCGCGGCCTGACCTTCGCCTGACAAAGACACGAACAAGAGGCCTGACATGGCGACCGAAATCCGCGTTCCGACCCTCGGCGAATCCGTTTCCGAGGCCACGATCGGCAAGTGGTTCAAGAAGCCCGGCGAGGCGGTGAAGGCCGACGAGCCCCTGGTCGAGCTCGAGACCGACAAGGTCACGCTCGAGGTCAACGCGCCGGCCGCCGGCGTGCTCGGCGAGATCGTCGCCAAGGAGGGCGAGACCGTCGGCGTCAACGCGCTGCTCGGCTCGATCAGCGAGGGCGGCGCCGCTGCCGCCGCCGCGCCGAAGAAGGACGAGACCGCCGTGGCGCAGGCCGCCGGCAAGTCGGGCGCCTCGACCTCGGCCGAAGCGCAGGCCAAGGCCGGCGCGGTCGCCGGCGACACCCCGGTGCAGCCCGCGACCAAGGCCGGCGATTCCGGCCCGGCCGTGGCGCGCCTCGCCGCCGAGAGCGGCGTCGACCCGTCCTCCGTCCCGGCTTCGGGCAAGGATGGCCGCGTCACCAAGGGCGACATGCTGGCCGCGATCGCGACCGGCGGCGCTGCCGCGGCGCCCGCCCCGGCACCGGCGCAGGTCCGGGCCCCGTCTGTCGCCGACGACGCCTCGCGCGAAGAGCGCGTGAAGATGACCAAGCTGCGCCAGACCATCGCGCGCCGCCTGAAGGAAGCCCAGAACACCGCCGCGATGCTGACCACCTTCAACGAGGTGGACATGTCGACGGTGATGGCGCTGCGCAACCAGTACAAGGACATGTTCGAGAAGAAGCACGGCGTGAAGCTCGGCTTCATGGGCTTCTTCGTGAAGGCCGCGGTGCAGGCGCTGAAGGAGATTCCGGCGGTCAATGCCGAGATCGACGGCACCGACATCGTCTACAAGAACTACTATCATGTCGGCGTCGCCGTCGGCACCGACAAGGGCCTGGTGGTGCCGGTGGTGCGCGATGCCGACGAGCTGTCGATCGCCGGCGTCGAGAAGACGATCGCGGCCTATGGCAAGAAGGCCCGCGACGGCCAGCTCAAGATCGAGGAGATGCAGGGCGGCACCTTCACCATCTCGAATGGCGGCGTCTACGGCTCGCTGATGTCGACGCCGATCCTGAACGCGCCGCAGTCGGCGATCCTGGGCATGCACAAGATCCAGGAGCGTCCGGTGGTGGTGAACGGCCAGATCGTCATCCGCCCGATGATGTATCTCGCGGTCTCCTATGACCACCGCATCGTCGACGGCAAGGAGGCCGTGACCTTCCTCGTGCGCATCAAGGAGGCGCTGGAGGACCCGGCGCGCCTCGTCCTCGACCTCTGAGACGAACGGCTGAAGGGAGGCGGGCGTGGCTGGCATCGCGATCGTGACCGGCGGCAGCCGGGGCATCGGCCGGGCGACGGCCGTCCTCCTGGCCGAGCGCGGCTATGACGTCGTCGTCAACTACAATGCCGACGCCCGTGCCGCCGAGGAGACGGTCGCTGCCGTCAACGCCCATGGCCGCCAGGCCGTGGCGGTGAAGGGCGACGTCGGCAGCGAGGCCGACGTGCTGGCGATCTTCGCCGCGGCCGACCGGCTCGGGCGCCTCACCGCGCTCGTCAACAATGCCGGCATCGTCGACATGCAGAGCCGGCTCGACGAGATGAGCGCCGCGCGCATCGAGCGGATGCTGCGGGTCAACGTCACCGGCAGCTTCCTGTGCGCGCGGGAGGCGGTGAAGCGGATGTCGACCCGCCATGGCGGGCAGGGCGGCGCGATCGTCAACCTGTCCTCCGCGGCCGCCGTGCTCAGCGGCGCCGGGCAATATGTCGACTACGCCGCCTCGAAGGGCGCGATCGACGTGTTCACCCTCGGCCTCGCCCGCGAGGTCGCCGCCGAGGGCATCCGCGTCAACGCGGTGCGCCCCGGCATCATCGACACCGAGATCCACGCCAGCATCGGCCAGCCCGACCGCGTGGCGCAGATCCGCGACCAGCTGCCGATGAAGCGGGAGGGGACGGCGCGAGAGGTGGCGCAGGCGATCGCCTGGCAGCTCTCCGACGAGGCCTCCTACACCAACGGAACCGTATTGAACGTGACGGGCGGGCGCTGAGCGCAGCCCCGCACCCGTCAGCAAGGAAGGATGTCACCATGGCTGCGGCCTACGATCTCGTCGTCATCGGAACCGGCCCCGGCGGCTATGTCTGCGCCATCCGCGCCGCCCAGCTCGGCCTCAAGGTCGCGGTCGTCGAGAAGCGCAAGACCCATGGCGGCACCTGCCTCAATGTCGGCTGCATCCCGTCCAAGGCGCTGTTGCACGCCTCCGAGATGTTCGAGGAAGCCGCGCATACCTTCCCGGCGCTCGGCGTCGTGGTCGGCACGCCCAAGCTCGACCTCAAGCAGATGATGACCCACAAGCAGGAGACGATCGACGCCAACGTCAACGGCGTCGGCTTCCTGCTGAAGAAGAACAAGATCGAGCCCTTCCACGGCACCGCCAGCATCCCGGCGGCCGGCAAGGTCGTCGTCACCGGCGAGGACGGCAAGACCCAGGAGCTGGACGCCAAGGCGATCGTGATCGCCACCGGCTCGGAATCGGCCCCGCTGCCGGGCGTCGAGACCGACGAGAAGACGATCGTCACCTCGACCGGCGCGCTCGAGCTCGCCTCCGTGCCGAAGGAGCTCGTCGTGGTCGGCGCCGGGGTGATCGGGCTCGAGATCGGCTCGGTCTGGTCGCGTCTTGGCGCCAAGGTCACCGTCGTCGAATATCTCGACCGGATCCTGCCGGGCATGGACGGCGAGGTCGCCAAGCAGTTCCAGCGCATCCTGGAGAAGCAGGGCTTCACCTTCCATCTCGGCACCAAGGTCACCAAGGTCGAGACAGGCAAGAAGGGCGCCTCCGTCACAGTCGAGCCGGCGGCCGGCGGCGCGGCGAGCACGCTCGCGGCCGATGTCGTGCTGGTCGCGATCGGGCGCCGCCCGAACACCGAGGGGCTCGGCCTCGACAAGGCCGGCGTGGCGCTCGAAAAGGGCCGCGTGGTGATCGACGACCATTTCCGCACCAACGTCCCCGGCATCTACGCGATCGGCGACGTGGTGCGCGGCCCGATGCTGGCCCACAAGGCCGAGGACGAGGGCATGGCGGTGGCCGAGATCATCGCGGGCAAGGCCGGCCATGTGAACTACGACGCCATTCCCGGCATCGTCTACACCGCCCCCGAGGTCGCCGCGATCGGCAAGACCGAGGAGGAGCTGAAGGCCGCGGGCGTCGCCTACAAGGTCGGCAAGTTCCCCTTCACCGCCAATGGCCGCGCCCGCGCCATGAAGCATTCCGACGGCTTCGTGAAGTTCCTGGCCGACGCCGAGAGCGACCGCGTGCTCGGCTGCCACATCATCGGCCCCCATGCCGGCGACCTGATCGCCGAGGTGACCGTGCTGATGGAGTTCGGCGGCTCCTCCGAGGATCTCGCCCGCACCTGCCACGCGCATCCGACGCTGGGCGAGGCGGTCCGCGAGGCGGCGCTCGCCGTCGACAAGCGCGCCATCCATATGTGAGGGCGGGCGCGCCTGGTGCGCGTCTTAACCCCTCAGACGAAAAAGCCCCCGGCGAGCCGTTCGCCGGGGGCTTTTTGCTGGTCGATGGCCGTGAGGCGGCAGGCTGCTCAGCCGCGCCGCTCGCGGTAGGCGGTCAGGGTGTTGCGCAGCAGGCAGGCGATGGTCATCGGGCCGACGCCGCCCGGAACCGGGGTGATCGCACCGGCGACCGTCAGCGCCTCGGCATAGTCGACGTCGCCGGCGAGCTTGCCGTCCGGCAGGCGGTTGATGCCGACATCGATCACCGTGGCGCCCGGCTTGATCCAGGCGCCCTTGACGAAATGCGGGCGGCCGACGGCGGCGACGACGATGTCGGCGCGGCGCAGCACCTCCGGCAGGTCGCGGGTGCGCGAATGGGCGATGGTGACCGTGCAGTCGGCCTGGACCAGCAGTTGCGCCATCGGCCGGCCGACGATGCCGGAGCGGCCGATCACCACGGCCTCGAGCCCGGCGAGCGAGGGCAGCACCTGCTTCAGCAGGAGCATGGCGCCGAGCGGGGTGCAGGGGATGAGCTTGCCCTGGCCGGCGGCGAGGCGCCCGACATTGACCGGGTGGAAGCAGTCGACGTCCTTGGCCGGGTCGATCGCCTCGATCACCTTGTCGACGTCGATATGCTTCGGCAGCGGCAGCTGAACCAGGATGCCGTCGACCGCGGGGTCGGCGTTGAAGGCCGCGACCTTGGCGAGCAGCTCGGCCTCGCCGGTCTCGGCCGGCATGCGGTGCACGACCGAGGCCATGCCGACCTCGACCGCCTGCTTTTCCTTGGAGCCGACATAGACGCGGCTGGCCGGGTCCTCGCCGACGAGGACAACGTGCAGTCCGGGGGCCGGGCGGCCGGAGGTGGTCAGCGCCGCGACCTCCGTCGCGATCTCGGCCCGCAGGGCGGCCGCCGCGGCCTTCCCGTCGATGATGCGCGCCTGTCCGGTCATGGCGAAACCCCGATGCTGCGAAAGGATTGCGTCTCTCATGCTGCATTGCGGCGAAGGCGACAAGGGGCGAAGACCCGCGACTGCGGCGCGAGTCGGCGATCTTCGGCCTTAAATGCCGGCCCGGCGGCTCTTCCGGCGACGTGATGCGGTGGACAAGGAGGGGGCGGTGCCGGTTCCGATCGGTCCGGGGCTGGGCGCCGTCTGCCAGTTGCGCTTATATCCGCGCCAGCGAGATGGCCCCGCGGCGCTTCACGCCGATGCGGTCGCCGGGGCATGGCGCTTGATCGTGGCTACCCGAGGCCGCATCCTGCGCCGCGCCGGCGCTTCGGGCCGGGGCGAGGGCGGATTGGCGAGCCGGAGACGACAGACGTGACGACCGGCTTCGCCGCAATCCCCGACGCCGCGGACTATCTGCTGCGCAATGCCAGGGTGCCCGCCTGCCTGATCGACGCCGCGACCGTGGCGAGCGATGCCGACGGCTTCGCGCTCACCGATATCGCCGTCACCGGGGGGCGGCTGGCCTCGCTGCTGCCGGCCGGCACCGACAGCCTGCCGGACGGCGGAGCCGTGCTCGACCTCGACCGTGGTATCGTGCTGCCGCGGCTGGTCGACGTGCACACCCATCTCGACAAGGGCCATATCTGGCCGCGCCAGCCCAATCCCGACGGCACCTTCGCCGGCGCGCTCTCGGCGGTCGGCGCCGACCGCGAGGCGAACTGGAGCGCGGAGGACCTGCGCTCGCGCATGGCGTTCGGCCTGCGCTGTGCGCAGGCGCACGGCACCGCCGCGATCCGCACCCATCTCGATTCGATCGGCGCGCAGATCGGCATCTCCTGGCCGGTCTTCGCCGAGATGCGGGCGGAGTGGCGCGGCCGCATCGCCTTGCAGGCCACGCCGCTCTTCGGGGTCGAGCTCGTCGCCGATGCCGCGCACATGGCCGTGATCGTCGATGCGGTCACCCGCCATGGCGACGGGCTGCTCGGCTGCGTCACCTATATGATCCCGGAGCTCGATGCGGCGCTGGACACGCTGTTTAGCACAGCGATCGCGCATGGCTTCGACCTCGACTTCCATGTCGACGAGACCAACGACCCGGCGGCGCGCTCGCTCGAGCACATCGCCGATGCGGCGCTGCGCCATCGCTTCGGCGGGCGTATCCTCGCCGGCCATTGCTGCTCGCTGGCCTTGCAGGCGCCGCAGGACGAGGCGCGCATCGTCGCCAAGGTGCGCGAGGCCGGCATCGCCGTGGTCTCGCTGCCGATGTGCAACATGTACCTGCAGGACCGCAGCCGCGGTCGCACCCCGCGCTGGCGCGGCGTCACCGCCCTGCACGAATTGCGGGCGGCCGGCGTGCCGGCGATGATCGCCTCCGACAATACGCGCGATCCCTTCTACGCCTATGGCGACCTCGACCTGGTCGAGGTGCTGCGTGAGGGCACGCGCATCCTCCAGCTCGACCATTGCGAGAGCGACTGGGTGCGGGCGATCACCCGCGAGCCGGCCGCCGTGATGGGGCTCGACGGGGCCGGCACGCTGGCGCCAGGCGGCCCGGCCGACATGATCCTGACCCGGGCGCGCAGCTGGACCGAGTTCTTCGCCCGGCCGCAGGCCGACCGCACCGTGCTGGTCGCCGGCCGCGCCATCGACCGCACCCTCCCGGACTATCGCGACCTCGATCACCTGATGAGCAGCCGAGCATGACCGCACGTTACGACATCGCCGCCCTGAAGAGCCGCCTCGACGGGATCCGGACCGAGGAGAACCCGGCGCTGGTCAAGCAGAAGAGCCGCGACTTCTTCTGGTATTCGCCGACGCTGAAGCGCCAGCTCGACCATGTCGTCGGCGACATCGTCGTCTCGCCGACCAGCGAGGAGGAGGTGCTGCGGGTGCTGGCGGCGGCGCATGCGCTCGGCATCCCGGTGACGCCGCGCGGCACCGGCACCGGCAATTACGGCCAGGCCATGCCGCTTTCGGGCGGCGTCGTGCTCGACCTCTCGGGCTTCAACAAGGTCAAGCGCATCGAGGCCGGCCGCTATGTCGCCGAGCCGGGCGCGATCCTCTCGAAGATCGACGCGGAGACGCGGGCGCATTCGAACCAGGAGATCCGCCTGCACCCCTCGACCTACCACACGGCCTCGGTCGGCGGCTTCGTCGCCGGCGGCTCGGGCGGTGTCGGCTCGATCAAATGGGGCGGCCTGCGCGACTGGGGCAACATCATCCGCCTGCGCGTCGCCACCATGGAGGCGAGCCCGCGCATCCTCGAGCTCCAGGGCGAGGACCTGCACAAGGTGGCGCATGCCTACGGCACCAACGGCATCATCACCGAGGTCGAGATGCCGCTCGGCCCGGCCTATGCCTGGGTCGACGTGATCATGGGCTTCGACACGCTGCGCGGCGCCACCGAATTCGCCAATGCGCTCGGCGAGCAGGACGGGCTGGCGCTCAAGAACCTCGCCGTGGTCGCCGCGCCGGCGCCGCACGACTACTTCCTGCGCCATCGCAAGTTCATCCCGCGCAACAGCCATTGCGTGCTGGTGATGGTCGCCGATTTCGCGCTCGATTCGCTGCTCGCCTTCGCCCAGCGCTTCCGCGGCTCGCAGCTGCTGATGCGCTCCGACACGCTGACGCCGGAGGAGGCGAAGGGCCTGCCGCCGAGCTATGAGCTGGCCTGGAACCACACCACGCTGCGGGCGCTGCGCGTCGATCCGAGCATCACCTATCTCCAGGTGCTCTATCCCTTCCCGAACCAGGTCGAGCTGGTCGACGCGATCCATGCGCGCTTCGGCGACGAGGTGACCTGCCATCTCGAATTCGTCCGCTTCGACGGCAAGGTCACCTGCTTCGGCCTGCCGATGGTGCGCTTCACCAGCGAGGAGCGGCTGGAGGAGATCATGGCGATCCATGAGGAGATGGGCGCGCCGATCTTCAACCCCCACCGCTACACGCTGGAGGAGGGCGGCATGAAGCAGACCGACGAGGTCCAGCTCGCCTTCAAGCGCGAGGCCGACCCGCAGGGCCTGCTCAACCCCGGCAAGATGATCGCCTGGGAGGATCCGGACTACGACTACCGCTCGGGCCGGACCTTCCTGTTCAAGGCGCTCGGCGAGGCCGGCGCGGGCAGCTGAGGCGGCGATGCAGGTTCTCCTCCTCAGCGCGCATCCCGATCCGGAGAGCTATGGCGCGGCGCTGCGCGGTGCGATCCGCGACAGCCTGGCGCGCGCCGGCCACGCGGTCGATGATTGCGACCTCTACGGCGAGGGCTTCCAGCCGGTGCTGACGCGCGAGGAGCGCGTCGCCTATCACGACCCGCAGGCCAACCGCCTGCCGGTCGCCGACCATGTCGCGCGCTTGCAGCGGGCCGAGGCGCTGGTGCTGAGCTTCCCGGTCTGGAACTACGGGTTCCCGGCGATCATGAAGGGCTATTTCGACCGGGTGTTCCTGCCCGGCGTCTCCTTCACCATGGACCAGGGCGGGGTGCGCCCCAATCTCTGGCATGTTCGCCGGCTCATCGCCGTGACCAGCTATGGCGGCTCGCGGCTGCGCACCATGCTGATGGGCGATCCGCCCCGCAAGCTGGTGACGCGCGGCCTGCGCGTGCTCTGCCACCCCACCGCGCGGATGAGCTATCTCGCCCATTACGACATGAACCGGGCGACGCCCGAGAGCCGTGCCGCCTTTCTCGCCCGGGTCGAGGCGAAAATGGCGCGTGTCTAGCGATCGTGACGCGGCTGTCATCAGCCCGTCATCAAAACCCGCGATTGCACAGCCGGCGAACCGCTTCGGCAATCGTTTCCAGGGGCCGGCTCATGACCAAGTCACTCGAGAAAAGTGTGGGCCGGGCCCTGATGGTCACGGCGAGGTTGCACCGGGCGCGGATGGGCGAGCGGCTGAACGCGCTCGGCCTGTTTCCCGGCCAGGAGCAGGCGCTGAAGGCGCTCCAGCCGGCGCCGATGACCATGGGCGAGCTGGCGACGCTGCTGCGCGTCAAGCCGCCGACCGTCTCCAAGACCATCGGCCGGCTCTCGCTCCAGGGCCTGGTGACGCGCGAGGGCGGCGGCCGCGACGGGCGCCTCGTCCAGGTCGCGCTCACCGAGAACGGCCAGAAGACCGCGGCCGCGCTCGACGCGGTCTGGACCCAGGTCGAGGAGGAGCTGCTCGAGCGGCTCGACGGCAAGGAGCGCAAGCAATTGCGCAAGCTGCTGCGCAAGGCGGCCAAGGGGCTCTCGGCGGTCGGCGCCGATGTCGACGACATCGAGGACGAGGCCGAGGACGCAGCCTGAGCGGCCCCGGCGGCGCGTGCCCGCACTGGGCATGATCGGCATGCGCAGGCACGCTGGCGGGCCGATTTAAATCGGTTCATTGATGGTCGGGCGTTCCTCAAAAAAGGCCCGACGAGTCCGTCCTGGTGTCAGCCGCTCCCGCCCCGCCTCCAGACGAGCGTCGCAACCGGCTGGCCGCCATCGCGCTGATCGCCGCCGCCGTCCTGTTCTTCTCCCTGCTCGACAGCTCGGCCAAATGGCTGGGCGGCTCGCTCAACCCGATGCAGGTCGCGCTGGCGCGCTATGTGGTCAGCGTGATGCTGGTCTCGCTCATGCTGAACCCGTGGAGCCGGCCGGGCATCACCCGCACGCGCCGGCCCTGGCTGCAGGGCTTCCGCTCGCTGCTGCTGCTCGGCTCGACAGTGCTGAATTTCCTGGCGCTGCAGTATCTGCAACTGGTCGAGACGGTCTCGATCATGTTCGCCGGGCCGCTGCTGGTGGCGCTGCTCTCCGGGCCGATGCTCGGCGAATGGGCCGGGCCGCGCCGGCTGGTGGCGATCGGCGTCGGCTTCATCGGCGTGCTGGTGGTGACGCGCCCCGGCCTCGGCGGTTTGCATCCGGCGGCGCTGTTCTGCGTGGCGGGCTGCTTCTGCTACGCCTTCTACAGCATCACCACCCGCATGCTGGCGGCGAGCGACCCGCCCGAGACCACGATGTTCTATTCCGGCATGGTCGGGATGGTGCTGCTGCTGCCGGCGCTGCCCTTCGTCTGGACCTGGCCGCAGGACACGCTGAGCTGGGTGCTGCTCGTGGCGGTCGGCGCCTTCGGGGCGATCGGCCACTGGCTGCTGATCCTGGCGCATCAGCGCGCCCCGGCGACCGTGCTGGCGCCCTTCATCTATTCGCAGATCATCTGGATGGCGGCGCTGGGCTGGCTGGTCTTCGGCGACGTGCCGGACGCCTATACCTTCGCCGGTGCCGGCATCGTCATCGCGTCCGGGCTCTACCTGCTCTATCGCGAGCGGGTGCGGGCGCTGCCGGAAGGTGCCAGCCGCAAGCCCTGAGCCGGCGCAGGACAGCGGCGCCGGGCCGCCCCGGTAGAAGCCGGAACCGGACAACGCAGCGCGCGGCCCGGTTCCGCGTTCGAAGGACTCAGCCCTTCTTGCCGGCGAGCGAGACGCCCGACTGCGCGGCGACGAAATCGGACAGCATCGGCACGAACTCCTCGCCCTTGCCGGCGGCGACGGCGGTGGCGAAGACGTTCTTCACCGTGCCGCCGACCGGGTTCGGCACGCCGGCCGCGTTGGCGACGCTCTCCAGATAGCGCACGTCCTTGAGCGCGTTGGCGAGGGTGAACTTGTGGGCGTCGCGGTCGCGCTCCAGCACATACTTCATAAAGGTCTGGTAGAAGCCGCAATCCATGCGGCTGCCGCCGATGACGCTGTCGAAGGTCTTCGGCGAGATGCCGATCTTCTCGCCGAGCGTCAGCGCCTCGGCATAGAGCGCCGCATAGCCGAGCGAGAGGAAGTTGTTCAGGAGCTTCATCTTGTGGCCGTCGCCGACCGGGCCGAGATGCACCACCTTCTGCGCCCAGGTCTCGCAGACCGGCTTGATGCGGGCGAAGACCTCGTCGGAGGCGCCGATCATGGTCGAGAGCTGGCCGAGCACGGCCTGGGCCGGGGTGCCGCCGAGCGGCGCGTCGCAGAGATGGATGCCCTTGGCGGCGAGCTCGCCCGCGATGCGCACGGTGTGGACCGGGTCCGAGGTCGAGCAGTCGACGATGATGGTGCCGGGCTTGGCGCCGGCGGCGATGCCGTCGGGACCGTTGATCACCGCCTCGACCTGCGGGGAGCCGGTGACGCAGAGGAAGA
Organism: Allobosea sp. TWI1241; assembly: GCF_039673065.1. Taxonomy (NCBI): domain Bacteria; kingdom Pseudomonadati; phylum Pseudomonadota; class Alphaproteobacteria; order Hyphomicrobiales; family Alloboseaceae; genus Allobosea; species Allobosea sp. TWI1241. The sequence goes on along the minus strand of NZ_JBDJKW010000003.1, from coordinate 30,542 downwards.
TGATCGAGGCCTTACCGGCGAGCTCCCTCGGCGTCGCCGCTTCCTGGGCGCCGGCGGCCTTCAGCGCCTCGACGGGCGCGCGGTTGCGGTGGGCCATGACGGTGAGGGGATAGCCCTTGCCCACGATGCAGGAGGCCATGCCCTGGCCCATGAAGCCGACGCCGATGAAGCCGATCGATTCTTTAGCAGTGGTCATCTTCTGTTTCTCCGTTAACTGTGAGATTGAGGAAACGAGGTGGTGAAGGGGCATCGCCGGGCAGCGCTCGCGATCCGCGGTCTCCCCGCCCGAGGAGAAACGCCTGATGGCAGATGATGAACCGGCTCCGATCGCGTCATCGCGGGCGGCGTCCGGCGGATCGCGCCACGGCCATCGCGGCCGCGTCACGCTGCAGATCATCGCCGACCGGCTCTCGGTCTCGACCGCCACCGTCTCGCTGGCGCTGCGCGACAGCCCGCTCGTCGCCGAGGCGACGAAGCAGCGCGTCCAGCAGATCGCCCGCGAGATGGGCTACAGCTACAACCGCAGCGCCGCGGCGCTGCGCACCGACCGCACCCACATCATCGGCGTCTGCTTCCACGACATCACCAACCCCTATTTCGCCGAGCTGCTCGCGGCGATCGAGGAGACGGCGACGGCGCACGGGCATTCGATCCTGCTCGGCACCTATGGCGAGGATCTCGACCGGCAGGACCGGGTGCTCGCCACGCTGAAGGAATACCGGCCCGACGGGATGATCGTCTGCCTGGCCGGCGGCAGCACCGCCGACACGCTGGAGCAGCTGATGGCGGAGCGGGTGCCGCTGCTCCAGCTCTCGCGCGAGATCGACGGGATCGGCCTCGACTTCGTCGGCTCGGACGACCGCCATGGCACCCATCTGGCGATGGAGCACCTGATCGGCCTCGGCCATCGCCGCATCGCCTTCCTCGGCGACAACCAGCGGGTCTCGACCGGGCTCAACCGCCATCGCGGCTACAGCGAGATCCTGGCCAAATACGGCTTGCCGCTCGATCCGGCGCTGATCCACGCCGCCAGCGGCACCCGCGAGAACGGGCTGGTCGGCCTGCATGCGGTGCTCGACCTGCCGGACCCGCCGACGGCGGCCGTCTGCTTCAACGACCTGATCGCCTTCGGCGCCATGCTCGGCCTGCGCCATCGCGGGCTGGAGGCCGGCACGGATTTCTCGCTGGTCGGCTGCGACAATGTCCGCGAGGCGGCGCAATGGTATCCGGCGCTGACCACGGTCAAGAACTTCCAGCATGACATGGGCGCGAAATCGGCCGAGCTGCTGCTGCGCCGGATCGTCGATCCCGCCGCGCCGACGCAGCGCATCGTGCTGATGCCCGAGCTGGTCGTACGCGGCACGACGGCGCCGCCCCGCTGAGGAGGGGCGGCGGCGCCTTGCGTCACGGCCGGGCGCGGGCTGCGCCGCGGCCGGATCAGGCATCGTTGTCGGCGCGCGGATTGAGGGCGCGGTAGGCCCGCACCACATGGGAATCGTCGCGCCCGCCATGGCCGAGGCCGGAGGCGGCGAGGAACATCTGGTGCGCCGCGGCGGCCAGCGGCAGCGCCGCCTTGGCGGCACGCCCGGCATCGAGCACGATGCCGAGATCCTTGACGAAGATGTCGACGGCGCTGGACACAGGCGGGTCCTCGGCGAGCATGCGCTGGCCGCGATCCTTCAGCATCCAGGAGGAGGCGGCCGAGCCGCCCATGATCTCGAACAGGGTTGCGCCGTCGATGCCGGCCTTCTGGGCCAGCGACAGCGCCTCGGCGGCCACCGCGATATGGACGCCGCAGAGCAGCTGGTTGACGGTCTTCACCGTCGCGCCCTGGCCGGGCTTCCCGCCGACATGGAAGACCTTGTCGCCGAGCGCGTCGAGCACCGGCCTGGCGCGGGCGAGGGTCTCGGCGGTGGCGCCGACCATGATGGTGAGGGTGCCGCCGCGGGCGCCGGCGACGCCGCCGGAGACCGGCGCGTCGACGAAGCTGCGGCCGCTGCGCTCGACCTCGGCGGCGATCGCCTCGACGTCGCCTGGCGAGCAGGTCGCCATCAGCACGACGCAGGCGCCGGGCGCCAGCGCTTCGAGCGCGCCGCCCTCGAACAGCACGGCACGGGCCTGGGCGGCGTTGACGACCATCAGGACGAGGGTGTCGGCGCCCTTGGCCGCCGCGGCGGCGCTGTCGGCCTCGTGGCCGCCGGCGGCGACGAGCGCCTCCCTGGCCTCCTTGCGCATGTCGAAGCCGACGACGCGGAACTGACGCTTGACGAGATTCTCGGCCATGGGAGCGCCCATGGCGCCGAGGCCGACGAAGGCAATGGTGGTCACGGTCTGCAGATCCTGAGGTGAGATGCGGGCGGCGCATGCCGCCCGCGGTCGTTCATTCCTTCACCGCCCCGGTGAGGGACGCAACGTAATAGTCGACGAAGAAGGAGTAGAGCAGGGCCACCGGGATGGAGCCGAGTAGCGCTCCCGCCATCAGCGAGCCCCAGTGGTAGACGTCGCCCTCGACGAGCTGGGTCAGAACCGCGACCGGCACCGTCTTCTTCTCCGCCGACTGGATGAAGGCGAGCGCATAGATGAACTCGTTCCAGGACAGGGTGAAGGCGAAGATGCCGGCCGAGATCAGGCCCGGCATGGCGAGCGGCAGGGTGATCTTCCAGAGCGTCTGCAGCCTGGTCGCGCCGTCGATCATGGCGCATTCCTCCAGCTCGTAGGGGATCGACTTGAAGTAGCCGATCAGGAGCCAGGTGCAGAACGGGATCAGGAAGGTCGGGTAGGTGAGGATCAGCGCCATCGGCGAGTCGAACAGCCCGAACTGGAAGATCAGCGTCGCCAGCGGGATGAACAGGATCGAGGGCGGGACCAGATAGGCGAGGTAGATCGCCAGGCCGACATATTGCGAGCCATTGAACTTCAGGCGCTGGATCGCATAGGCGGCGAAGACGCTGGCGAAGAGCGACAGGAAGGTCGCGGCGACGGAGACCGTCATCGTGGTCAGGAGCCAGCGCGGATAGTCCGTCTGGAAGAGCAGCCGGTTGATGTTCTCCAGCGTCGGCGACTGCACCCAGAACGGGTTGTAGGTCTTGTAGTCGTAGAGCTCCGAGTTCGGTTTGATGGCGGTGATCGCCATCCAGTAGAACGGGAAGAGCAGGACGATCACGAAGATCGACAGCGGCAGGTAGACGGTGATGAAGCGACGCGGTCCCGAGGACCAGTCGATCACCCCCGTATTCTCCTTCTCCGTCAGCGGTGCACGGGTTTCGGTGGCAGCGTGATCAGTCATTGTCTTCTCCCTGCTGCCATTTGCGCCGGGCGAGTGCGAAGTAGCTGAACAGCGTGGCCAGCACGAGGAAGGGAATCATCGCGACGGCGATCGCCGCGCCCTCGCCGAGCTGCCCGCCCGGGATGCCGCGCTGGAAGGCCAGCGTCGCCATCAGATGGGTCGAGTTGACCGGGCCGCCGCGGGTGATCGCGTAGACCAGCTGGAAGTCGGTGAAGGTAAACAGCACCGAGAAGGTCAGCACGATCGCCAGGATCGGCATCAGCATGGGCAGCGTGACATGGCGGAAGCGCTGCCAGGCATTGGCGCCGTCGAGCATCGCCGCCTCGTAGAGCGCCGGCGAGATCGTCTGCAGGCCCGCCAGCAGCGAGATCGCCACGAAGGGAATGCCACGCCAGATATTCGCCGCCATCAGCGACCAGCGCGCCGGCCAGGGCGAGCCCAGGAAGTCGATATAGGTGTCGCGCCAGCCGAGCACGTCGACCAGCACATAGGAGATGATCGAGAACTGGGGATCGTAGATCCACCAGAAGGCGATCGCCGACAGCACGGTCGGGACGATCCACGGCACCAGGATCAGGGCGCGCAGCAGCGACTTGAACGGCAGGTGGTTGTTGAGCAGCAGCGCCAGCCAGAGGCCGAGCGCGAACTTACCGATGGTCGCGACCGTGGTGTAGAGCAAGGTGTTCCACACCGAGATCAGGAACACCGGATCGTCCAGCAGGGACCGGAAGTTCTCCAGCCCGATGAAGACGCCGCTGCGCCCGATGCGCGTATCGGTGAAGGCGAGCCAGATGCCGAGCCCGAGCGGATAGCTCAGGAAGACGAACAGAAGCCCGAGGGCCGGCAGAAGGCAGATGAAGATCAGGAATGGCTTGTAGTCGAACAGCCGGACCAACCAGCTCTGCGAGAGCTGGTAATTGGTCCGGGTCTCCGCCGCTATCGTCATGGCGCATTACCCCGTGATGGCAGCGCGCCGCGGGAGCCCGGCTCCGGCGGCGCGGTCGCGACTGGTCAGGTGCGGTAGTAGCGCTTGGCGCGGCGTTCGGCCTCGGCCGCCGCCTGTTCCGGCGTCGACTGGCCGGCGCAGACGGAGGCGACCATCTGCACCATCACGTATTCGGCGTTCACGGTGCCCGCCGCCTCGGTGATCGCGCCCTTGTAGCCGCTCCACAGAGCGCGCTCCCAGGTGTCGCGATAGACGAGGATCTTGGGATCGGCCTCCCAGACCTTGCTCTGGGCATAGCCCTTGAGCGGCTGCGTCCAGTAGCCGTAGCAGCCGGTCAGCCACTTGTCGTACTGCTCCTTCTCCATCATGAAGCGGAGGTATTCCTTGGCGGCGTTCGGGAACTTGGTGTGCTTGAACACCATCGCGTTGATGACCAGCGCGGTTTCCGTCGGCCGGCCGACCGGACCCACCGGCATCGGCGCGTGGTTCAGGTCCTTGCCGATCGCGGCGATCTTCTCGTCCTTGGAGTTCTTGATCGAGAAGTAGAGCGAGACGCCGTTCTGCGTCAGGCCGATTTCGCCGGCGGTCAGCGCCTTGTTGTTGGCGACGTCGAGCCAGGAGAGCGTGCCGGGGATGAAGGTCTCGTAGAGCGCCTTGGCGTATTTCAGCGCCTCGATCGTCTCCTTGCTGTTGATCGCGACCTTGTTGTTCTCGTCGACCATGTAGCCGCCATGCGACCAGACGAGCCAGTTGCAGAAGGCGTTGCCGTCACCCACGGCGTTGCCGAGCGCGAAGCCGGCCGGGTGGCCGTTGGCCTTGAGCTTGCGGCAGAGGTCGAGGAAGCCGGCATGGTCGGTCGGGAACTTGTCGAAGCCCGCCTCCTTGACCCAGGTTTCGCGATAGACCGCCGGGCCGCCGGAGCCGCCCATCGGGATCGAGATCCAGGTGTCGGTCTTGTCCTTCTTGCCGTACTTCTCGGCGATCGGGTACCAGCCGCCATACTTCTTGCCGAGGTCCTCGGCGATCGGCGTCAGGTCGACCAGCTTGTCGGAAAAGATGTGGGGATCGTCGGCCCAGCCGACGACGACGTCGGGGCCGGCGCCGGTATTGGCGGTCACCGCGGTCTGCGGCCGGAGATCCTCCCAGCTCGCATAGTCGACGCGGACATTGACGCCGGTGGCCTTGGTGAAGGCCGCGGTGTTCTCGTCGAAGATCGCCTGGTCGGGATCGACGAACTTGGTCGGACGCAGCACACGCAGCGTCGCGCCCTTCTCGATATTCGCTTGCGCGATGGACGGCATGGACATGGTGGCGCCAGCCGCCAGGCCTGCGCCGCCGATGAGGACGTCACGTCTCGAAATGGTCATCGGTTTGTCTCCTCCGGATTGTGGTCGCGGGGCCCTGCATGGGAGCCCCGTCGGTTTGTTTCTGATGGGCCAGTGCCGGCCGCCGGAGTGTTCTCCGTGCGGCCGCGGCCGAGGCGCTCAGATGCGCTTGCCGGTCCCGGCGTCGAACAGATGCGTCACCGAGGTGTCGGGACGGATGTTGATCGTCTCGCCGGGCTTGGCGGTGATGCGCTCGCGGAAGACGCAGGTCATTTCCTGGCCGCTGCTGCGCACGACGACCTGGGTCTCCGAGCCGGTCGGCTCGATGACCACGACCTCGGCGGGGATGCCGGTGGGGTCGAGGGCGAGATGCTCGGGGCGGATGCCCATGACGGCGGCCTTGCCGTTGGAATCGGCCGGGTGATTGCCGATCGGCCAGAGCGTCTTCTTGCCCTGCGCGTCGACGGTCTCGAAGCCCTCGGCCGTGATCGTGCCCTTGAGCATGTTCATGGCCGGCGAGCCGATGAAGCCCGCGACGAAGAGGTTGGCAGGGCGGTCGTAGAGCTCGAGCGGGGCGCCCATCTGCTCGACGATGCCGTCATGCATCACGACGATCTTGTCGGCCATGGTCATGGCCTCGATCTGGTCGTGGGTGACGTAGACGGTGGTGGTCTTGAGCCGCTGGTGCAGCTCCTTGATCTCGGTGCGCATCTGCACGCGCAGCTTGGCGTCGAGGTTCGACAGCGGCTCGTCGAACAGGAAGACCTGCGGATCGCGCACGATGGCGCGGCCCATGGCGACGCGCTGGCGCTGGCCGCCGGAAAGCTGGCGCGGATAGCGCTCGAGCAGGTTGGTCAGTCCGAGGATCTGGGCGGCCTTGTTGACGCGCTGGTCGATCTCCGCCTGCGGCGCCTTCCGCAGCTTCATCGAGAAGGCCATGTTGTCGGCCACCGTCATGTGCGGATAGAGCGCGTAGTTCTGGAACACCATCGCGATGTCGCGCTCCTTCGGCGGAACGTCGTTGACGACGCGCGTGCCGATGCGGATCTCGCCGCCGGAGATGTTCTCCAACCCCGCGATCATGCGCAGAAGCGTCGACTTCCCGCAGCCGGAGGGGCCGACGAGAATGACGAACTCGCCGTCCTCGATGTCGATGTTGACGCCATGAATGACCTGCGTCGACCCATAGGCCTTGCGCACGTCGGCGATCTGGACTGAGGCCATACTGCCTTAACTCCCGGTCTCGTTTCCCCGGAGGTGCCTGACACACCTCCCAATTCGGCGGCATTTGCCGCGAGTGACTTATCGGTTTTTATGTGACCGACGGGCTGAAGGCCGGCGCGCAGGGACGAAGCCCTTGTGGTGCCGGTTTCAGCCGGCGATAAAGTCATATCATAGACAGAAGCGTGTCAAGCGCCGGGGGCGCCGGGATCGGTGCCCGGGCGCCCGTCGCGCCGGGGGAGAAAACGGGACCGATCCGCGATGCCGACGACGCCCGCCCATCGCAGCCGGATCAATCCCGACCGCCTCTTCGCCCAGGTGGCGCAGAAGCTCGCGGTCAGGATCATCCGCGGCGAGGTTCCCGCCGGCGCGCTGTTGCCCAATGTCGAGGATCTCAAGGGCGAGATCTCGGTGTCGCGCACCGCCTATCGCGAGGCGGTGAAGTTCCTGAGCGGCAAGGGGCTGGTCGAGGCGCGGCCGAAGAGCGGCACAAGGGTCGCGGCCCGCGAATCCTGGAACCTGCTCGATCCGGACGTGCTCGCCTGGCACTTCCGTGCCGATCCGACCGAGAAATTCATCCGCGATCTCTTCGAGTTGCGCCAGTTCGTCGAACCCAGCGCCGCCCGGCTCGCGGCGCAGCGGCGCAGCGGCGAGGATCTGCGCCGGCTCGAGCGCGCCTTCCGCGACATAGCGGCCAACCCGCCCTATTCGGACCCGAGTGTCAGGGCCGATCTCGCCTTCCACGCGGCGATCTTCGCCGCCACCGGCAATCCGCCGCTGCAATGCATGGTGCCGCTGGTCTGCGCCACGATCGAATGGTCCCTGCTGCTGAAGGCGCCGGACGACCGCTTCGTCTTCACCGCCTCGCTGATCGACCACGAGCGCGTGCTGGAGGCGATCGCGCAGCAGGATGCGGAGCTCGCGGCGGTGCGGATGAGCGGGCTGGTGATCGACAGCCTCAACAGCACGCTGAGCTTCCTCGCGGCGCGCCGGGAGGCCGGGGGGCCCGCTCAGCCGTGAATAAGTCATACTATATAGCCGGCATCGGGCCGCCGCCGGGGCCTGTCGCCTCGTGGCCGGCGGCCATGGGCCGGCCGGGCTGCTCCGCAAGCGGCCCCTCCCTGCGCATGTCGGGCGTTCCACCGGGGGGCGGGGCGGTCTACATCTATTCAATCGTTTCAAAGTTTGGAAATCAAGCCGGACCGGCTTATCCCTGATCAGCCCATCACGAAAGCACAGGCCATGACGGACGCGACCAAGACCGAAATCATCATGACGGGCCCGCTGATGGCCTATGCCGCCGACCAGCTCAAGCAGCGCTTCACGGTGCACGAGCTGTGGAAGGCCCCGGACCAGGCGAAGATGCTGGCGGAACTCTCGACCCGCGTCCGCGGTGTCGCCGGCGGCGGCTCGCATGTGCGCATCGATGCCGGCCTGTTCGACGCGCTGCCCAAGCTGGAGATCGTCGCGAATTTCGGCGTCGGCTACGACAATGTCGATGCCAAGGAGGCCGGCCGCCGCGGCGTGATCGTCACCAACACCCCCGACGTGCTGACCGAGGAGGTCGCGGACATCGCGATCGGCCTGCTGCTCGCCACCGTGCGCCAGCTGCCGCAGGTCGACCGCTATCTGCGCGCCGGCAAGTGGCTGGAGGGCGCCTATCCGCTGACCAGCTCGCTGCGCAAGCGCAAGGTCGGCATCGTCGGCCTCGGCCGCATCGGCAAGGCGGTGGCCCGCCGCCTCGAGGCCTTCGACCTCGAGATCGTCTATCACGGCCGCTCGCGCCAGGAGGACGTGGCCTATCGCTACTATCCCTCGCTGGTCGAGATGGCGAAGGGTGTCGACACGCTGGTCTCGGTCGCGCCCGGCGGCGCCTCGACCCACCACATCATCAATGCCGAGGTGCTGGCCGCGCTCGGCCCGAACGGCATCGTGGTCAATGTCGGCCGCGGCACGGTCATCGACGAGCAGGCGCTGATCAAGGCGCTGCAGGACAAGACCATCCTGTCGGCCGGCCTCGACGTGTTCGAGGACGAGCCGCGCGTCCCGGCCGAGCTGATCGCGCTCGACCATGTCGTGCTGCTGCCGCATGTCGGCTCGGCCTCGGTCCACACCCGCGAGCAGATGGGCCAGCTGCTGGTGGACAACCTCGTCTCGTGGTTCGATGGCAAGGGGCCGAAGACGCCCGTCGCCGAGACGCCATGGAAGAAAGCCTGAGCATCGCCCGCACGACGCCGCCGCGCCCGATGGCGCGGCCGGCATCGTCCTGCCGCCGGCTGCTGCCGGCGGTTCTGCTGCTGGCCGGCGCTTTGCCGGCGCTGGCTCAGACGCGCGTGCTGCCCGCCGGCAGCGAGCAGTTGCCGGCGCAGCTTCGCCCCTATGCCGGCGCCTGGGACATCGAGCGGATCGGCGCGCCGCGCCGCTGCACGGTGACGCTGGGCGCCGAGACCGTGCCGCATGGCCGCCAGCTCCGTTTCCCGGCGACCTGCCGGCGGGCGCTGCCGATCCTGGCGGAGGTCACGGCCTGGACGGTGGTCGACGGCGCGCCGCGCCTGCTCGACGCCGCCGGCAAGGTGGTGATCGCCTTCGGCGAGGCGGCTTCGCCTGGCCGGCGGGGCAAGGGCAGCGACGGCGCCGCCTACGGGCTCGATCCCGCCGGCCATGTCCGTGCCGCGCCCCGGCGCGAGCCGAGCGCCGCCGAGCGGGCCGCCACCGCCGCCAGCCGCCCGACTCCGGTCGATCCCGCCACGGCCCCGGACAGGGACAGCCTGCCCGGTGTCTATGCGATGATGCGCCAGCGCGGGCGCGAGGCCTGCCGGCTGCGGCTGACGGCCGAGCCGCGGAAGGCCGCAGGCGGTGCGCTCGTGCAGTTCGAGGGGCCTTGCACCGATACCGGGCTCACCATCTTCGATCCCGTCGGCTGGCGATACCTGGACGGCAGGCTCGCCCTGATCGCCCGGCGCGGGCACACAGTGGAACTGGTCTTCGAGGACGGGGGCTGGCGCAAGGACCCCGCCGTGGGCGCGCCGCTGATGCTGCGCAAGCTGCCCTAGAGGGGCGGCGAGGCGGCGGCGGCCGGCCGTTCGACAGAAGCGCGATCGCGACGCTGGAGATGACGATGCCCGCCACGGGGGCGGGCATCGCAGGCGGCTTTGCAGCTGCGGTGTCGGATCAGGCGACGAAGGTGCCGCCCAGCTCGTCGTCGATATGGACGCGGATGATCTCCTCGAAGTTCTTCTCCGCCTTGAAGCCGAGCGAGGCGGCGCGCTTAGCGTCGAAGTTGCGCGGCCAGCCGGCGACGATCCCGTCGATCACCGGGTCGATCTCGCGGCGGATGCGCTTGACGACATTGTCGCCGGCGACCTTGCGCAGCGTCTCGATCTGCTCGGCCACCGTGCAGGAATAACCCGGCATGGTGAGCGCGCGGCGCGGGCCGATCGCGGCGGTGTCCATGGTGGCGGCGTGGACGAGGAAGCCGACGGCCGAACGCGGCGAGGCGTGCCAGTGGCGGACCTGGTCGGAGACCGGCAGCACCGCCTCCTGGCCGTTCAGCGGCTCGCGGATGATGTTGGAGAAGAAGCCCGAGGCCGCCTTGTTCGGCGTGCCGGGACGTACGCAGATGGTGGGCAGGCGGATGCCGACGCCGTCGAAGAAGCCGCGGCGGCTGTAGTCGCAGAGCAGCAGTTCGCCGATCGCCTTCTGGGTGCCGTAGCTGGTCAGCGGGGTGGTGAAGAACTCGTCCTCGATCTTGTCGTGGAACGGCGCGCCGAAGACCGCGACCGAGGAGGTGAAGACGACGCGCGGCTTGTAGCCGTCGCCGGCATGGCGGATCGCCTCGAAGAGATAGCGCGTGCCGTCGAGATTGATCAGGTAGCCCTTGTCGAAATCGGCCTCGGCCTCGCCGGAGACGACCGCCGCGAGATGGATGATGATCTCCGGGCGCGAGGCGATCAGCTTCTCGGCCTCGCCGGGCTTCGACATGTCGGAGGCGATCGCCTCGAAGGCGAAGGGCGCGCCGGCCGGGGCGGTGGCGGCGACAATGTCCTGCGCGGTGACCTTGTCGACCGGCTTGCCGCCGAGCGCGCCGTCGCGGGCGAGGCGCTCGATGAACTTGCGGCCGACCATGCCGGCGCCGCCGAGAACGAGAACATGCATGGGGTGTTTCCTCGTGTTTTCTTGGATCAGGTGGGAAGGTGCCCGCCGAGATCGTCCTCGATATGGACGCGGATGATCTCGTCGAAATCGCGTTCGGCGCGGAAGCCGAGGGAGAGCGCGCGGCTGGCCTCGAAGCGCGTCGGCCAGCCCTTGACGATGGTGGCCGCCGCCTCGTCGGGCGCGCGGCGGATCAGCTTGACGGCGCGCTCGCCGGCGATCCGGCGCAGCGCCGCGATCTGCTCGCCGACCGTGACGCAGACGCCGGGCATGGTCAGGTTGATGCGCGGGCCCAGCGCCTCGCGCGAGAGCGAGGCGGCGTGGATCAGGAAGCCCACGGCCGAGCGTGGGCTGGCATGGGTGAAGAGCACGTCCTCGCCGACCGGCAGCAGCGCCTCCTGGCCCTGCAGCGGCTCGCGGACGATGCCGGAGAAGAAGCCGCCGGCCGAGGCGTTGGGCTTGCCGGGGCGGATGACGATCGAGGGGAAGCGGATGCCGACGCCCTCGACGAGCCCGCGCCGGGAATAATCGGCCAGCAGCAATTCGCCGATCGCCTTCTGCGTGCCGTAGCTGGTCAGGGGCGTAGCGTGGAAATCGTCGGAGATCGCTGGCGGGAAGGGCGCGCCGAAGATGCCGCTCGAGGAGGAGAACACCAGCTTCGGGACATAGGGGCCGTTACGGGTGCTTTCCTCACGGATCGCCTCCAGCAGGTTGCGCATGCCGTCGAGATTGACGCGGTAGCCCTTGTCGAAATCGCGTTCCGCCTCGCCGGAGATGATCGCGGCGAGGTGGAAGATCAGGTCCGGCCGCAGCGCGGCCAGCGCGGCCGCATTGGCGGCCGTGCCGGAATCCTCGGTGCGGATCGTGATCGGCCCGTCGAAGCCGGCGGGCCGCGGGGGCGCGACGATGTCCGTCAGCGTCAGCCGCGCGATCGGCCGCCCGGCGCAGGCGCCCTCGCGGGCGAGGCGCGCCGCCAGGCGCTGGCCGACCATGCCGGCCGCGCCGGTAATCAGGACATGCATCGCGCCGGACCGCTCAGAGGGCGAAGCCGCCATCGGCCAGATGGATCTGGCCGGTTGTGTAGCTCGACTCGTCGGAGGCCAGGTAGACGGCCAGCATGGCGATCTCCTCGGCGGTGCCGAGGCGGCCCATGGGCTGGCGATCGATGAAGGCCTGGCGGGCGGCCTCCTCGCTGACGTTCTGCAGCTGCGCCAGGTCCTTGATGCGCTGGTCGAGCGAGGGCGACTGGATCGTGCCGGGACAGATCGCGTTCGAGCGGATGCCCTTCTTGATGTAGTCGGCGGCGACGGCCTTGGTCAGGCCGATCACGGCCGCCTTGGTGGCGCCGTAGACATAGCGGTTCGGGATGCCGCGCACCGAGCCGGCGCCCGAGGCGATGTTGACGATCGAGCCCTTGCCGGCGGCGAGCATGCCGGGGACGAAGGCCTTGACCGTGCGGTGCATCGACTTGACGTTGAGGTCGAAGGAGAACTCCCAGGCCTTGTCGTCACAGTCGAGCACGGTGCCGTGATGCACGTAGCCGGCGGCGTTCACCAGGATGTCGATCGGGCCGACCTTCTCGGCGAAGGCCTCGACCGCCTTGGTCGAGAGCACGTCGAGCTTGCGCTTCTTGGCCTTCGGAATCCCCTCCAGCAGCGCGACGTCCTTGTCGGTCGCCCAGACGGTGGCACCTTCGGCCACGAACGCCTCGGCGATCGCGCGGCCGATGCCCTGTCCCGCCGCGGTAATGACCGCGACCTTGCCCTTCAAACGTCCTGCCATCGCCTTGGTCCTTCTTCGTCCTTGTCTGATCCCGGACCCTCGAGCGGGCGGGACGTGATGCGCTCAGGCTGAGCGAAAGCTCTCCAGCGGCCGCAACTGGCGGCCGGCCGCGTCGAAATTCTCCGGCGCCAGCCAGGCGCGGAAGGCCTCTGACACGGCCGGCCATTCGCTGTCGAGAATGGAGAACCAGTGGGTGTCGCGGTTGCGGCCCTTGACCACCATATGCTGGCGGAAGAGCCCCTCGTGACGGAAGCCGAAGCGCAGCGCCGCGCGCCGCGACGGCTCGTTCAGGGCGTTGCACTTCCATTCGAAGCGGCGATAGCCCAGCGAGAAGCCGTACTCGCCGCAGAGATGGATCGCCTCGGTCGCGACGCGGGTGCGCTGGAGCGAGGGCGAGTAGGTGATGTAGCCGACCTCGAAGACGCCGTGCTCGGGCCTTATCTCCATCAGCCAGAGATGGCCCTTGGCCTTGCCGTCGGCCTTGTCGACCACGGCGAAGGGCACGATGCCGGGCTTGACCGCCATGCCGGCGAGCAGCTCGCCATAGGCCTCGCGGGTCGGGGGCGGCTCGGCCGGCATCCAGGTCCAGAGATCGTTGCGGCCCTGCATCGCCGCCCAGATGTCGTCGCCATGGCGGGCGGCGTCGATCGGCTCCAGCCGGCACCAGCGGCCGTCGAGCACTTTGGCGGGCGGGAAGGGCGGGGGAGTCCAGTCGAGCAGCGGCGGCACGGTCTGGGTCATGGCGCGGCCCCCGCGCGCCAGCCGGTCAGGTCGACCGCCAGCGCTTCGTCGTCGCCGAGCTCGGCGCGGATGGCGGCGGCGATCGCCTCGCCCTCGCGCAGGAAGGCCTCGCGCTCGGCGTCGCCGGCGAAGTCGCTGGCCGCCTCGTCGTCCTCGTCATAGATCGCGTCGAAGGAATCCATCCAGCTCTCGAGCCGGTCGGCCAGATCGTCCGAGAGGCCAGCACCTTCGGCGTCGACCGGCTTGCGGCGCCCCTTGGCGTCGACGAGCCAGAGGCCGCTCTGTCCGACCCAGGCGGGGGCGAGGAGGAGGGAGCCGCTCACGAGCGCGCTCCGGTCGCCCGCCGGTGCATGGCCAGCGCCCGTCCGCGGCGCGCGCAGCCCGGGGCGACAGGGTCGCCATCACATGCGAGGAGCGGAACGGCCTGCGGGCGCTGGGGCATTTTCAATCGTTTCAAACGAGCCGCCTCGGTTGGTGGCGCATAGTGTCGTCGTCGCGAGGGATTGTCAGCCCCGATGCGACGCATCCCAGGGCGGATGCGGATGCACGTGGCTCATGCCAGGCGCCGGCGCCGCGCCGGCGGCCTCAGCCGAGAAAACCGCCGACGACGACCGCGGCCGCCATGGCGAACGCCCCGATCAGCAGGGCGGTGAGGTGCACCGTCAGCGCGATGGCGCCGAGCGGCAGGGCGAGCGCCCCCATGATCGCGCCGGAGATCATCCGCTTGCGGCCGGGCTTCGCGAACCAGTGGCCCAGCGCCCCGCCGAGCACGGCGCCTGCGACCGCCAGGAGCGCCAGCATGCCGCCGGCGCCGATCGCCTCGATGAAGGGCTCCATGCCGTCTCCGGGCACCGGGATGCGAACGGGGCCGGAGGCTTTCGCCGCCGGCCCCGGCCGTGGTCAGTGGTTGTCGCGCGGCACGCCGAACTTCTTGTGGATCTTCTGGTACTTGACCGCCGGCTTCAGCACCATGCCCTCGGAGAGCTCGTCGACGATCTTGCGCTGGATCTCCTGCCAGGGGGTCTGGCTCTTGGGATACTTGTAGCCGCCGGCGGCCTTGAAGGCGGCGCGACGCTCGGCAAGCTCCTCGTCCGAGATCATGATGTTGGCGGTGCGCTTCTTCAGGTCGATGCGCACCATGTCGCCGGTCCTGACCAGAGCGAGCCCGCCGCCGGTCGCCGCTTCCGGCGAGGCGTTGAGGATCGAGGGCGAGCCGGAGGTGCCGGACTGGCGGCCGTCGCCGACGCAGGCCAGCGCCGAGACGCCCTTCTTGATCAGGTAATCCGGCGGCCGCATGTTCACGACCTCTGCCGCGCCCGGATAGCCGACCGGGCCGACGCCGCGGATGAACAGGATCGAGTGCTCGTCGATCGCCAACGAGGGATCGTCGATGCGGTGGTGGTAGTCCTCCGGGCCGTCGAAGACGATGGCCTTGCCCTCGAAGGCCATCGGGTCCTTCGGGTTCTCGAGATAGCGCTTGCGGAATTCCGGGGTGATCACGCTGGTCTTCATGATCGCGGAATCGAACAGGTTGCCCGAGAGGTTGAGGAAGCCGGCTTCCTTCTTCATCGGCTCGTCATAGGTCTTGATGACCCGGCGATCCTCGGCGAAGGCGCCCTCGCAGTTCTCGATATGGGTCTTGCCGTTGGCGGTGATGGCCGGCTTCAGCTTGCCCTTGGCGATCAGCTCGGCGATCACGGCGGGCAGGCCGCCGGCGCGATAGTAGTCCTCGCCGAGATACTCGCCGGCCGGCTGCATGTTGACCAGCAGCGGCACTTCGTAGCCGATCTTCGTCCAGTCCTCGTTGTCGAGCTTGACGCCGATATGCTTGGCGATGGCGTTGACGTGGATCGGGGCGTTGGTCGAGCCGCCGATCGCCGAGTTGATGACGATGGTGTTCTCGAAGGCCTCGCGGGTGAGGATCTTGGAGGGGATCAGGTTCTCCCAGACCATCTCCACGATGCGGCGGCCGGTGAGATAGGCCATCTCGTAGCGGTCGCGATAGGGCGCGGGGATCGCGGCGGCGCCGGGCAGGGTCATGCCCATCGCCTCGGCGAGCGCGTTCATGGTCGAGGCCGTGCCCATGGTGTTGCAGTGGCCGGCCGAGGGGGCCGACGAAGCGACAAGGTCAACGAAGCCGCGATAGTCGATCTCGCCGGCGGCCATCATCTGGCGCGCCTTCCAGACGATCGTGCCGGAGCCGGTGCGCTCGCCGCGGAAGTTGCCGTTGAGCATCGGCCCGCCGGGCAGGGCGATCGCCGGGATGTCGACGGTGGCGGCGGCCATGATCTGGGCCGGCGTGGTCTTGTCGCAGCCGGTGGTGAGCACGACGCCGTCGATCGGGTAGCCGTAGAGGATCTCGACCAGCGAGAGATACTGCAGGTTGCGGTCGAGCGAGGCGGTCGGCCGCTTGCAGGTCTCCTGGATCGGATGGATCGGGAACTCGAAGGGCACGCCGCCCATCTCGCGGATGCCGTCGCGGACGCGGCTGGCCAGCTCGAGGTGATGGCGGTTGCACGGCGCGATGTCGGAGCCCGACTGGGCGATGCCGATGATCGGGCGGCCCGACTGCAGCTCCTCGCGCGACAGGCCGAAATTCATGGTGCGCTCGATATAGAGCGCGGTCATGTCGGCATTGGCGGGGTTGTCGAACCAGGCCTTGGAGCGCAGCTGCTCCGGCTTGATGCGGCGGGCCGGCTTCTTCGCGCCCGTCTTGCCTGTCGGCGTCTTGGCCATCCTCAGTCTTCCTCTCGCGACATGGGCGGACTTCATGCCGCCTGGTCAGACCCTAAAACGATTTGATCGATATGTCCCGGCATGCGCCGACGTGGCCGGCATGACCGGAACGGGCGCTGTATTCTGCATACAGCAGCCGTTGCGGCCGCGCCAGACGCCGTTTCGGCGCGGCCGCCAGCAAAAATCCGATCGGCCCAGTTTGCAAGTGTTCCAATTGCTGCCCCGCTCGGCCTCTGGCGCAGGTACCGGCGGCCGAAGGCGGGCTTGCGTCGCCGAAGGCTTTGCGGCCAAGAGACTGCCGGGGCCGCACACAGGCCCGTGACGTTGCCGCGCAGCAAGACGGCGGCTGTCAGGAGAGGAAGATCGCCATGACGCTTCACGTCGTTCCCGCCTTCTCGCGCATCGGCGAGGAAAACGCCTTCGCGGTGCTCGCCCGCGCGACGGAGTTGCAGCGGCAGGGCAAGGACATCATCAATCTCGGCATCGGCCAGCCCGATTTCCCGACGCCCGACCACATCGTCGAGGCGGCGGTGAAGGCGCTGCGCGACGGCCATCACGGCTACACCCCGGCCAACGGCATCCTGCCGCTGCGCGAGGCGGTGGCGGCCGACCTGCACAAGCGCTTTCAGGTCGAGGTCTCGCCCGAGGAGGTGATGATCGTTCCGGGCGGCAAGGTCACCATGTTCATGGCGATCCTGATGTTCGGCGAGCCGGGCGCCGAGATCCTCTATCCCGATCCGGGTTTCCCGATCTATCGCTCGATGATCGAGTTCACCGGGGCGACCCCGGTGCCGGTGCCGATCCGCGAGGAGAACGGCTTCGCCTTCTCGGCCGAGGAGACGCTGTCGCTGATCACGCCGCGCACCCGCCTGCTGATCATCAACTCGCCGGCCAACCCGACCGGCGGCGTCACGCCCAAGGCCGAGGTCGACAAGCTCGTCGCCGGGCTGGCGCGCTTCCCCGACGTCGCGGTGATGTCGGACGAGATCTACGACCAGCTGCTCTATGATGGCGAGAAGCATGTCTGCCTGCTGAGCTATCCGGAGATCCGCGACCGGCTGATCCTGCTCAACGGCTGGTCGAAGACCTATGCGATGACCGGCTGGCGCATGGGCTACTCGGTCTGGCCGAAGCCGCTCTACGACAATGCCCGCAAGCTGGCGGTGAACTCGCATTCCTGCGTCAACGCCCCGGCGCAATGGGCCGGCATCGCGGCGCTCACCGGCCCGCAGGACGCGGTGCACGCCATGGCGGCCGAGTTCGACCGGCGCCGCAAGGCGGTGGTCGCCGGGCTCAACGCCATGGAGAACGTCTCCTGCGCCACGCCGAAGGGCGCCTTCTACGCTTTCCCGAACGTCTCGAAGACCGGCTGGAAGGCCAAGAAGCTGGCCTCTGCCCTGCTCGAGGACGCCGGCGTCGCCACGATCGGCGGCCCGGATTTCGGCGTGCACGGCGAGGGCTTCATCCGCCTGAGCTACGCCAACTCTCTGGAGAACATCGAGCGGGCGCTGGAGCGGATGAAGGCGTTCCTGAAGCGCGCCCCGGCCGCCTGAGGCGCGCGAGAGCCTGACACGACGAGAGCCCGGGCGGGTGAACCGCCCGGGCTTTTTCGTCTCGCGCCGTCAAACCTTGGCGGCGCTGGCGGCGGCGTCGATGTTCGCCACCAGCTCGGCGTCGAGGCCGAGCGAGCCGGCCAGCCCGGCCAGGAAGTCCTTCTCGGCCGGGGTGTCGGGATTGATGGCGATGCGCGCTGCCGTATAGATCTGCGCCGCCATCTCCGGCGATTGCGCGCCCTCGACCAGCTGGTCGACGCTGGCCGGGTTGGCCATCTCGCGCGCCAGCCATTCATTGGCCTCGGCGTCGTGGCCGACCTGGCGCAGCCCGCCCAGGATCGCCGCGCGCTCCGCATCGTCGATATGGCCGTCGCAGGTCGAGGCCGCGATCATGGCGCGGATGAAGACCAGCGCGCCGGTCTCGGTCGTCGCCTCCGCCTCGAAGCCCGAGCCGCGCGGCGCCGGCAGCAGCGGCTGGTCGTCGGCGCCGAGCATCGGCTTGCCGGCCTGATAGTTCTGCCAGGCCTTGTAGGCGAGGCCGCCGATCAGCGCGGCGCCGCCGAGCTTGGCGGCCGAGCCGGCGATGGAGCGGCCGGCCGAGGTGCCGAACACCAGCGCGCCCAGGCCGCCGAGCAGGGCGCCGGCCGCGAGCTGGTTGCTGCCGAGCATGCCGCGGACCTGCGCGACGATCTCCTCCGGCGTCTTGCCCGAGAGCTGGCCGACCAGGTCGCCGGCCCCGCGCTGCAGGCCGGTGTCGCGGGCGGCGTCCTGCACGCCCTGACCGGCCTGGCCGAGGATCTTGCCGGCCATGCCGGCGAGACCGCCGGCCCCGCCCGCCTTCTGCACCTGTTCGGCGAGGCCGCCGAGCAGGCCGCCGAGGCCGCCCTGCTGGCCGCCGGCACCGGGCTGCCCCCCGCCCGCGGCGCCGGCCTGGCTGCCGGCGCTGATCAGGGCATCGAGAAGAGATTTGGCGTTGAACATCGGGGTAGGCTCCCTGAGATAGGCATTGCCTGAGATCGGTTGCGGCCGTGGAGCCCGCAAGGTCCTGACACGAGGTCTTCGGCAACCGGGTCGGCAATCGGCGGTCGGCTCCAGCTCTTGCAGCCCGCCCCGGCGACGCCGAAGCGACCGCCTGCCGGCTGAGCTCCGTTTCGTGGCGGACAGGAGCCACGGGAGCATGGCGCCACAATGGCAGGGTTCTTGCCCTAGCGTAAGGGGACGGGGCGCCTTCCCCCTTGCCTTCCGTCGAAAAATCCTTATACAGCCGGCATCGCATCAGGCGCGCGGGTCGTTTGTTCGATGAGGGTCGCTCGGCCCACGTCGCGCCGGGGAATATTTGACCGGTGGGCCGGCAGGCTCGCCGACGGGAGTCTGAGTTATGAAGATCCGTAATTCGCTGAAGTCGCTGCGTGGCCGTCATCGCGACAACCAGCTCGTGCGCCGCAAGGGCCGCGTCTACATCATCAACAAGGTCCAGAAGCGCTTCAAGGCCCGCCAGGGCTGAGTCGCGGGCGGCCTTCGGGCCGCCTTGCGCGCGCATCGCACCGAATCGAGCGGGCCGCAGTTCTTGCGGCCCGCTTTTTTCGCATGGGCGCCGGCCATCGCCGCCCCGTGATTTGACTGCGGCGGCCGGCGGCGTCAGGTTTCCGCCATGCAGGCCTTCCGCATCCTTCGCTTCGCGTCGATCCCGCTGCTGCTCGTGCTTGTGCCGCGCACCGCCGTCGCCCAGGCCGAATCGCCGCCCGAGCGGGAAGCCCCGGCCGTCGAGGCGCCCGCCGAGCCGCGCGGGCCGGCCGCGACCCTGGACCGGCTGTTCGAGCGGCTCGCCGCCGCCAAGACGTCGGAGGAGGCGAAGGGCATCGCCGGGCTGATCCAGCGCCGCTGGGCCCGCTCGGGCTCCGACACCGCCGACCTGCTGATGACGCGGGCCCGCACGGCTGCGCAGGCGCAGGATCTGCCGCTGGCGGTCGAGCTGCTCGACCGTGTCATCGCGCTGCGTCCCGACTGGGCCGAGGCCTGGAACCAGCGCGCCAACGTGCTCTTCCTCCTCGGCGATCCGGCGCGCTCGCTGATCGACATCGCCGAGACGCTGAAGCGCGAGCCGCGCCATTACGGCGCGATGATGGGGCTCGGCATGATCCTGAGCCAGCAGGGCGACGACAAGCGCGCCATGGTGGCCTATCGTCGGGCGCTGGCGGTCTACCCGCAGCTCGAGGCCGGCAAGGACGCGGTGAAGGCCCTGACCAGGGAGGTCGATGGCCGCGACACCTGAGTCGCAGTCCGCGCGAGCCGGCTGTTGCCCGCGCCGGCCGTGAATCGCCGCCGGCGCAGCCCTGTCATCCGCTTCGTCTTTCGGTGAGTCGCGCGAGACGCAGGCTCGCCGACGCCCGCGGCTCGCTCCCCATTGCAAGGCAGGCGTGATTCTCCCGTCGTCGACCTCCCGGCGCCTCTGCGCGCAAGGATTCAGGCCGCGCTCGGCGGACACCACCGCACTCTCATCGGCCGTCTCTTGCCATATGGCAGTAAATCTGCATATCATGCCATATGGAGACGTTGCCATGAACCGGCTTTCGCCCGTCGAGACGCTTCCTCCCGCCTTCTCTCCGGCTGCGATCAGCGATGCCGAGGCGGCCGCGATGTTCCGTGCCGCGGTCAACCTGTTCAGGCTCTGGGGGCTGACCGACGAGGAGGCCTGCGTGCTCCTCGACCAGACGCTGCGCAGCTATCGCCGCTGGAAGGCCGGCGAGATCGGCCGGATCGACCGCGACGGCAAGGCGCGCCTCTCCAACCTGATGGGCATCCACAAGGCGCTGCGGCTGATCTTTCGCGAGCCCCAGCGCGGCTATGACTGGATCAGGGCGGCCAACACCGCCTTCGCCGGCCGCTCGGCGCTGGAGGTCATGCTCGGCGGCGAGCTCACCGATCTGATGCGGGTGCGCCGCTATCTCGACGCCGAGCGCGGGCTCTGGTGAGCGCCGCCCCGTCGGTGTCGCGGGTCGCCTGGCCGGGCGCGGTGCGCATCATCCGCAGCGCCTTCCCGCCGATCGACCTGTTCGAGGACATCGCCGACCCGGCCGACTGGCCGCTGCTGCTCAGCGCCGAGATGAAGACCAATCCGCGGCTGATGGAGACGGTCGGCAATCTCGACCTCGTGCCGCCGGAGCGGCGCGTCTCGGGCCCGGGCGCCAGCTTCCTGATGGCGCCCTTCACCCATGTCAGCCGCGACCGGCCGAGCCGGTTCAGCGACGGCAGCTTCGGCGTGCTCTATGCGGCGGAGGGCTTCGAGACCGCGCTGTTCGAGACCATCCACCATCATGCCCGCTTCATGGCGCGCACGGCGGAGACGCCGGGCTGGGCCTCGCAGTTCCGCGAGCTGGTGCTGACGATCGACGCGTCGCTGCACGATCTGCGCGGGGAGGCTGCGGGCGCAGGCCCCTGTCTCCTGCCCGACGACTATGCCGCCGCGCAGGCGCTGGGCGCGAAGCTGCGCCGGGAGGGCAGCGACGGCGTGGTCTATCCGAGCGTGCGCCGCCCCGATGGCACATGCGTCGGCCTGTTCTGGCCGGATCGCGCGACGCTGCCGGTCCAGGGCCGGCATCTCGACTATCACTGGAACGGCGTGCGGGTGGATTTCTACCGCGAGGCCGGCACCGGGCGGGTATTCCGGATCGGCGAGGTCGTTGACAGCCTCCGGGGGGCTTCCGAATAGTCGCCGCATCATCGCGATTTTCGCGCCTGGTGCGCCGGCCGCCGGCACAAGCGCGATGCCAGAGTGCCGATCGCGTCGGCCTCGAGGTGCGCAGCTCGCCGGACCGTCTCACCGCGAAGGCGGCGGGCGCCGCGCGAGCCTGGCCTCCCCCCGGCAGAGACGGAGCCTTGAATGGCACAGAACATCTATGACGATCCGGCCTTCTTCGCCGGCTACAGCCAGTTGCCGCGGCAGGTGCACGGGCTGGCCGCCGCGCCGGAATGGCCGGCGGTGCGCGCCTTGCTGCCGGATCTGGCCGGCAAGGCGGTGGTCGATCTCGGCTGCGGCTTCGGCTGGTTCGCCCGTTGGGCGCGCGAGCAGGGGGCGGCTGCGGTCACGGGGCTGGACGTGTCGGCCCGGATGATCGCGCGCGCCAAGGCGCTGACCGAGGATCCGGCGATCGCCTACGAGATCGCCGATCTCGAGACGCTCGACCTGGCGCCGGCGGCGTTCGACTTCGCGTATAGCGCGCTGGCCTTTCACTATATCGCGGATTTCGGCCGGTTGGTCCGCATGATCCGGCGTGCCTTGCGACCCGGTGCCCGGCTCGTCTTCACCATCGAGCACCCGATCTACATGGCGGCGGCGCATCCGCATTGGAGCCGCGACGAGGACGGGCGTAAGACCTGGCCGGTGAACGGCTACGCGCTGGAAGGCGAGCGTCGCACCAACTGGTTCGCCGACGGGGTGATCAAGCATCACCGCAGGCTGGGCACGACGTTGAATGGGTTGATCGCGGCGGGGTTCACCGTGTGCCATGTCGAGGAGTTCGCACCGACCGCCGCGCAGATCGCCGAGAATCCCGGCCTCGCCGAGGAGCTGGAGCGGCCGATGCTGCTGCTGGTGTCGGCGCAGCGTCGTGAGGATTCCGCTCGCGAGGGGCTCAGACCGTGACGGCCTGCGCCTTGCGGTCCGCCCCGCCGAAGACGCGCAGATAGCGGGCGATCTCGTCCGGCGTGCCGGTCGCCTTGTTGGGGTTGTCCGAAAGCTTCACCGCCGGGCGGCCATTGGCGCTGATCACCTTGCAGACCAGCGAGATCGGCTCGAGCCCCGGCGCGCCGACCGGCGAGCAGCCGCTGAAGTCATTGGTCAGGTTGGTGCCCCAGCCGAAGCTGGTGCGGACCCGGCCGTGGAAATGGTGATAGGCGGCCTCGATCGAATCGATGTCCATCCCGTCGGAGAAGACCAGCAGCTTGCCGCGCGGATCGCGGCCCTGGCGCTGCCACCAGGCGATGATCTGCTCGCCGGCCTCAATCGGCGGGGCGCTGTCGGGGCGGAAGCCTGTCCAGTCGGCGAGCCAGTCCGGGGCGTCGGCGAGGAAGGCGGTGGTGCCGAAGGCGTCGGGCAGGACGATCAGCAGGTTGCCGCCATAGACCTGGCGCCATTCGTCGAGCACGCGATAGGGCGCCTGCCGCAGCGCCGCGTCGTCCTCGGCGAGGGCGGCGAGCACCATGGGCAGCTCATGCGCGTTGGTGCCGATCGCCTCGAGGTCGTTCTCCATGGCGAGCAGCACGTTGGAGGTGCCGGAGAAGGTCGGGCCGAGCCCCTCCTTCAGCGCCTCGACGCACCAGCGCTGCCAGAGATGGCCGTGGCGGCGGCGCGTGCCGAAATCCGAGATGCGCAGATCGGGCAATTGCTTCAGCCGCTCGACCTTGTCCCAGAGTTTGGCCTTGGCGCGGGCGTAGAGCACGTCGAGCGTGAAGCGGCCCTGGCCGCGCAGGGCGGCGCGCGAGCGCAGCTCGTTGACGATGGCCAGCGCCGGGATCTCCCACATCATGCTGTGGGTCCAGGGGCCGGAGAAGGTCAGCTCGTACTGCCCGTCGACCTTGCGCAGCTGGTACTCGGGCAGGCGGAACTCGGCCAGCCAGGCGATGAAGTCCGGCGCGAACATCTGGGTCTTGCCGTAGAAGCTGTTGCCGGCCAGCCAGATCAGCTCGTTCTTGGTGAAGCGCAGCGCGCGGGCATGGTCGAGCTGGGCGCGCAGCTCGCCTTCGTCGACGATGTCTGCGAGGCGCACGGAGGCGGTGCGGTTGATCAGGCCGAAGGTGACCTGCACGTCCGGGTGGAAGCGCCGGATCATCTGCAGCATCAGCAGCTTGTAGAAATCGGTGTCGAGCAGGCTGCGGATGATCGGGTCGAGCCGCCAGCTGTGGTTGTAGGTCCGGGTGGCGATGTCGGTGAGGGTCATGGGCGTCGCTGCCTGCCGGGACGGATGCCACAGGAGTAGAGCACGCGCGCGCCGCAGGGCAATGCGGCGCGCCACAGCCTCAGCGGGGGCGCGTCGGGGCCGGCGCCGGCCCCGACCATGGCGCGGTCGGGCGCGGCCTCAGGCGCGCTCGACATGCTCCTTCGCCACGAAGGCGATGCGGACCATGTTGGTGGCGCCCGGCGTGCCGAAGGGAACGCCGGCGACGACGATGATGCGGTCGCCCGCCGCGGCATAGCCCTCGCGCACCGCGAACTTGCAGGCGCGGAAGGCCATGTCGTCATTGTCGCTGGCGTCCTTGGTCACCACCGAGTGCACGCCCCAGACCAGGGTGAGCTGGCGGGCGGTAGCCCGGTTGGGCGTCAGGGCGATCACGGTCGAGTTCGGGCGCTCGCGGGCGATGCGGAAGGCGGTCGAGCCCGAAGAGGTCCAGGCGGCGATCGCCTTGAGGTTGAGCGTGGTCGCGATCTCGTGGGCGGCCTTGGCGATGGCGTCGGCGCCGGTGGCCTCCGGCAGGGCGCGCTGCGACTCGAGGATCGAGCGGTAGACCGACTCGTTCTCGACCTCCTCGGCGATGCGGTTCATCATCGTCACCGCCTCGATCGGGTACTGGCCGGCGGCGCTCTCGGCCGAGAGCATCACCGCGTCGGCGCCCTCGAACACCGCGGTCGCGACGTCGGAGACCTCGGCGCGGGTCGGCACAGGGGCGGTGATCATGCTCTCCAGCATCTGGGTCGCGACGACGACCGGCTTGCCCATGCGCCGGGCCATGCGGGTGATGCGCTTCTGGGTGCCCGGCACCTTCTCCAGCGGCATCTCGACGCCGAGATCGCCGCGCGCCACCATGATCGCGTCGGAGGCCTCGATGATCTCCTCCAGCCGCAGTACCGCCTGCGGCTTCTCGATCTTGGCGAGCGCCAGCGCCCGGCCGCGCACGATCTTGCGGAGCTCCGCCATATCCTCCGGCCGCTGCACGAAGGAGAGCGCGATCCAGTCGACGCCCGCCTCGGCCGCGGCCTCGGCGTCGGAACGGTCCTTCTCGGTCATCGCCGAGACGGGGATGGTGGTGTCGGGCAGGCTGACGCCCTTGCGCGAGGACAGCCGGCCGCCGACGGTGACACGGGTC
Source organism: Allobosea sp. TWI1241 (assembly GCF_039673065.1). NCBI lineage: Bacteria > Pseudomonadati > Pseudomonadota > Alphaproteobacteria > Hyphomicrobiales > Alloboseaceae > Allobosea > Allobosea sp. TWI1241. The sequence continues at coordinate 5,720 of NZ_JBDJKW010000003.1, read as the reverse complement.
ACGGCCTGCTTGGGCGTGGCGCTCTCGACCACGAGGCGGATCTTGCCGTCGTCGAGGATCAGGGTGTGGCCGGGCTCGAGCGCCTCGAGGATTTCCGGATGCGGCAGGTGCACGCGCTTCGCGTCGCCCGGGGCGGTGTCGGCATCGAGCACGAAGCGGGCGCCGTTCTCCAGCATGGCGCCGCCGTCGCCGCCGAACTGGCCGACGCGCAGCTTCGGGCCCTGCAGGTCGGCGAGGATGCCGACCGGGCGGCGGAACTGCGTCTCCAGCGCGCGTAACATGGCGATGCGCTCGGGCAGCGTCTCGCGCTGGGTGTGGCTCATATTGATCCGGAAGACGTCGACGCCCGCCTGGAAGAGGGCCGCGCACATCTCCGGGCTGGACGATGCCGGCCCCAGCGTCGCGATGATCTTGATCCGCCGTTCGCGCTTCATCGCGTCGTCATCTCCTTGGTCGGCCTTCGGCCGTTCGTCACGTGGTTTGGTTCAGGCCTCGCGCATCCGGCGGCCGAGGGCAAGCCCTCATCGCCACCGGCCGCACGGCGCGCCGTAAGGCCGCGCTCAGGGACGCGCCGGAGCGCCGCCCTGGGTGTCGGTCAGCTGGATGGTCCAGCCCTTCTGCTCGCCGGTGTCGACCTCGAAGAAGCCGGCCCGGTCGTAGCCGCGCGGCAGGCAGTTCTCGATTCCGCGAATCGTGAACTCCCTGTTGCGGGTACACATGAAGGTCTTGCCGGTCCACTCGCCGCCGCGGTCGTAGTCGACCGCGTGGACATAGTAGAAGCGCGCCGCCAGCGTGCCGCTGAGCAGCGTCTCGCAGGAGCGCGGCGCCAGGTTCCACCAGCCCTCGGTGACCCAGCCCTGCGCATCGCGATAGCCCAGCGCCACGCCGACGCGGCTGGCGGTGGTGTTGCACATGCGCAGGTCGGCGAAGGCGGGCTGGCTGGCGGCCAGCAGCGCGCCGGCGGCCAGCGCCGGTGCGAGCAGGCCGCGCCAGGCGCGCCGGCTGTGGAGATGCGGTCCGCTGCGGGTCATGGGTCGATCAGGATCACGCGGCAATCGTTGACGTTGGTCAGGGTCGGGCCGGTCTCCAGCAGGTCGCCGAGCGGCGCGAAGAAACCGGTGGAATCATTCTGGCGCAGGGATTGGGCCGGATCGAGGCCGAGCGCGCGGGCGCGCGCCAGCGTGGTCTCGTCGATCAGGGCGCCGGCCGGATCGGTCGCCTCGCCGCCGCCGCCATCGGTGCCGTCGGTGTCGCCGGAGAGGGCTACGATGCCTGGCGCACCGTCGAGCGCCAGCGCCAGCGCCAGGGCGAATTCCTGGTTCGGTCCGCCGCGGCCGTCGCCGGCGATGGTGACGGTGAGCTCGCCGCCCGAGATGATCGCGGCGCGCCGGCCGGCCGCCTTGAGCGCCAAGGCGTGGCGGGCCTGGACGGCGGCGACCTCGCGGGCCTCGCCCTCGAGATCGGGGCCGAGATCGATCGGTTCGTAGCCGGCTTCGGCGGCAGCACGTACGGCGGCGGCGATCGCGTCGGCCGGGCGCGCCGCGATGCGGTATTCGCTGCCGGCGAAGGCGGGGTGGCCCTGCTTCGGCGTTTCGCTCGCTGCATCGGCGAGCAGCGCCTCGGCCGCCGGCGGCAGGGCGAGGCGATAGCGCGCCACGATGGCGCGCGCCTCTTCCAGCGTGCTGGGATCGGGCACGGTCGGGCCCGAGGCGATCGCGGTCGGGTCGTCGCGCGGCACGTCCGAGACGGCGAGCGTCAGCAGGCGTGCCGGCGCGGCCGCCAGCGCCAGCCGGCCGCCCTTGATGCGCGACAGGTGCTTGCGCACCACGTTCATCTCGCCGATCGGCGCGCCGGAGCGCAGCAGCGCCTTGTTGACCGCCTGCTTCTCGGCAAGCGTCAGCGTGCCGGCCGGCGCGACCCAGTTGGCCGAGCCGCCGCCGGAGAGCAGCACCAGCACGAAATCCTCCGGCCCGGCAGCCGAGGCCAGCGCCAGCGCGTGCGCGGCGCTGTCGATGCTGCCCTGGTCGGGGACGGGATGGCCGGCGGCGACCATCGGGATGTGGCGGGTCGGCGCCTCGTAGCCATGGCGGGCGACGGCGTGGCCGAGCAGGCGCGCCGGTGGCAGGCGCAGCGTGTCGAGATAATGCGCTTCTGCCAGCGCGGTCATGCTGCCGGCGGCCTTGCCGGCGGCGAGCAGGATCAGGCGGCCGTCGCGTCCGGGCTCGGGCAGATTGTCGACGAGCCAGCTGCGCGGATGGGCGCGGGCGACGGCGGCGTCGAAGATCGAGCGCGCGACGGCGCGCCGTGCCGCGACTGCGCCATCTTGTTGCTGCACCTGTCTCTCCCCCATGCGATCCCGCCCTCGACGATCGACTTTCGTTCAGGCTCCTTCTATGTCGCAGACGTGCGGGCGTCACCCGCGATTTGACGATGTGGTCCGATGCCGGCGATGCGCGCGGATGTGAACGGGCAGAGCGAGGCCGGCGGCCTCCGGCCGGGCGAGGTCGAGATCATCCCCGGCGATCCGGCGACCGGGATGCTGCTGCTCTGTGACCATGCCAGCAATGCGATTCCGCCCCAGCTCGACGGGCTCGGCCTGCCGGCTGCGCAGCTGACGCGCCATATCGCCTACGATATCGGCGCGGCCGAGATGACGCGCGCCATGGCGGCCGCGCTCGGCGCGCCGGCGGTGCTTTCCAGCTTCTCGCGCCTGCTGATCGACCCCAATCGCGGCCGCGACGATCCGACCCTGGTGATGCGCATCTCGGACGGGGCGATCGTGCCCGGCAATGCCCGCATCGACGAGGCCGGCATCGCCGAGCGGGTCGCGCGCTTCTACGCGCCCTATGACGCCGCGATCGACCGCGCCGTCACGCAGGCGCTCGCCGCCGGCCATCCGCCGGCGATCGTCTCGCTGCACTCCTTTACCCCGTTCTGGAAGGGCGTGCCGCGGCCCTGGCAGGCCGGCGTGCTCTGGGACGGGGAGGGCAGGCTCGCCCGCGCGCTGATCGCGGCGCTGCGGGCGGAGGGCGATCTCGTCGTCGGCGACAACGAGCCCTATCGCGGCGGGCTGCCGGGCGACACGATCGACCGGCACGCGACGCGGCGCGGCCTGCTCGACGCGCTGGTCGAGATCCGGCAGGACCTGATCGGCGAACCCCATGCCGCCCGCGCCTGGGGCGTGCGGCTGGCGCGCCTGATGCCCGGTGCGCTGGCGGCGGCACGGGAGATGTGAAGTCGCGCCGGTTGGCGCTTGACCTCGGCGCCCATCCGCGCGAACCCCTCCGGCAATCACCCACTGAAAGGTCTGAAAATGGACGATCCGGTTGCAGGCGACCAGCTGAAGAGCATCGTCGAGCGCATCGAGCGCCTCGAGGAAGAGAAGAAGACCATCGCCGACGACATCAAGGAGGTCTATGCCGAGGCCAAGGGCAACGGCTACGACGTCAAGGTGCTGCGCAAGGTGATCGCGCTGCGCAAGCGCGACCTCGAGGAGCGCAAGGAAGAGGAGGCGATCCTCGACCTCTATCTCCAGGCGGTCGGCGAGACGCCCTGAGCGCGGACGAAGCGTAGCGGACATGAAAGCGCCGCCCGGCACGTGCCGGGCGGCGCTTTGCGTTTCAGGCGTGGAGACGGGGCGGGCTCGCCGCCCCGCCGGCAGCGCGTCTCAGCGATGGGTGCGGAAGCGCACCGCGTCGTCGATGAAGCTCTTCTCCGGGAAGCCGGCCTCGTTCGAGCCGAAGGGCATCTGGGCGATCAGCTTCCAGGACGCCGGCAGGTTCCAGGTCTTGGCGACCTCGGCGTCGACCAGCGGGGTGTAGTGCTGCAGGCTGGCGCCGATGCCGACATCGGCCAGCGCGGTCCAGACGGCGAGCTGCGCCATGCCGGCCGAGTGGTGCGACCAGATCGGGAAATTGTCGGCGTAGAGCGCGAACTTCTCCTGCAGGGCCTTGATCGGCTCCTGGTCCTCGAAGAACAGCACGGTGCCGGCGCCGGCGGCGAAGCTGTCGATCTTCTTGCTGGTCGCCTCGAAATCGGCGGCCGGGACGATGGCGCGCAGCGCCTCGCGGGTGATCGACCAGAACTTGTCGCTCTCCTTGCCGAACAGGATCACGGCGCGCGAGCTCTGCGAGTTGAAGCTCGAGGGCGACTGGCGGATCGCCTCGCGGATCAGCGCGTCGACCTTGTCCTCGGAGAGGGGCAGGGTCTTGCCGAGGGCGTACTGGGTGCGGCGCTTCTTGAGCTTGTCGAGCATGGCTTCCTCACGATTATCGATGGCTTGGGATCGCGTCGGCTGACGCGGTCGGCCGGTGAATGCGGGGCCGGCTGCGCCGGGCGACGACGGCAGCGGGCCTTCGGGGCAGATGTAGCGGTTCACTTGCGGCATCGGAATGCCCATAGTGGGCACTAAACTGTTGCTCGTCGAGGAACGCTTCATGTCCGAGCTGGACGATATCCGCAGTTTCGTCGCCGTGGTCGATGCCGGCGGCTTCGGCCGTGCGGCGCACCAGCTCGGCCTGGCGAAGTCGATCGTCAGCCGCCGGGTGGCGCGGCTGGAGGCCGATCTCGGCACGCGCCTGCTCAGCCGCACCACGCGTGGAGTCGCGCCCACCGAGGCGGGGCTGGAGTTCAAGGCGCGTGGCGAGCGCATCCTCGCCGATCTGGAGGAGGCGCGCGACGCGGTGGCGCGTCAGGCGGATGGCGTGGCGGGGCGGCTGCGCCTGTCGATGCCGCTGACATTCGGCATCCGCCATCTCGCGCCGGTGCTGGCCGACCTCGCGGTGCGCCATCCGCGCCTGCGCCTCGACGTCGAGGCGAGCGACCGTATGGTCGACCTGATCGGCGAGCGCTTCGACGCCGCGGTCCGCATCGGCAGCCTGAAGGATTCGAGCCTGGTGGCGCGCCGCATCGCGACGATCCACACCGTGGTGGTCGGCAGCCCGGCCTATCTCGCCCGCCATGGCAGGCCGGCGCTTCCCGCCGATCTCGAAGCGCATGAATGCCTCGCCTATACCGGCACGGCGCTGCCGGACTGGCACTTCCGCGTCAACCGGCGGATCGTGACGATCCGCCCCTCGGGCCGGCTGCGCTCCGACAGCGGCGACACGCTGACGCAATGGGCCGAGGCCGGGCTCGGGCTGGCGATGGTGCCGACCTTCATCGTCAGCGACGCGATCGCGGCCGGGCGGCTGGAGGCGGTGCTGCGCGACTATCCACTGCCGGAAACCGGGCTCTACGTGGTGCGGCCGCCGGGCGCCTATGTGCCCGGCAAGGTGCGCGTGCTGATCGACAGCCTGGTCGAGACCTTCGGCGGCGAACCGACCTGGGACCCATGCCGCGGGGCGCTTGCCGGCGCGGCGAGCGAGGGCGCCGGCATCTGACACGGGATCCCGGCGGCAGCGGCGACCGCTCAGTTCTGGACGAAATTCGTCGGCAGGGGCTGCACGGCCGGGCCGGTGAAGCCGCTGGTCTTGAGCTCGCTCGGCGCGGTCTCGGAGAAGCCGAGCGCGGCCGCCGGGCTCGGCCCGGTCATCCAGCCCTTGGCGCGCACGTCGGAGGCGCGGGCGCGGGCGGTCGCGACGCCCCTGCTCGCCGGAGCGGCGGCCGCCGGGCGGCTGGCGGTGGCGAAGAGCTGGTCGAGGCTGGCGCGGTCGGCGTCGTAGCTGGTGGCGAGCGGGGTGCGCGCCTCCGGCTGCGGCTGGGGTCGCGCGGCGATGCGC